>JBCCWH010000049.1:0-24602 GCA_039193915.1 Planctomycetota bacterium
TCGTCGCTGAGCTTGGTCGAGCGTTCGAGCAGGCGGGAGTGGAGGTAGAACACGTCGCCGGGGTAGGCCTCACGGCCCGGCGGGCGACGCAGCAGCAGCGAGAGCTGGCGGTAGGCGACGGCCTGCTTGGAGAGGTCGTCGTAGACGATCAGGGCGTGCTTGCCCTTCCACATGAAGTGCTCGGCCATCGACGTGCCCGAGTAGGGCGCGATGTACTGCATCGGCGCGGCCTCGGACGAGGAGGCGACGATGACGGTGGTGTAGTCCATCGCGCCGTTCTCGCGGAGCGCCTCGACAACACCCGCGACGGTCGAGTCCTTCTGGCCGACCGCGACGTAGAAGCAGTAGACCGGCTCTTCGCCCTCGGTCTCGTGGGTGTACTTCTGGTTGATGATCGCGTCGATGGCGACGGCGGTCTTACCCGTCTTACGGTCGCCGATGATGAGCTCACGCTGGCCACGGCCCACGGGGATCATCGAGTCGACGGCCTTGACGCCGAACTGCATCGGCTGGCTGACGGGCTGGCGGGCGGCGATGCCCGGGGCGATGATGTCGACCTTGCGTTCTTCGACGTCGCCGGCGATCGCGCCCTTGCCGTCGATCGGCTCGCCCAACGCGTTGACCACCCGGCCCAGCAGGCCCTCACCCGACGGCACGCTGAGCAGTTGGCCCGTGCTCTTGACGGTCATGCCTTCACGGACGCCGAGGTAGTCGCCGAAGATGACGGCCCCGACGATGTCTTCTTCGAGGTTCATCACCTGGCCGCGGACGCTGCCGCCGCCGGTGGTCTCGAATTCGAGCATCTCGCCGGCCATGGCGTTGGACAGGCCGTAGATCCGCGCGATCCCGTCGCCGACCTCGACGACGGTGCCGACCTGGCTGACGTCGAGCTGGGTGTTGTAGTTGGCGACTTCCTGCTTGATGACGCTGGTGATTTCGTCGGTATTAATCTTCATGGTCGATGGCTCCGAGTCGTTTTTTGCCCACAGATTGCACAGATTGCGCAGATTTGGGGAACGTGTTGTGAGTGATATCAGTCTTGTCGAACGGCCCCGTCTGGGACTTATTGGGTTGGTCTATTCCGATCTGTGCCTATCTGTGGAATCTGTGGGCTAACTCTGCGCCCCCTGGATCATCTTCTGCCGCATCGCCCGGAGCTGCGACGCGACACTTGCGTCGATGAGTTTGTCGCCGACCTTGATCTTCAGGCCGCCGATGAGCGACTCGTCGATGTGCTGGCGGAGGGTGACCTCCTTGCCCATTGATTCGCCGATCCGCTGGGCGACCTGGGTGGCGGTGGCGTCGTCCATCGCGGAGGCGACGTAGGCGTCGACGGTGATCCTGCCGCCGGACTCTGCGGTGGCGAGCAGGTAGCCCGACAGGATCATATCCAGGCTGCCCAGGCGGTCCTTGTCGGCGACGACCTTGAGGAAACGCAGCAGCAGGTCGCTGACTTTGCCTTCAAAAACGCGGGCGACGATCTTCGAACGCTCGTCGGTGCTGATCACGGGGTTGGTCACGAGGCGGTGCAGGTCGCTGCCGGGCTGGACCGCGGGGAGCAGGTCCGACACCTGCTGGGCGATCGCGTCCTGCTCGCCGGCTTCACGCGCCAAATCGAGCAGGGCCTCGGCGTAGACCCGCCCCACGGCATCAGTCTTGAGTTCGGCAGTCTGGGACAACGGAAAATCTCCGGGGTCAGGGGCGACTTGAGCGGGCGTCGCGTCGGTCGGGGCGTCGGTGGGCGTTTGAGTCGGCCCGTTTGGGTCCGCTTCGTCGCGGTCGGGTGCTGGGTCAGGCGACTCGGGTTCGGGCTTGGCCGATTCCTGCGGCGGTGCTTCTTCCGAGGCCGGCCCGTGGGTTGTTTGGTCGGAATCGTCTTGCGGGGGTTCGTCGCCGCCGAAGAGCTTGTTCCAGATTCCTTTGCGGGCCATCGTAGTTCGCCTGCGGGTCGGCCCGCCTGTGGGGTTAGTTGTTCGCGGCGGCGAGTTCGGCCAGCGAGTCTTCGACGAGCTGCTGCTGGTCCTGGGCGTTGATCTCTCGCTTGAGGATCTTCGATGCGACGAGCGTCGACAGCTCGGCGGTCTGGCTGTGGATCTCGCTCAGGGCCTGCTCCTTGGCGGCGGCGATCTCGGCGACGTTGCGGTCGCGGAGCTGGGCGGCCTGGGCCTCGGCGTCGGACTTGATCTGGTTCGCGACCTGCTCGGCCGCGGCGCGGGCCTCGGCGACGACCTTCGCGGCCTCCTGCTGGGCCTCAGCGATCTTCGACTTGTATTCCGCCAGGGAGGCTTCGGCATCCTTGCGGGCCTGCTCGGCACCGACCAGATCACCCTCGAGCTTCTGCTCGCGGTCCTGCAGGGCTTTGAGGATCTTGGGCCAAACGAAGAAGCCCAGGATGCCCGCGAAGAGCAGGAACAGCACCGTCGCCCAGACCATCTCCAGCCACTGCGGGCTCATCGGGTCGGTGTTGCCGCCGGCGGCGAAGGCGGGTGCGGCCGCGGCGAGGGCGACCAGGAGCGTTGCGATTCGTGTCGTGTGCTTCATCATCACAAGGGGGCCTGACGTAAAAAGTGGGGCCAACAATATACAGGGTTCATCGGGGCACGGAGCCCAAATCCCCGCCGAACGTTTCCGATCGGCGGGGGGAAGTTCAGATCAGCCGATCAGGAGATCGGGCCTTCTTCGAGGACGAACTCGATGTCGTCTTCGGTCTTGATCGCGGCGTGGTCTTCGTCGTCGTGCGCCTGGAGGCGCTCGTCGGCTTCGATGGCGGTGTTGCCGGCCTTACCGGCGGTGATGACACCGAAGAACGCGACGCCTTCGATCAGCGCGGCGGCGATCAGCATCTGGAGGAAGACCTGGCCCGAAGCCTCGGGCTGGCGGGCGGTCGCCTGGGTGGCGTTGCCGCCGATGTTGCCGATGCCCAGGCCGGCACCGAGCACACACAGGCCAACACCGATCCCGGCACCAATCCCGGCCCAACCGGCCGCGTCAATACCTGCAAGCGTAGTCAACATAAGAGAAGCTCCAAAAAAAGGGGGAATAGGGAGGAAAAAGAATCACTTGCCGGTCTTTGGGGGGCGGTACACCGGCGGGCCCGAGTTCGTAAGGTCCGCACCTTCGCTTCGCTCAGGTACGGCTTGGTTGATGTT
This sequence comes from Planctomycetota bacterium, assembly GCA_039193915.1. Lineage (GTDB taxonomy): Bacteria > Planctomycetota > Phycisphaerae > Phycisphaerales > Phycisphaeraceae > JAHQVV01. The sequence continues at coordinate 3,150 of JBCCWH010000049.1, forward strand.
TAGTGGGCGTGGGCCTCGTCGCCGTGGTCGTGGTCGCCGTGGGGCAGGCCCAGCGAGATGAAGATCGCGGTGAGGAACATAAAGATGTACGACTGGAGGAAGGCGACGAACAGTTCGAGGAAGAAGATCGCCAGCGATCCGAGGAACGCGATGAGCGACCCGGCGTAGCTCTTCTCGTGGAACGCGGTGACGGAGATGATGACGATGGAGCCGAGCACCATGTGGCCGGCCATCATGTTGGCGAGCAGACGCACGCAGAGTGCGAAGGGCTTGATGAGGACGTTGCCGAGGATCTCGAGCGCCGCGATGCCGATGCCGACGACGATCAGCAGCGGCCAGAGGGCCTTGGGCTGGTCGCCCAGGGGGACGACCCAGTAGTGCTTGATGTAGCCCATGCCGCCTTCTTTGAGGCCGATGGCCAGCCAGGCGATACAGGCGATCGCTGAGAGCGCGATCGTGAAGCTCCAGTTGCCGGTGAAGGTCCCGCCCAGGTGGGAGTTGCCGCCCAGCAGCCCGGCGACGGGGCCGATGGGGACCATGCCCAGCAGGTTGCCGAAGAGGACGAAGAAGAAGATCGACCAGAGGAAGCCGATGTACTTGTCGGTTTTGTCGTGGAGCAGGGGCTTGACGGTCTCGTCACGGAGGTAGACCAGGACGAGCTCGAAGAACCCGGCCAGGCCGCCGCGGGTGACGTAGCCCTTCGCGCCTTCTTCGGGGCGGGGCTGCATCTTCTTGGCGACCAGGACCAGCAGGAGCAGCGCGATGACCGAGGCCACGACGCTCATGAGCAGGTGGTTGTTGAACCATTCGCTGCCAAACAGCATGTGTCGCTGGATGTGGGTCTCGGCGTTGAGTTTGCCGTCGGAGGCGGCAAGCGTCGTAAACATCAGACAGACTCCTTGGGCAGCGCCGCGTGGGTCGCTGCCGGGTCAGTTAGTGGTCGTTTGGGCTCGATCCCGGCGGTGGCTTTGATGGCCGGGGCGAGGATCAGGACTTCGATGGCGAGCAGGACGATGTACGCCACCGCGATGCAGTTGGTGAAGTGTGCGGACTGAGCAAGGCCGGTGCCCCAGAGGGCGAGCCCCGCGCCGACGGGCATGCGGACGACCATCCCGCCCAGGAAGCCGTAGACCGCCCCGCCGCGCATCCGCCCGGCGGCCAGCGCTGCGCCGATCAGGCCCGGGACGCCGGCGAGGAACATCAGCCCCCCCACCAGCGCGATGTCAGCCGCCAGCAGGTCCGCCCCAACGGCCTTGGCGATGCCGAACGCCAGCCCGACAACCGCAATACTCGCCACGCCGGCCAAGACGGCGGCGCGGGCGACGCGGAGGTGCGGGTTGTCGGCGGCGGAGGCGTTCATGGCTTGGGGTCGGGTCCGGGGTCAGTCGATTCGTGGTCGTCGGCCGGGGGTTTGGGGTCTGGTTTCTTCGCGGCTTTCGTGATACCGGGGATCTCGGGGGTCTTGCCGTCGTTGGCCATCTTCAGGGCGTGCCACCCGCCGCCGCAGATGCCCAGGATGACGCCGGTCATGGTGAGCCAGGGGTCGGTCCCCAGCTTCCCGTCGGCCCAGCTTCCCAGCCAGGCGGCCCCGCCGATCACCGCGGCGAGTTCGAGCCCGATCCCCAAGGCCCGCAGGTCCTGGGGCTTGAGCCCCATCAGCGGCTTCTTCTCCGGCCTGCGGGGGGGCTTATTTGTCATCTATTCCACTCAGGCCTTCGGCCTGATGACAGGCAGGAATGCCTGTCCTACTTTGTTCCGCGACAGACGGGAATGCCTGTCCTACTTTCTTTCTCTAAGCCACTACTCCAGCGCCGCGGCACCGGCGATGATCTCGGACAGCTCGGTCGTAATCGCCGCCTGGCGGGCGCGGTTGAACTGACGCTTGAGCGACGTCCCCATCTTGCCCGCCGCGTCGGTCGCGGCCTTCATCGCGAGCATCCGAGCGATCTGCTCACTCACCACCGCCTCGTTGAAGCACTGGAACAGCGTGGACTTCACCGTGATCGGCAGCAGCTCGCCCAGCAGCTCCTCGGGGTTGGGCGAGAACTCGTAGTTTTCCGAGGCGCCCGTACCAGACGCTTCGCTTTGCTCAGCGTCGGCGTGCTCAGCAGCGCCTTGCGGCGGCTCCAGCGGCAGCAGTGTCTGCATCACCGGCTCTTGCTTCGACATCGAGCGGAACGCCATGTAGCACACCCGCACCGTGTCGTATTTGCCGTCGACATACGCGTCCATGTAAGCCTGCGCGATCGCGGCGACCTCGTCGTAGCCCGGGGTGTCGCTGATCGTGTCGTGGACCACATCCACCGGCACGCGTGAGAACTTGAACATCCCCACGCCCTTCTTGCCCACCACCTCAAGGTCGATGTTCTGCTGGCCCTGGGCGTCGAGGTGGGCCAGCGCTTTGCGCATCACGTTGCCGTTGTATGCGCCGCAGAGCCCCCGGCTCGAGGTCAGCACCAGCAGCAGCTCCTTCCCGGCCGCCTTGGCCGGCGGGCTGATCAGCGGCAGGTCCGCCTCGCTCGGGTCCATGGTGGACGCGACCTCGCCGACGACCGCCGCGACCTTACGGGTATAGGCCTGCGCATCGGTCGCGCGTTTCTGCATCTGCTGGAACTTCGCCGAGGCGATCAACTGCATCGTGTGGGTGATGCGTTTGATGTTGCCTACGGCCTTGATCCGGCCCTTAATCTCTCGGATATTCGCTGGCATAGGCCGCACATCATAGCGATACCACCGCCCCCGGCAACGCGGGCAACGCGTTGGGGATTGCCGGGCCCAAGACAACCCCACCGGCCCCCCCGCAGACGCCCCCTACCAGCCGCAGGCCGGCTTCCACTCCGCGCCAGATACGCAGGCTTCACGCCGGAAAGGCACATTTTTGCTTGCATCCCCCAAACGCCAAGGATAGATTGGTCGCTGTGTCCGAACCTGTCTGCGTCCTTATCAACCCGCCCTCTCGGGCTCACAAGGCCGACGTCTCACTTTGTCCTTTCCTCATTTCGACTGGAGCGTGAAAAATGTCCACGAATCTTCATCCGTCCCGCTGCTTGGGCCCAATCACACGTGGGATTGCCCTGGCGACGCTGTCCGCCTCGATGGCGGCCCCCGCGTTCGCCGAGTCCTTGTCCGTGGCGATCAGCCAGAGCTCCGATGACGCCGAGGAGTTCCTTGGCGGGTCCGGCGCGTTAGACGGGCAAGGCCTGACCGGCTTCGTCCTGCTCAACAGCTCGGACCTCGAACTGGGCGACGAGGGCAGCGGCGGCTTCACCGACCCCCAAGCCATCGGCCTGCGATTCACCAACATCTCGATCCCGACCAACGCGTTTATCACCAGCGCTTGGATCCAATTCCACTCCGACGACGGCACGGAAACCGCACAGGTCGGCAACAACGAGTTCCGCATCTTCGGCGAGCTGAGCCTGAACCCCGGCACGTTCCTCGGCTCCAGCTCGACAGGCGGCGAAGGCCCGTACAACCAGCCGGCCAACGACCGGAACATCACCAATCGCCCACGCACCACCCAGTCGGTCGTCTGGGACGACATCCCCTTTGACCGGCCCGAAGGGGTTGCGCAGGTCGGCCAACAGACGCCAGACCTCTCGGGCATCATTCAGGAAATCATCGGGCAGGCTGGCTGGGCTTCTGGCAACGCCGTCGCCTTCCAGATCTACCACAGCGCTTCGCTGGACGCTTCCCTGAACCCGATCCTCGGCGTCAACACCTCGCCGTTCGCGATCGACGAGCACGAGATGGAGAGCTATGACGGGATCCCCAGCCGCGCGGCCGTCCTGCACATCGAGTATTCGACCAGCTCCATCACGGGCGACCTCAATGGCGATGGCTTTGTCGGCGCCGCAGACCTGGACATCCTCCTCGCCAACTGGGGCGACAACGTCACGGTCGGCTCACTCATCAACGGGGATGCCGTCGCCGATGGTGTCGTCGATGACGCAGACCTCCAAGTCGTCCGCGACAACTGGGGCAGCGGCAACCCGCCCGGCTCGCCTATCCCCGAGCCCGGGTCCTTCGCACTGCTCCTGGCTGCCGGCGGCATGATCGCACGGCGGCGCCGGAAGTAGCCCACGCCCCATGCCAGCGGCCGCACGCACTGCAAAGGCATTGCCCCACGCCATCCGCCCCAGCCCCGCATGCGCATGCGGGCTGGGGTTTTTTCTTGTCGCTGGAGGCCACGGCCTTTAGCATGGCCCGACAGACGTCTCCCCCCTCGCTGCGCGTCAGGCGCGACGATTCACGCCCCATCTCTCAGCCAAGGCCATCGCCATGCCATCCAAAGCCACCACCGCCGCGCAGTACCTCAAAGAACTCCCCGAAGACCGCCGCAAAGCGATCTCGAAGCTGCGCAGCGTGATCAAAAAGAACCTGCCCAAAGGCATCGAAGAAGGCATCCAGTACGGCATGATCGGCTACTTCGTCCCGCACAAGCTCTACCCCAACGGCTACCACTGCGACCCGAAACAGCCCCTGCCCTTCGCCTCGATCGCCTCGCAGAAAAACCACATGGCCCTCTACACCATGACGGTCTACAGCGACCCGAAGATCAACAAGTGGTTCACCAAAGCATGGAAGGATGCGGGCCACAAACTCGACATGGGCAAGTCCTGCATCCGCTTCAAGAAGATCGAAGATGTCCCGCTTGATGTGGTGGCCGAGCTGTTCACGAAGGTCGATGTCAAGCAGTACATCCAGATGTACGAGGACGCCTACGTAAACCGAAGCCGGCCGGCGAAGAAGAAGGTGGCCAAAAAGAAAACGGCCAAGAAAAAAGGAGCCAAAAAGAAAGTGGCTAAGAAGGCCGTGAAAAAGAAGTCCACCCCCAAAGCATCAAAAAAGAAGGCAAAAAGGGCCTGATCGTGGCCCCCGTTTTCCCATGCCCTTGGGGGCACGCTCCTAACTCTTACGGATTAGCATGCAACGCCTGTTGGTAAACTGGTGAAACCCAGAAGGGAATTTCTCTGGTTTTTTCAGTTGAATCCGAGATATGTGGAGTTTTGCTCTTCGCGATCTGTGTGCTTAGCGATACACTGGCCTCTGCATTCAACCGCATCTGTGTTTCACGGTCAATGAATGGGGCGGACATCATCATCGCTATCTGGGAGTGAATCATGGAAAAGAAACTGATCGCGGTATCGTGCTTGGCATTGCTGGCTTTATCGACCGAAGCGCAAGCGGACTTTCTGACACCGACTGCTGGTGATTACCTGCTGATCGGGCGTGGGTCGAGCAGCGATGGTGTGGCAGTGCAGGTCGGCAGCAGCAATTCGCTGGGGCAGATCTTTACGGTGCCGGCTTCGAGCGATCCGGATGTGGATGACACCCCGCCCTGGCCGCTGCCCGCGGGCGCGACCCCCCCGATGATGGGCCTGACCAACGACGGCAACGTCGCCGTGACCCACGCCAACGGCACGTACAACTTCCAGGACATCAACATCTGGGCCGACCTCGGTGTCCGCGCCCCCAGCGGTGTGACGACGTCGGCACGCGACGGCTGGAGCAACTCCAACCTGTTCAACGGCAGCTTCGCCAACGACGCCGCCGGCATGGCCGCCATCGAGGCCGAGCTCGACGCCGCCCACACCGCGATCAGCGGGCTCAGCGCGACCGGCGGCTGGTCCGTCAGCGGCGACGGGTTCATGAATGGCAGCAACCACTGGCAGATCAACTCCGGCACGGTCGATTCGAACACCACGATCACACTCGACGCCGGGCTCAACGTCATCGTCATCGACACCAACGACAACGACTTCAGCCTCAACAACGCCGGCCTCGTCATCGACGGCGGCGCCGACTCGAGCGTCATCTTCCTGCTTGAAAACGAAGACCAGGCCAACTTCCTGTTCACCAACGCCTCAATCACCCACGGCCAGAGCGGCATCGACGGCAACTCGATCCTCTTCGCCACGCTTGACGGCGGCAATGACTCCAACTTCAACTTCAGCAAAGTCATCGTCAACGGCGCCGCGTTCTGGGACCTATCCGAAGACGGCGGCGAGATCACGATGAATAACGTCCAGGGCTGTGGCCAGTGGATCGGCGACCACCTCAACTTCAATGATGTCCAACTCGCCCGATGCGAGTATGTCGTCCCCGAGCCAACCTCGCTCGCCCTGCTCGGGCTGGGCGGGCTGCTTGTGGCACGGCGTCGGCGCTAGCGCCGGGGGAACCTGGGGGGACATTGCGGGCTGGCCGGGTCGCGCACCCGATATCGTCGTCGGCCGAGCGGATCGGGCTCGTCGCGGTGGGTCCGTGGGCTACAATTCAGGGTTAGAATAGAGCGGTGCCTTCCGGTCCTCGGCGGGCACGGCTGTGTTGTCCGCCGGGCGAAAGCCGGCGGGGTGGCGTGTCGGCGGGGCCGGCGTGCTGTGGGGTTGCCGCGCTTTCGCGTTGCGCCCGGGGATTTTGGCCCGATCGTATACAGGGATTCTGCGTTGCTGAAGCTGGTACTGATGACTGGGCCCAAGGCCGGCCGGCACGTCCGTGTCGCCGACGCCGAGCCGCTGACGATCGGGCGAGACCGCGGGCGTCTGCGGCTGCACGATTCGCGCTGCTCCAAAAGACACGCGGAGATCACGTACACCAACGGCACGTGGATCCTGCGCGACGCGGGGTCGTCCAACGGCACCTTCCTCAACAAGCAGCCCCTCAGCGGCTTGGCAGAACTCGAACGCGGCGACATCATCCAGTGCGGCCGCATCGCCATGCGCGTACGCGAAGCCAACGCGCTGGGGATGCCCGACAGCGCGGCGCCTGCGGCCGAGCTCGCCCACGACAGCCTCGACACCCCGATGTCCGACGGCGACTTCCTGGCCTCAGGCAGCGCCGTCGCTACACCGTCGATGCCCGACGCCGAGGGCACGCTGGACGCAGACGATCGCCCAATCGAATCGGTGGATTCTCGCGGGCCTGTCGATGTCAACGACGAACTCGACCTCGATGCACTCTTCGAAGAAGCCGACCGGGCCGAGGGCATCGAAGACGACCTCGACGACGACCCGATCGAAACACCGCCCGTAGCAATCGAAGCCATCGATGACCTTGACGACCTCGTCGAGATGGCACCGGCCAAGGCCCCGATCGAGACCCCCGCCGCCGAGCCCGTCGCAGGTCTTGTAGACCCGGCGAGCCAAAGCGACGCCGACACCGAGCAGATCAGCGACGCCTCGGAGGATGACGACGCGTCGGGCGACCTCTTGATCGAGTCGGGCATCTTCGACCCCGTCCCCGGCGACGCGGGCTGGGTGGCCGACAACGCGGCGCAGGCGTCCGAACTCATCGAAACCGAAAACGAAGCCGAAGCTGAAGACGTCGTAGAAGCAACGGGGGATGCCGAGGCGTTCGATCATGCCCAGGCCGTCGAACCCCCTTCGTTAGAGGTCGATGCAGAGCCGACACCAACGCTAGACGCTGAAGATGTCGCGGATGAAGGCGACGTCGAGGATGATGTCGTTCAAGACGAAGCCCCAGCCGCGACGGCCGAGGACACCCCCGCACCGGGCGACACATCTGACCAGGTCCGGATCGACGACGACCTGCCCGACGCGGGCAAGATGCCGGGCACGACGCACGTGCTGCCCAGCGAGACCCTCGCGGCCGCGGCGGGCGGCGACCGCTCCGCGGCGATCTCGAACCAGTCCGATGCATACACGTTTGAAGAGGAAGAATCGATCGGCTTGGCCGACGATGAACCCAAGACCTCGGTGTTTGACCAGGCAGTCGCTGAGCCCGACACCGCGGCGCCGCCCGCCGACGACACGATCGACACGCACGAGGATCTGATCCGCATCGGCGATGATGAACCGATCGTGCGTGACACGCCCCCGCTGGACACAACGGCGCCGGCCGCGCTGTACACCGACGCCGAAACGCTCCCCATGCCGGCGGAAAGCGACAACCTGCCCGAGGCCGCCTCCGATACAGGCCGCGCCGACGACTCGGCCAACGATGACGCGGCACAACCTGCGGACGTGTCCGACGCACGGGACCAAGCCGCCGAGCCCGAGCCCGAATCGACCGACACAAGCGAGGGTGCTGCTTCCGAATCCGATACACCCGAAGAAACCGACGAGGGGCGTGCCGACGCGGCCGACGCGGCTCCCGCCACCGCGTTCGTAACGGGCTTGGCCGACGCGCCCGCTACAGCGCCCGAGCACGACGCGCCGCAAGAGGCCGCGCCGGTTGAACCCGTCGGCTCGGACGACTCCACCGATACCGAGCCGGTTCCCGAATCGCCGGCCGAAGATGTCGCCGACCCTGCCACGGATTTGGCCGACGACGCACCCGACCTCGACACCCTCCGCGCCGCGCTGGCGCAGTTGGAAGATGAACCCGAGACCGACGCGGCCCCTGAAGCGGGCGTCAACGAAGACCGCGAGGAAGAAGACACCGAAGCCGTCGCTGGGCCAGGCGAAGATTCAATCGCGCCCCCGCCGGTCGCCGATGAAACCCTCGATCGCGACGCGTCTTCTCCTTTGCCCGTGGCTGCCGATGCAGACGCGGACCTCGAACGGATCGACGACATCGAAGCCACTGCCCCAGCCCAGCTCGACCCGGGCGAGACCGACTACGACGCGCCCACCCCCGCGTCGCTCGGCGGCGGCCCCGGCAGCGCATCCGCCGTCGCACAAGAACTCGATGCCGACGCCGAGTCCGAGCACGCCGCGCTCGTCGATGCCGCACCCCTGCCCGACGACTCGGACGAGGACCCGGGCGACGACACGACCGCCCCGATCGCCGCGCAGCCGCCCCACGGCGAAAACCCGACATCCACCCTCCCACCCGTCGAGCCTAGACGCTCTTACCGAAGCGCCGGGCCGCCCACGCAGCAAGGACTCCGCCGCAAACACCTCGGGTTCGCCGCCGCGATCATCGTCGTCCTCGGCCTGGGCGCAGCGCTCTACCTCGGTGTCATCAACCCCCAGCTCATCACCGGCAAAGCCAACCGACCGACCGAGCCCGCACCGATCGACCCCGGCAGCGTCGGCCCCATCAGCCCTGGCCCCGACACCGCCGCCCTCCCCAGCAATCCGCAGCCGCCCCGCGACACCGGCAGCAACAACCCCGCCACGACCCCGCCGATCGACTCCCAAACCCCGGCCCCCGCCGCCGACCCCGCACAGCTCGCCGCAGGCCTCGCCCGCACCCCGAACCCCTTCGACAGCACGCCCCGCGTCCTCGGCAGCAACGCCCTCGCCGGACGCACTACCGACGACCCCAGCGTCACACGACCCGGCGCGCCCCCCGTCGACGAAAGCCTGCTCAACCCAGGCCCGCGCCCCGTCCCGCCGCTGATCCTCCCACAGCCCGGCATCAACCCCAACCCCCAAAATGCCCTCGACCCCGGCAACACACAGACCACACCCAACGCCATCGGCGACAACAACACACAGGCCCAAGACCCCGCCGATACCAACCTCGACCCCACCGCACCGATCGACGGCGACAAGCTCGTCTTCCTCGTCGACTGCTCGGGCTCGCTTGTCGACTCGCTCCCGCAGATGCTGCTCTGGCTCCACGACGCGATCGCCACGCTCCAGCCCGGCGAGACCTTCACCATCATCTTCTTCAAGAAAGACCAGGCCATCGAGCCCACGCCCCCAGGACTCAAACCCCTCACCCGCGACTACCTCGTCGACCTCGACCGGGAATGGCTCAACCCCAACGCCTCACCCATCCTCCCCGCCGGCCGGTCCGACCCCGCCGCCGCCTTCGAGCTCGCGCTGTCCTACAACCCCTCCGACATCTACCTGCTCTCCGACGAGTCCTTCGCCCAGCGGGCCGGCGACACCACACCCGAGCAGGCCGCCGCGTTCGTCGCCGAAACCCTCGGCGATGCCGACGTCCGACTCCACGGCGTCCAGTTCTTCTACGAGTCCGGCAGCTCCACCCTCCAAACCCTCGCCGAGCAGTTCGACGGCAGCTACGAGTTCGTCGCCGAGACCCGCCACCCCGACCGCGACCCCATCGACCTGCTCGAAGAACTCGAAAACCGAAACCCGTGACGGGTGAGCAAGTGCGTCTCAAGACAGGGGGGACAGGCATTCCTGCCTGTCGCTCGGCACAGCAGAACCACAATAGATCAGGCCTGCGACCTGATGACAGACAAGAATGTCTGTCCCCCTTCAAACGAAGCTCGCTGCCACTTCACGCGGTACGCGACTTCAATCTTTGACGTTAAGCCAGTACGTCAACAGCATGAATCCGCCAAAGAGGATCACCAGGCCGAGCAGGATCAGCGGGAGCCAGAGCGCGTTGTCGATGTTGGCCATCGGGTTGTAGATGCCGGGTCGGCTGTCGGCATGGGCAGTCCGACCCGCAGCCGACGCGCCGGCGGCGAGCGGCGCGGGGCCGCGCTCGTCCTGCAACGACGCCAGGAACGTGACCAGGTCGCGCAGCTCATGCGCGGTCAGGCGGTCGCCCATCGCGGGCATCATCGAGACCGTCTGGGGCGTCCGCTTTTCGATGTTGATGACAGGGATCTCGGCGAGTTCACCCTCCGCGTTGGCAAGCACCACGACCGCGGCGTTTTCGGAGACGATCCGCCCCGACTTGATACTGCCGTCGATCAGGGTGAGCGCGGTGGTCTGGTAGCCATCAGCGATATCGGCACTGGGCTCAAGCATCGAGCGCAGCAGGTAGCCCGGCGGGCGGTCCGAGCCGATGTGGTAGAGCGGCGGCCCGACCGGCCCGCCGGCGTCGTCGCGGGCGAAGCTGTGGCAGCGCAGGCAGTTGGCGTTTTCATCTTCGTAGGCGAGCACACGGCCGCGCGCGACATCGCCGCCGGCGAGAAGTGTGTCGTTGATCAGCGTGTCGCCCGGCCGGGTGTTCGCGTCGCGGTAGCTCACCGCCCGACCGGCGACCTGCGGGTCGGGGCTGGCAAGCACGGCCTCGTAGGCCTCAAGCCGAAGCGCCGGATCGAGCGAGCCGTCCTTGAGTTGTTGCGAAAGCGCGTTGATGACCTCAATCGCCTCGGGGCTGTCACCGCTCGCAAGACCGGCGAGGCCGGTAACGGCCTGCTGGCGCTCTGCGGTCGTGCCATTCGCTAGCGCATCGAGGTAGCTGCCCACCGCGCGTGAGGCGTCGAGGCCCGTCAGTAGCGATCGCGCGTGGTTCTTGAGCGCGTCGGGCGCATCGCCCGACGCGGCGAGCTGCGTGAGCGTGTCGGCGGCGGTATCGGTCAGCGGGTAGCGCTCGGCGAGCTTGTCGGCCGCAGCTTGACGCAAGCGCTCGGCGGCGTCGGCGTCGAGCGCGATCAACGCAAGCTGCTCGGCGGTACTCTCGGTGACATGCTTCAACCGCATCACCGCCGCAAGCGCCGCGAGCTGTTCATCGCCCTGCGCCGCCGCTTCGATCGCGTCGATGTGTTCGGCCAAGGCGTTGACGACTTCCGCGACATCATGCGCGGGCCGGGGACGCCAGTGGCCCCAGACGCCTTCGCGGTGTTTGACCTTGTCCCAGCCATCGAGCTCCTGCAACGCGAGTTTGCGCCAAGGAATGCCATACGCCGGGTCGGCCGCGAGGCGGGCCAGACGGTCCGCCTGCGCCGCCCCGCCAAGCTGCGCGTTGGCCTCGATGACCCGGCGGAGGATGGGCTCGATACGGAGGTTTTCGGGAAGCGACAAGCCGCGCTTCTCTTCCTCTGTGATGTCCGGGCTGAGCTCACCTCGGCGTTCTTGGTCAAACAACGCAGCGAGGGCCGGCATCGCCTCGACGATCTGCATGTCGTAGATCGCGCGGGCAGCTTCGGCTACAACAATCAGATCGGGGTACTCCAGAAAACCCACGAGTTGCGGGGCGGCATTGCGACGCAGCGCGAGGACCATCCCAACCCGTCCCCCTTCATCCAGGATCGGGGTCACAGCGGTCATCAGCAAGTCTTGCCATAGCTTGTAGGGCTTGCCTTCCGGCATCATCGACAGCGCATAACTCCCCGCGTGACGCAGCATCGGGTCTTCGCAGTCGTTGCGCGACAGCATCATGAGGATGTCTTTGATCGCCTCGACCGCCTGCGTCTTGCCCAGCGCGATCGCCGCATAAAACCGTGCCTGCGCGTGCTCATCCTCGAGCATCGCGATGTACTGCTCGGTCGCCTCATATCGCAGGTCGCCGAGCGTCTTCACGGCCTGCGTTCGGACCTGCGGATCGGCATCGGTGAGCAGCGGAGAGATCGCAGCGGCGACACCCGGCTCACGCCGCGCGATCATGCCCAGCGTCCAAATTGCATGGATACGTTGCAACTGCCCGGCATCCACATCCTGCGCGATCATGCCCAGTGGTGCCGCGACACCATCTCGCTTCGCGACTTCGTACTGCGCATGCAACCGGACACGCTGGTCGGCGTGCTCCAGCAGCGTGATAAGTTCGTCATCCCCTCGCTGCGCAAACCCCTCCGCAAACAGCGACGCGACCTCCGCGATCAGCGCCGCCTGCTCCGGGTCCGCGTGGACCGCGTCGTTGGTCTGCGTAAACAGGTAGCCGTTGGGGTTGGGTTTCCAGCCGCCGCCCCAGTCGCTCAAGTACAGCCGGCCGTCGTAGCCCCAGCAGATGTCGGTGACGTCTTTGCCGGAGACCGCCATGTTGACCGACGCGACGCGGGACCACGCGCCGTCGGGCTCGACGACGATGTGGCGCACGCCGCCGGGGAAGTCGGCCATGAGGAACGAGCCGTTGGCGGGGTAGTTGTCGCCCGTGCCCGGGTAGTGCGCGAGTCCGGACGGGCCGTGGCCGATGTGCGCGATGGGCGGGATGATCCACGCGGGCTGGGTCGGGTCGTCGGCGGCGCGGCGCAGCTCCCACATCTTCTCGCGCATCCAAGGCCCACGTTCGGGCAGCGACTGCACATCCTGATGCCAGCCCGAGTCGCCGCCCTCGACGAGTTGGATGAACCGTGCCTTGTCGCCCGCGTCGCAGTTGTTGTCGCCGGTGTAGAGGTTGCCGTAGTTGTCGAAGGCGAGTTCCTGCGGGTTGCGGAGCCCAACATGGAACACTTCGAGCCCGCTGCCGTCGGGCCACATGCGTAGCACCGCGCCGCGCTCGACGTGGCGGAGTGTCTCGCCCTCTTGCGTTTCGACGCTGAACCCGCGGTCGCCCATCGAGAAGTAGATGCGGCCGTCGGGCCCCATGGTGAGCCCGTGCAGGTCGTGGCCGTAGAACGCCCAGCGGATGCCGTAGCCGTAGGACAGCGACGTGCGCTCGCCGGGGGTTTCTTCGTCGGCATCGCCGTCGCCGTCGCGGTCTTCGAGCCGCCAGACGTGGGGGATGCAGGTGTAGAACAGCCCGCCGTCGAGCCAGAGCACGCCCGCGCCGATGCCATCGAGCGGGTCGTTGAATCCCCCTGCAAAGACGTCCGATTCGTCCGCGATGCCATCGCCGTCCGTATCGCGCACGATACGCACACGGTCCTCGGTGCGCGTGAAGTAGTCTTCCTCGAAGTCGCCGTTGGCCGTCCATCGCTCGATCTGCGCAAGCCGGTCGGCGACGCTTGTCATCTGCAGGTCTTCTATCACGCCGTTGAGCTGCTTCAGGTCGCGCGTATCGGTCACCGCGTTGCCCGCGCGGGCAGACTCGGCGACATACACGCTGCCATCTGGCCCGATGCAAAACGCCACCGGGTTCTGCGTCAGCCCAACCGCCGCCCAGACACGCTCGGTCCGTGGGGTCTCATCGGCCGGATCCACCGATGAAGCCTCCCCTCCCCCGCCGTGTGCGATGTCGCCAGCGTCACCCGCCTCCTCGCCATGTGCCCCGTGGTTGTCCGAGCCAAGCTCGCCTTCCTGCGCACGCAACACGCCCGGCAACGCCAAGACCACCATCGCAAGACACACCCCCCAAAGCACAAACGGCAAGGCCGACCGCCGACGATTGTTCCGCTCGTTCCACATCGTTCGCAAACCATCCCTTCCGCCGTCGCGCTCCGACCAAAGACCACACACCGCGCCACGCATTACGCCCAAGCCATGCGAAACCCTCCAGTCTACACCCCAAGCCCCCCACCGCACGGACTGGCCGGTTCACCGGCGAGTCCTATACCCCCCACACCCAACGCGTCGGCTTGCCCCGCTTCCCCGGCGTGTGCTCCGCCCGACTCGACAACACCCCAAGCTCTACCCACGCATACAGCGCACGCTCGGCCCGACCCAACAACGCCGCCGCCCCAGCCTACGCCGCACCCGCTCAAACGCCTCCAACAGATTCACATCCAACTGCTCAAGCGACATCGCAACGCTCCTTGGGAAATGCGAGGAATGAGGGGTGAGACTTGAGGCGTGAGTGAGAACAAACTTCCCAGACCAGCCGGCGGCCTACGGACGCCGGTCCACCAACACAGGCATACACGCCCCGAGCCAACAACCGACCGGTGTCCGTAGGCCACCGGCTAACCACCCACGCCCACCACGAGGACAACATCCCTGTCTGCCGTTCGGCGAAGCCGAACCGAACAACCAACCGCCCCACATCACACACCCACTCCCGCCCCAAACACCCTCGGCGCGCGCACAACCCCCTCCCACCACACCAAACCCAGCCAAAATTCACCGAAAACAGCCCCCACCAAAACAATCACCCCGCACCAACCATGCGCACAAACTCCGCCCGGCCCCCACTCGCAGACCACACACAACAGCCGCTGCGTCATACGCAGCGGAAACGAACCCCTACACGACATCCAGCCAACCGGCCCCAAAAAACGGTATCCGACACCGTTTTCGCCCCAGTGTATTGGCGACGCGAGGCTTCGGTTCGGCCTGTCTGTGTGGTAGACTTTGTTCAAGATCGACCCGGTGACGTAACTGGGGAGGTTAAACAGGAAATGTCAGTTCCGACACTCCATATCGAGCGCGCAGGAGAGAGTTTGATATGCAGCGATTTCATGCCACTATCGCTTTGGCACTTCTCACGGCAGCACATGCTTCACATGCGCATGCAGCTCTAGTCCGTAACATAAGCACAGGCTACGACAATTTCGCACAAGCCCCATTGCCCAGCGGCAGCATTGACACCGACTATAGCGTTAGGGTTGCTGGGACAAACGACCTGCTTACACCTCTCGCACTCACACAGGCTGACTCACGTATACCCAACTCATATGTCGCTGATGAATTGCTCCCCGACTCCTTGTGGATAGCCCTGGTCGATAGCACCGGCGGCAATCAAATCCCTACCGGAAACTACATTTACGAACTCACTATCGATCTTACCGGCTTCATTGCAAGCACAGCTTTTATATCTAACCTCCAAGTGGCTGCAGATAACGCTGTGGTAGATATCTCGATCAACGGCACTCCTGTTTTCAATCAAGTTCCAGAACAAACTGCGGAAGAGTTTCGGGAGGTGCGAGAACTTGGCGACTCTGGACTTGGCCTTTTCCAGGCCGGAACAAATCACATCACGATCGAAACGCGTAACACCGGTTTTGGCTTCGGCAATGGGCCATCCCCCTCTGCACTACGCCTGTCCGGTATCGTTGAGGCAACCCCGGTTCCGGAGCCCACCTCAATTGCTTTTCTCGCTATTGCCGGAGTTACATTGGCACGACGACGTCGATAGCCGAATTCGTCTATATAAATGTGCTAAACGCATCGCCGGTTCAATAGATTCAACCAGTCAAAAGGGGCGGAAACGGTGTCAGATACCGTTTTCCGTCCTGGTGCACCAACCCAGCCGCTTGTGATCTGTAACCCGGTCGATGGCTCGCCGTCTAGACTAGAAGACAGTGATACAGTGCATCGTATAAGACCTTGTCTAACATCTTTCCCCTGATGGAGTCGGCTATGGACCGATGCGTGTTGGTTCGTCTTTGGACGCTGGTGTGTTGCGCAGCGTCAGCCTGTTCGGCGGCTTCGCCTGCGATCGCGCAGGGCTCTGCGGCCGACTACGAGCGTGCGGCGGCTGTGCATGAGTTGTCTCGGGGGAAGGTCTTTGGCGAGACGCTGACGCCGTACTGGATCGGTGAGGGCGAGTGGTTTTGGTATGTGCGCTTTGATTCACGAAACACATGGGCGGTCATGCTCGTCGAGTCCGCGACGGGTAAACGCAGGGAAGCCTTCGACCACGCAAAGCTGGCTGCCGCACTGGCGGCGGCGACGGGGCAAGACGTGCCCGAGGGACGCGTATCCTTGCAGCCCCTGTCGATTGATCCGTCGCTAGACCTCCTGCGCTTCGGGTCCGGCGGTCGACACTGGACCTATGTCCCCTCGACCGACACGCTGACCGAGGTCGCCGAAGATACTGCTAACGAGCACCCGAACGTGCGGGGCAGTGCCTTGGGCGAAACCGAGTTCTCGTTCCCCGGGCGGCGCGGCGCGGCATCGCCCGACGGCCGGTGGCGGGCGTCGATCGAAGGCCACAACGTGGTCCTCACCGACACACAAAACGAGACGAGCTACACCGTGACCGAAGACGGCACCGCAGAGAATGCATACACCCCGCCGTTTTACTGGTCCCCGGATGGCACAAAGCTCGTCACCAACCGCCGGGAGCGGGGCGATCACCGTGAAGTGACTATCGTCGATACTGCGCCCGACGACCAGCTCCAGCCACAAACCCATCGCCACGACTACCTCAAGCCCGGCGACCGTGTTGCGATCGATCGGCCCCAGCTCTTCGATATCGCGACGCGGCGGCAAGTCGATGTCGACCACGCCCATGCCCCCAACCCATACAACACCCGTGAGGTGCGCTGGCGAGCCGACGGGGAGGCGTTTACCTACGAGTACAACCAGCGCGGGCACCAGGGCTACCGCGTTATCGAGATCGATGCGCAGTCCGGCGAATCGCGCATCGTGATCGACGAATCGCCCGAGACGTTTTTCTGCTATTCCAGCAAGTACTTCTCGTTCTACAACGATGATTCCAACGCGATCGTCTGGATGTCCGAACGCAGCGGGTGGAACCACCTATACCTCTACGATTGGGCCTCCGCTGAGGTGAAACACCCGGTCACGTCTGGCGAGTGGGTTGTCCGCGGCGTCGAGCGCATCGATGCTGACCGAGGCGTCGCCTGGTTCTGGGCTGGCGGAATCCACGAAGGGCAAGACCCGTACTACCGCCACTTCTGCCGGGCGAATCTTGATGGCTCGGAGGTTACCCCTCTCACAACTTCCGACGGCACACACACCCGCGCGCAGGTCTCACCCAACGGCAGGTATCTGGTCACGACCTGGTCGCGTGTGGATCACGCCCCGGTTCACGAGCTACGTAGCGCGGAGACGGGGACGCTGATCACAGAACTGGAGCGGGCCGACGACAATGCCCTTCGCGACACCGACTGGCGGCCGATGGAGCCATTCGCGGCAAAGGGGCGTGACGGAGAGACGGACATCTACGGCGTGATCGTTCGGCCGACCAACTTCGATCCCGAACTCCGCTACCCGGTGATCGAGTATATCTACGCGGGTCCGCACAGCGCGTTTGTGCCCAAGTCCTGGTCACCGTCGAACTGGATGATGCACCCGATGGCGGAACTGGGGTTCATCGTTGTGATGATCGACGGGATGGGCACGAACCACCGGTCCAAGGCGTTCCACGATGTCTGTTGGCGGGACCTGGCAGACAGCGGTTTCCCCGACCGGATCGCGTGGATGCGGGCGGCCGCGGAACATGAGCCAGCGATGGACCTCTCGCGTGTCGGCATCTACGGCGGCTCGGCAGGCGGGCAGAGCGCGATGCGGGCCCTGCTGGACCATGGCGATTTCTACACCGCCGCCGCCGCCGACTGCGGCTGCCACGACAACCGCATGGACAAGATCTGGTGGAACGAGCAGTGGATGGGCTGGCCTGTCGAAGACCACTACGCCGAAAGCTCTAACGTCGTCGATGCTCACCAACTCCAAGGCCACCTCCTGCTGACCGTCGGCGAGCTCGACCGCAACGTCGATCCCGCCTCGACGATGCAGGTCGTCGATGCACTCATCGCCGCAGACAAAGACTTCGAGCTGCTGGTCATCCCCGGCGGCGGCCACGGCGCAGGCGAAACCCCCTACGCCCGGCGCCGCCGCGCCGACTTCTTCGTCCGCCACCTCCTGGGTGTCGAGCCACGATGGGAAGAGCCGGCAAGCCCGTGAGATCAGCGCCGGCCCTCTGCTCACCGCATCACCAACTCGGACCGCCATGCGTAGTGAATCGCAGGTACAAAAAAAAGCCCCGTGCGTTTGCACGGGGCTTGGGAGGGGTTTGTTTGAGGGGGCATTTACTTCGGCGGTTTGCCGTTGGTTTCGTCGCCGAGGAGTTGGGCGACGAGTTGGGATTCGCCGACGGTCGAGCCTTCTTCGATCTCTTCCGGGGCCAGGGCACCGGCGGCTTCGGCCAACTCGGCGGCGGCGGCGATCTCTTCCTCGACCGTGAGGGCCTCGGGCTGGCTGGGCTCGACCAGGTACTTGACGCTCATCTTCTGGTACTCGCGGAAGCCCGTGCCCACGGGGATCAGGTGACCCAGCAGGACGTTTTCTTTGAGCCCAACGAGCGGGTCGGACTTGCCGGCCAGGGACGCCTCGGTCAGCACCTTGGTCGTCTCCTGGAACGAAGCGCCCGAGAGGAACGACTCAGACTGTAGCGAGGCCTTGGTGATGCCCAGCAGGAGGGTCTGGCCCACGGCGGGCTT
Source organism: Planctomycetota bacterium (assembly GCA_039193915.1). Lineage (GTDB taxonomy): Bacteria > Planctomycetota > Phycisphaerae > Phycisphaerales > Phycisphaeraceae > JAHQVV01. The sequence continues at coordinate 21,763 of JBCCWH010000049.1, forward strand.
GCACTTGGTGCCCTTGGCGGGTGCCTTGCCATCGGCTTCGAGCTTGGCGTTGGTTTCCTTGAGCTCTTGCTTGGTGATGACGTGGCCGATCGGGAGGCTGGAGTCGCCGGGGTCCTTGATCTTGAGTGACACGGCGGCGAGCTTGTTGGCCTCGCGGAAGCGGAACTTGTCGACGACTTCGTTGGGCAGGAAGCCGGTGTCGCCCGGGCCGTCGATGCGGATCTTGCGGAGCATCTGGGCGAGGATGACTTCGATGTGCTTGTCGTCGATGGTCACGCCCTGGGCGCGGTAGACGTTCTGGACCTCTTCGAGGAGGTAGTTGAAGAGAGCCTCTTCGCCCTTCACGCGGAGGATGTCTTGCGGGACCATCGGGCCTTGGATCAGGCGGTCGCCCGCGGTGACAAAGTCGCCGGTGTGGACGGAGAGGTGGCGGTCCTGCGGGACGTGGTGGTCGACTTCGAGGCCCGAGTCGGACTTGACGATGACGGTCATCTTGCCCTTGCGTTTGTCGCTTCGCAGCTCGACGGTGCCGGAGATCTCCGCCATGATGGAGGAGTCTTTGGGCTTGCGTGCTTCGAAGATTTCGGTGACGCGTGGGAGGCCGCCGACGATGTCGGCCGAGCCGGAGGCTTCCTTGGGCTGACGGGCGATCATGTCGCCGGCCTTGACGGGGGTGCCTTCGGCAACGTCGATACGTGCCTTGGCAGGGAGGTAGTGGAAGTCGAGGATCTTGCCGTCTTCGTCTTCAACGACGAGGCGCGGGTGCATCTCGCCCTTGTGCTCGGTGACGACAAGTGCGGTGCCGCCCCCGCCGGTGGCCTTCTTGCCGGCCTTGGCCTGGCCCTCGGCCTCGGGGCGGACGGTTTCGCCGACGACGACGTCTTCGAAGCGGATCTTGCCTTCTTTTTCCGCGAGGATCGGGGTGCGGTGCGGGTCCCAGTTGACAAGCAGGTCGCCGCGCTTGACGGTCTGGCCTGGCTTGACACGGATGTAGGAGCCGTACTGGATGGGGAACTTTTCGAGCTCCCGGCCCTTGTCGTCGAGGATGAGCAGCTCGCCGGAGCGCTTGAGGGGGACGAGGCAGTCGTTGCCGTCTTCGTCGGTGTTGGGCACCTCGTTGGCGTCTCGGATTTCGATGGTGCCGGGCGCGGTGGCGACGAATTGTGTGTCGATGGTGTCGGTGGTGGCGACGCCGCCGGTGTGGAACGTCCGCATGGTGAGCTGCGTGCCGGGCTCGCCGATGGACTGTGCGGCGATGATGCCGACAGCGAGCCCGCGCTCGGCGAGCTTGCCGGTGGACAGGTCCATGCCGTAGTCGAGCACGGAGATGCCGTGGCCGGCTTCGGTGGTAAGCGGCGAGCGGACGACGACGGCGTCGATGCCGAGGTCCTCGATCTTGCGTGCGGCCTCCATCGTGATCAGCTCGTTCTCGCTGACGATGACCTCGTCGGTGATCGGGTTGACGATACGCTCGCGTGCGACGCGGCCGAAGATCCGGTCACGCAGCGGCACGTCGACTTCTTCACCCTTGTACAGCGCACGCTTGGTGATGCCGCGTTTGCTTCCGCAGTCGTGGTCGGTCACAAACACGTTCTGGGCAACGTCGCAAAGCTTACGTGTGAGGTAGCCCGAGTCGGCCGTCTTCAGCGCGGTGTCGGCCAGGCCCTTACGCGCACCGTGGGTCGAGGAGAAGTACTCGAGGACCGTCATGCCCTCGCGGGCGTTCGCGCGGATAGGTGTCTCGATGATCTCGCCCGAGGGCTTGGCCATCAGGCCACGCATACCCGCGAGCTGCTGGATCTGGCTGACGTTACCACGCGCGCCCGAGTCGGACATCATCCACACGGGATTGAGGTACTTCTCGCCCTCGTCCGAGTTGATCGGCATGAGGTCGCCATTGGCGTCGCGGCGGTCGTTCTTCAGTTCTTCGAGCAGCTCGTCCTTGACCGCCTCACGGCAGTGGGTCCAGAGGTCGAGCAGCTGGTTGTAGCGTTCGCGCTCGGTGATCGCACCGGCGTGGTAGGCCTTCTCGATCCGATCGACCTTCTTCTGCGTCTTGTCGAGCAGTTCCTGCTTCTTCGCGGGGATACGGAGGTCGGTGATACCGAACGACAGGCCCGACACGGTCGACTGCTTGAAGCCGACTTCCTTCATCGCGTCGAGCAGCGTGATCGTCGCGGGGCGGCCGGCCTTCGCGTAGGTGTCGTCGATGACGCGCGAGCAGCCCTTCTTACCCAGGGCACAGTTGTAGTACGGCATGCCTTCTTCGAGGATGTCGTTGAACATCAGCCGGCCGACTGTCGTGATGACCCGGTCGTTCTCGGGCATCTTTTCGACATCGCCGCCCTGGCTGCTGACCAGGCCGTCGTACCGGCCCTTGGGCAGACGCACCACGATCGGGTCGTGGATCCCGATCTTGTGCATGTCGTGGGCCATCATGACCTCGGCGACATCCTTGAACTCGGGGTAGCTACGGAGCTTCTTGAGTTCGTCGGCCGAGAGGTCCGAGCTGCCGTTGAGCAGCGCGTCGGCGAGCTTCTCTTCGATCGGCTCGGGCATGACGGTGATGAAGTACACACCGAGCACGATGTCCTGCGACGGGGAGATAATCGGGCTGCCGTTGGCGGGCGAGAAGATGTTGTGCGGCGAGAGCATCAGCACCGACGCCTCGGCCTGCGCCTCGACGGACAGGGGCAGGTGGACCGCCATCTGGTCGCCGTCGAAGTCCGCGTTAAAGCCGGTGCAGACCAGCGGATGGATGCGGATCGCGTTGCCTTCCACGAGCACGGGCTCGAAGGCCTGGATCCCCATGCGGTGGAGCGTGGGTGCGCGGTTGAGCA
>JBCCWH010000050.1:0-23834 GCA_039193915.1 Planctomycetota bacterium
ATGCGGTGTTGGGGTGCCGGGGGTTACTTCTTCTCGTCGGCGGGCGGGGGTGTGAGGACTTCGTCGACGATGCCGTAGTCCGCGGCTTCCTGGGCGGAGAAGAACTTGTCGCGTTCGACATCCTTGGCGATCTGGTCCTGGGTCTGGCCGGTGTAGCCAGCGAGGAGGCTGTTGAGCTCGTCGCGGGTCTTGAGGATTTCCTCGGCCTGGATCTGGACGTCCGTGGTCTGGCCGTAGACCCCGCCGTAGGGCTGGTGGATCATGACCTTGGCGTGCGGGAGGCAGAAGCGTTTGCCCTTGGCACCGGCGGCGAGGGTGAGTGCGCCGCCGGACATGGCCTTGCCGACGCAGTAGGTCGCGACGTCGCAGTTGATGTGTCGCATGGTGTCGATCATGGCGAGGGTGTCGTCGACGGCTCCACCGGGGGAGTTGATGTAGAGGTGGATGTCCTGGCCGGGCTTGTGGTTGGCGAGGTGGAGGAGTCGCATGACGACGCCCATGGCGGAGCCGTGGTGGATCTCGCCGATGAGGAAGATGATGCGGTTTTCGAGCAGGAGCTCGTCGATCGTCATCTCGCGGGTGCGTTGGAGCGGCCCGGCGAGTTGCGGGGAGAGGGCGCGGGGGTCGGCACCCACAGATGTAATCTGTGGGCTTCCGGGGGTTGATGTTCCGGAGGGGGCGGTCATGAGTTCGGGGGAGCGGGCCATGAGGGCGAAGGGGTCGTGGGGCATGGGGTGGGCTCTGGGTTGTGGTCTTCGTACAGCTTGATCCGCACCGGGTCGCATCGCGGCCAGGACACGGCTTGGGCATGATAGCCCCGGTTTTTGATCGGCGTGTCGGGCGGCTGGCATCACTATGGGCTCGGGGATTGCGCCGAAACGGACGCGAACAGCGCGCATAAGCAAGGCCCACGCCGATAACCGGCGTGGGCCTGGGCTGAATCGGGTCCCCTTCCCTCTGAGACTCCCCAAGACGCCGGGGCTGTCACCCGGACGTCTCTATTCTGATTACCAGACGCTTCGCGGACTCAGCGTCGGCGTGGTGTTGCCTTGTGTTTGTGGTTTAGTCGAGCCCGTGTGTTTCGTCGTGGCCGCCGAGGTCCGTGTCGTTGTCGTCGGCCGGTCCGCTGCCTGCGTCGGCCTGCTGGGCCTCGATCATCTCGCGGAGGTACTTGTTTTCGCGGCGGGTGGCTTCGAGGTCGAAGACGAGGTACTTGATCGAAAGGCGGAGGTAGTCCATGGACTCCTGCAGGTCGTTGACGGTCTTCTTCATCTGCGCGTGGCGGTCGCGGGTCTGCTGGGCGAGGCTGGCGAGCTTGTCGCGCTCGGCCTTGGGCAGGGTCGAGATCTCGCTCATCAGGCCAGCGAGCTTGGTCTGGAAGGTCTTTTCGTCCATGTCGATATCCAATCACGAAGCGGCTATGGGAGGGGACGGCCGGGCTTTCGCCGCGACACGCCGGGCGTCGGTCTCCGCCAACGTCTGTGCTAGTTGTATCACGGCCTTTCCAAAAGGCCAGCTCAAAGTGAACGACGTGCGCCACTTCCTAGAAAACAGCGTTTTCCAGCGTAGAAAAGGCCGTTTTAGCCGCCGATAACCCCGCCCCGCCGTTCAACGTGGAGGTGCTAAAGCCGTCTGCTCATGCGGGATGTTGCGTGGAGGCAACACGGCAACCGGGCATGGGCGGGCCCAGTCCTTTAGGCAGCAACCGCATCCGTTAGGATGTAGGTGCTCCCGGGAGACGTCCGATGCCACGCCCGATCAAGCCCGCATCAAGATTCTGGTGGTGGCCCCGCCTGTCGCCGGGTTTTATCGCGCTGTGCCTGGCGCTGTCTGGTGGCTTTGCCCTCTTGCAGGTCTTCCATCTCGGCGTCGGTTCGTACTTCCTGCTGGCGTGTATCTGGCTGCCGTTTGGGCTACTGTCCAAGCAACGGGCTCGACTGGCGAAGCACGTCCTGACGCGGCCCGGGGTGACGTGCCCCTGCTGCCTGCAAGAACTCGAATCCGATGCGCCGAGCTGCACCCGATGCAACGCCGGGCACAGTCGGGCGGTGTATGTGGACTACTGGACGCTGGCCGCGAATGAGCCGGCCAACGCCGAGTCGTGGTGGCGGGCGCAAAACCAGGCGGCGGACCACCGTGGCCGACCGACGCACCTCGCGCTGCAGATGCGTTGGCAACTCGGCCTGCTGCTGGGAAGCCTCCTGCTGGTCATGGTCGGCATCGTGCTGTGGCGGCCAGCGATGCTGCTCAGGATGCAGTGGCTCTGGATGCTGCCTCTGATCGCGACCTCGGCCACGGGGGTGTGGATCATCGCGACCTACGGCCGGAAACGCGCGGGCGACAGCACGCACTGCGCGTTGTGCGATTACCAGATCGACCCAGACCGGCTGGGGATGGCCCAGTGCCCCGAGTGCGGCGGCGACCTGACCGGGCGGGACCGGACGGTGGTGGGCCGACGCATCGGACACGCGGGCTTCACGCTGCTGGGCGTCGTGGTGATGGCGTTGCCGATCGGGCTATTCCTGGTCAGCGCGCTCACGCGTTCGTTCAGCGTGCTGTCGCCGAGCAACTACCTGCCGGTGTCGATCTACGTCGACGATGCGCTGGGCGGCGACCCGGACTACCAGACCTGGCGAGTGCTGGAATCGCGCTACGCGAAGGGGGAAGATCTCCAGCGGCTGGCGGCTACACTGGTGCTGCGCCTACAGAACGGCTCGGTCGATGACCAGACGCTGGGGCTGTTCCGCTACGACCAGGCGCTCGCGTTCCAACTCGATGGGCCCAATGCCGACGAGGCACTGCGGCAGCGTGTCGCCGTCGCGCTCTTCGCCAACAACAGCCGAGTGTTTTTACACGAGCTTATGGACTGGCTGGAGCGGCACGCGAAGTCGATGCCCCCGGGCTCGGACGAACACCGCGCGCTGATCGCCGCCGCGCAGGACGCGTTCACCGCCGGCACGCTGGACTTCCGGCTGATCGCCTGGCTGGAGACGCAGCTCGGCGGCCGGCTCCAGGTCGCCCGCGACCTGGACAACTTCATCGTCTACATGCTTCGGCTCAACCACGTCACGACCGACGATGGGTCCGGGCTGGAGGTCCGGACCAACCCGGCCATTACGCTCCCGCCCGACCAGCGCCCGAACCGCCCGATGCGGGTCTACCTCCACGCGGTCGGGCCGACTGCCGACCCGACACACCGGACGATCCTCGACCTCCATTACGACCCGATCGCCGCGCTTGGGCAAAACCTTACGCTCTCGGAAGTGCCCGCCGTGACGAACGCGCGCGGGCCGGTGCGGCATCGGCTGGTCTTCCTCGTCGCGGTGGGCGACGACCTGCCCGATGCCTGTAACATCGAGTGGAGTGAGAACATCCCGCTTATAACCCCCGCACAGCAGTCGGGCACCGACTGGTACGGGCCATACGAACTGCGCACGGGCTCACCGCTGGCGACGGAACTGCGCAGGGACAGACCGTACTACTAAAAGCCCGCAACACAAGGGGGACAGACATTCCTGTCTGTCAATCGGCGGAGCCGAATCCGCAGGTTCATTCAGGCCTACAGCCTGACGACAGGCAAAAATGCCAATCCCCCGACCCGATGACAAGGGCTTTGACCTACACCCGCACCTTCCCGGCGCCCTTGACGATCTCGCCCAGGCGGTAGACCGTCTCGCCGCTGCGTTTGAGCTGCTTCTCCACCGCCTCGGCGAAGTGCGGGCGGACGATCAGGGTGTAGCCCACGCCCATGTTGAAGACCTTGAGCATCTCGCTGTCCGTGATGCCGCCCTTCTTCTGCAGGAACGTGAAGACCGGCGGGACATCCCAGCGCTTGCGGCTGAGCTTCGCGTCCAGGTCGTCCGGCAGTGCCCGGTTGAGGTTGCCCGGCAGGCCGCCGCCGGTGATATGCGCCATGCCGCTGATCGGTTTCTTCACCTTGTACTTGTGCAAGACGTCGATGACAGGCTTGACATAGATGCGCGTGGGTTCAAGCAGCACCTCGCCCAGCGTCTTGTCGGGGTCGAGCTCTTTATAGACCTTGTCGAGCTTGAGCTTGGCCTGCTTGATGATCGCGCGGACCAGCGAGTAGCCGTTGCTATGCACGCCGCTGGACGCGAGGCCAAGTATCACATCGCCCTTCTCGACGCGCTCTGCCCCGGCGATGACCTTCTTCAGCTCAACCACTCCGACGGTAAACCCGGCGAGGTCGAAGTCGCCGGGCTTGTAGGTGTCCGCCATCTCCGCCGTCTCGCCGCCGAGCAACGCACACCCCGCCAGCGCGCAGCCGTCGGCGACGCCCTTCACGATCTGCGCCGTCTCCTCGGGCACGACCTTGTGGATCCCGACATAGTCGAGGAAGAACAGCGGCTCAGCCCCTTGGACGATCAGGTCGTTGACGTTCATCGCGACACAGTCCTGGCCGATCGTGTCGAGGATGCCGAGCTGCGCGGCGAGCTGGACCTTCGTGCCCACACCGTCGGTGCAGGCGACGAGCACCGGGTCTTTGTAGTTTCGTTTGAAGAGTTTTTCGTTGTAGTCGAGGCGGAAGCAGCCCGCGAACGCGCCGTGCTTGCCGAGCACGCGTGGGCCGTAGGTCCGGCGCATATGGTGCTTGATGAGCCCGACGACGGCGTCGCCTGCCTCGATATCGACACCGGAGTCGGCGTAGGTCAGCGGCTTGCCGCCGGGACGGCTGCGGGCAGGCTTCGTGGACTTCTTGGGGGATTTTTTCGCCATAGGGCCGACAGTGTACCGGGCCGGGCGATGGCAGTTTGGGGGGACTGCTCAGGGCTCCACAAGCCCCCCAACCCCACACCCCCAGGGCGATTACATGTAACCGCCGGGCCACGCCCTGGGGCGGGTCACAGGCAACGTGGTGCCCCTGTCCCCCGCATGGTGATGCGGCGGTTTCACCGACATGCGATCGCCCTGCCTATACCCTTTGGATGATGGAAATCCGGCCCCACGCCGCGTATCATTCCCCATCGCCCTATCGCTCGGCCGCTCTTTGGCCGATGATCCCCAGGCCAAGCCGATGGACTGCACCCAAGCCACCAACGACCTCTTCGCGAACCACGACCTGCGCTGTACCAAGCAGCGCCACGCGATCTACAGCGCGCTCACCGCGTCGCGCTGCCACCCCACCGCCGACGAACTCTACCGCAAGGTCCAGGACCACCTGCCGGGAATCTCGCTCGCGACGGTCTACAACACCCTCGAGTGCTTCACCGAAAAGGGGCTGATCCAGAAGCTCCCCGACGCCGGTACCAACGGCAGTGCACGCTACGACGCCCACGCCGAGCACCACACCCATCTGCGCGACGCCAAGACCGGCGAGATCCAGGACGCCCCCGACGACCTCTCCGCCGAACTGCTCGCCCAGATCCGCGACGAGGTCTTGGCGAAGGTCAAGGAACGCACCGGCTTCAAAGTCGAGCAGGTCCAGATCGAGCTGGTGGGCCGGTTTGAGAAGTAGGAGCGAGGGTTGCCGCGAAAGATCAAAGCACTCGTCAAAGACTTGGAAAGCGCTGGTTTCGTGCAGATATCTGGCGGGAAGGGCTCGCACCGGAAGTTTACACATGCTAAGTTTTCAGGTGCCGTCACCCTGAGCGGGAAGGCCAGCGACGACGCGAAGCGATACCAAGACAAGCAGGTCAAGAAAGCGATTGAGTCCGTCAGCCATGAAGATCATTGACCAGTATCACAAATGGGTTGAGTGGAGCGACGAGGACGCGGCGTACATCGGCCGCTGCCCCGACCTGATCACCGGCATCCACGGCGACGACCCGGTCGCCGTCTACCGCGACCTGTGCGACACACTTCAAGACGTCATCGACCACTACCAGGCCGAGGGACGCGAGCTGCCCCCGCCAAAGACCCGGCCGATGCAGGATGTGGCGTAGGACGATTACAGTTACCCTTCTGAAACCTTGTATTCCCAAGGTGCCGGGTGCCACACAAGGATTGCGCGTTCAGATATGCATCCGCCGCGTGTACACCAGCCACTCGATCGCGAGTAGTGCCAGCGCGCCCCACACGAACCACGGCCAGATCTCTTTCCTGACCTGCACCTGCTGGGCGGACTGGCTGGCGACGGCGCTGGTGCCGATGGTGAGTTGGCTGGCGACGCGGGTGTCGCTTTCCTGCTGGTCGAGGAGGTTGGCCATGAGCTGGCGGTCGCGGGGCTCGACGTCGCTGCTTGAGGTGGTGTAGAGGCCGACACGGGGGAAGGGGTCGACGGTGACGGCGTTGCCCACAGCCCGGCCGGTGAGCTTCGCGGGGCCGGTGTAGGTGATCGTGTCGGGCGCCGCATCGAGCAGGAGCGTCGCGTTTTCGCCGGTGTGGTAGGCGACGCCGGCCGAGTCGGTCGCGCCGCCCAGCCCGAGCGCGGGCAGGACGTTCTGGAAGAACGTCGGGAAACTGATGCGGAAGGGCCAGAGCGATTCGTGCACGTCGAAACTCACAACGACGTGCCGGACGGTGTCGCGGGTGAGCTCAGCCATCACGGGGCCTTCACCGCCGATCGCAAGGATGCGGCCGTCGACGGGCACGACGATGCGGCCCGGCTTACGCAGCGGGATATCGGAAAGCTCGACGTTGCTCAGCAGCTCGCTCGTGCGGTCCCACTGCGTGATCAGTTCGTTGGCCGGTGCGGCGTCGCTTGCCGGGCGTCGCGCAAAACCGTCGATGGGCGGCGCGACGCCGAAGTACAGGCTGTTGACCAATGGGACTTCGCTGGGTTCGTGCCGGTCAAAGACAATGACGTCGAATCCCGTGCTGGCGAGGTCTTCGGTCGCCCCAGCCGCAGCGCCGTCCCACCCGCCGCGGCGGAGGGTGATGGGGTCCTGCTGCTCGTACTGCTCGGGGGTCATGGTGACCTGGTGTTGGACCTTGGCTGCATCGATCGCGCGTTGGATGTAGGCGTTGCCTTCGGTCACCAGCAGTACACTCAGCTCACGCGCGGCGACGAGGCGGAGGCGAGCGCCGTCGTCGGCGGCGAGCAGGTCTTCGTGGTCATGGCTGACGCGGAGGGTCGCTTCGCCGGTCCAGACGAAGTCGAAGGCGATCCCCGCGGTGCCCGGCTCGGGCCGGCCGTCACCGACGGTTGGGGCGGTCGGCTCGCCGCCGGGGAAGTCCTGCGGGATGATCGCGGTGCCGTCCTCGGTCGCGACGCTGTCGCCGGTCTCGGCTGGGGCTTCTTCGACGACGAGGCCCGGCACGGTGATACGCTCGACCTTGAGGTCCCGGCCGTCGATGTTGATCGTGACATTGGTGGTGATCGGGTCGGCGGCATAGTTGGCGAGGCGGGCGAAGACCTGGACCTGCTGTGGGTTTTCGAAGTCGCGCCGAGCGCTGAGCGCGACGAGCGCGAGGTTGTCCGAGCCGTCCGCCCCGTCGCCCACGGCGTGCCAGAGGACCTTGGCGTTGGCGAGCGCGAGGGGCTCGTCGGAGCGCTGCTGGACCCGGCCGTCGGAGAAGACGTGGGCGGTGAGCTGGTTGTCGCCGGACGCGCCCTGTCGGGCGTGGGGCTCGATGGTGGCGATGGCGGCATCGAGGTGGCTGCGCTGGTCGGTAGGCTCGATATCGCGGATGGCGCGGCGGACCTGCGCGAGGTCGGTGGTGAAGTCGGTCAGGACCGATGCGCGGTGGGCCACGGCGATGACCATGGCCGAGCCCACGCCGCCGCCTTCATCGTCCGAGGCGATCTGGTCAACGACCTGGAGGGCCCGGCGTTTGGCCTCTTCAAGCCGGGTCTTGCCGTCGACGTCGGCCGCGTTCATGGAGGCGGAGTGGTCGATGACGATGACGACGCGCCTGCCGGGGTCGGCGACGTCGTCCTGCGTCGGCTGGGCCATCGCGATGAGCAGCGCGAGCAGGAGCAATAACTGGATCCACAGCAGCAGGTTGTTCTTGATCTTCTGGAACGGCGCGTTGACCTGCAGGTCCTGCACCGCCCGCTGCCAGAGCAGCGTCGACGGGATCACCATCCGCTTGCGCCTGAGCTTGAGGAAGTACAACGCGACCAACGCGGGGATGGTGATCCCGGCAGCGATCAGGGCGGATTGGGGGGAGATGAAGTTCATGGTGTGCTGCTATCTATCTAACCACAGAGACACGGAGGGCACGGAGGACGGAGGTGCAAACCGCCAAGGCGCGAAGGTCGCCAAGGAAGGCAGAACGCGAGGCCAATTGATCAGCCCCATTCCCCCACATCCTGTTGCGTACTTGTTTCATCGTGTCTTCTAACTTTCTTAATGTCTTACGGCCTTCCTTGGCGTCTTGGCGTCTTGGCGGTTCACTTTCTTGTTCTCCGACCTCCGTGCCCTCCGTGCCTCTGTGGTTCAACATCGACTACCCAATCAACCCCCGCTGCCGCAAGTACTTCAGCACCAGCGTCTCGAAGGGCACATCCGTCTCGCTGATCATGTAGGCGAGCCCCTTGCGGTGGGCCTGGTCCTTGATGTGGTTGCAGTAGGCCTGGAGCGTGGCCTTGTAGCGTTTGATGAGCGCGGGGCTCACCGACACCTCGGCCACGTTGCCGTCTTCGAGGTCGGTCAGGCGCAGGTCGCCGACGACCTTGCCCTTGACCGGGTCCACCTCCTGCGGGGAAAGCAGTTGGATGAGGTAGCTGTCGCGTTTGTCGCCTGCGAGGTAGTTGAAGGCTTCGCCGAGGTCGCCCTTGTCCCAGAAGTCGCTGACGACGATGACGACGCCGGGCTGCTGGTTCGCGGCGGCGAGCGTCTTGAACGCGCTGGTCATGTCGCCGGGCCGCTTGGCGTCGGCGGGGATCGGCTGCTGGCGGTTGAGGAATTCGAGCAGACGCGGGATCGGTTGTCGGCCGCGCATGCCCGTGACCTGGTCGAGCATGCCGTCGGCGATGCTGTGGATGCTCGTGCGGTTGTGGTGCGTCAGCGAGATGTACCCCAGCGCCGCGCAGAGTTTCTTCGCGTAGTCCAGCTTGTTCGGCTCGCCATAGTCCATGCTGCCGGACGTGTCGAGGACGATCGAGACCGAGAGGTCTTCCTCCTCCATGAACAGGCGGATGAACAGCTTGTCCAGCCGCATGTAGAGGTTCCAGTCGACGAAGCGCAGGTCGTCGCCGGTGACGTAGTTGCGGTAGTCGGCAAACTCGACGGACTGGCCACGCTTCTTGGACCGGCGTTCGCCCTGCATCGTCCCGCGCAGCATCTTCCGCGACAGGATGTCGAGCCGGTCGAGCTGCCGCATGAAGTCCGGCGACAGCAGGTCGCCGGTGCGGGTGTTGCGGGATGGTGTGGTTGCTTGGGTCATTTTCTAACCGCCAAGGCGCCAAGAACGCCAAGGGATGCAAGTCGGATTGTCTTCCTTGGCGTTCTTGGCGCCTTGGCGGTTCGTTCTCTCACACCTTCAACCCCGCCGCCTCCACCGGCAGCTTGTCGATGATGTCATTGACCACCATGTCGGGCGTGACGCCCTCGGCCTGGCCTTCGAAGTTCATCAACACGCGGTGCCGCATCGCGGGGACCATGATGTGTTTGAGGTCTTCGACGCTGACGTGCGCCCGGCCGTCGAGGAGGGCGCGGACCTTGCCGCCGAGGACCAGGGCCTGGCAGGCGCGGGGGCTGCCGCCGAAGCGGAGGAACTGGCGGGCCATGGGCGTGGCGAACTCGCCGTCGGGGTGCGTCGCGAGCACGGCCCGGATCGCGTAGTCCTGCACGTGCGGGGCGATGATGACCTGGCGAACGACCTTCTGGAACTCGACGATCTTCGGGCCATCCAGCACGGGCGTGATCTCGGGCTGGCTGGCCATGGTCGTGCGGTGGAGGATCTCGTGGAGGTCTTCGCGGGACGAGTAGCCGACCTCGAGCTTGAGCATGAAGCGGTCGAGTTGGGCCTCGGGCAGCGGGTAGGTGCCTTCCTGTTCGATGGGGTTCTGCGTCGCCATGACGAAGAAGGGCTTGCTCATCGGGTAGGTCGTCCCGCCGACGGTGACGGAGCGTTCCTGCATGGCTTCGAGCATCGCGGCCTGGGTCTTGGGGGTGGCGCGGTTGATCTCATCGGCGAGGATGATCTGCGCGAAGATGGGGCCTTCACGGAACTGGAAGACGCGGGACTTGGAGCCGTCGTCGTTTTCCTGCTCGACGGCGATGGTCGTGCCGGTGATGTCGGCGGGCATCAGGTCGGGGGTGAACTGGATGCGGCTAAAGTCGAGCGACAGCGCCTGCGAGAGCGAGCGGATGAGCAGCGTCTTGCCGAGCCCGGGGACGCCTTCGAGGAGCGCGTTGCCGCCGGTGAAGAGGCAGGTGAGGACGCCGTCGACGATGTCGCCGTGGCCGACGACCATCTTGCCCACTTGTTCGCGGACGCCTTTGTAGGCGGCGCGGAAGGCGTCGGCTTGTTGGAGGATGGACTGTTCGGTGGCTTGGTTTTCGGGGATGGCCATGGTGGAAACCTTTTACTTTACCGCAGATGGACGCAGATCAACGCAGATACGTCGGGGTCAGGACTCGGGGTGTTGGTGGACGAGGCGTTTATATTCGAGGCGTGGCTTGGCGAAGTTCATCAAAAGGCCGACGTTGTGTCCGGTCGCTTTCAGATAGTTGATGCACTGCGCGACGTGAATGGGGTCAATCGTTTTGGCAACTTTCAACTCGATGATGAGTCGTCGATCGACATAAAGATCGACAATGTACTCACCGACAACTTCGCCGGTATAGAGCACCGAAACCGGGTACTGCTGCTCGACCTGAAGGCCCGACCGGCGCAGCTCCAGAGCTAACGCATTTTCATAGACCTTCTCCAGAAATCCGGGGCCCAACCCTGTAGACACTCTAAACGCACAACCAATCACCAATTCGGTGAGGTCGTTGATCGGCAGCAGCGCACTGCTTGATCTGCGTTTATCTGCGTCCATCTGCGGTTCCAATTCAGTCTTCCTTGTCTTTCAGCTTTTCCTGCGCGCGGCGTTTGGCGTCGAGCAGTCTTGAGGTTGTGGGGCCCTGGTCTTTTTCGCTCTTGCGTTGGGCGGCGGTGATGATGGGCTTGGCCTCGACGCCCTCCTTTGCGCCGCCGACGGCCGCGGTGAAACTGTCTTTCGCCTTGGCGAGGTCTTCTTCGCTGGCGACGAACTTGCGGGTGCGGGAGGCGGCGGGCTTGGGTTTGGGTTGCTTGGCGGGTTTGCCTTCGACGCTCTGCTGGGCGTTTTGTTTGACGCGGCTTGCGAGACCGCCGAGCCCCGGGGCTTGATCCGCACCTTCGCTTCGCTCAGGTACGGCTTGGGGCTGATTGAGTTGGGCGCTGGTCTGGGCGCGTTTGGCTTTGAGGGCGGCCATCGTGGACGCGCCTTCGACCTTGCGGGACTTCATCGTGCCGGCGACGGTATTGAGCCGGCCCTTGGCCCAGCCGCCGATTTCGCGGGCGTCCCAGGCGATGCGTCGGCAGGCGACATCCATGAGCAGGAGCAGCAGGATGAAGGGCATGAGGTGCCGGGTGCCCAGGGGGCGGGTCGAGACGGACTCGAAGGGGTTGTCGGCGTCGCGGTCGAACAGCATCGCGGCCGTCGGGTCCGCCGGGTCGAGCACGCGGCCGCCGGTGAGGTCGGCGATCTCCTGGAGCACGGCACGGTTGGAGGTGAAGGTGCGCAGCTCGCCGCCGGCCTGGTTACTGGTGCCGCCGATGACCCGGCGTCGTCCGCCGTCGCGGCCGGTCATGACGAGGTCGGCGATGTAGCTGCCGGCTTCGTGCGCGGGGACGCGTGCCTCGTAGAGCCCGGGGCCGACCTGCGCAAGGCGGACGGTGCTGACCGAGCCGTCGGGCCGGGTAATCGCGCCGCGGACGTCGAGGTCGTTGCCGAACGAGGCGCCCTGCGTTCCGGCGGGCGCGTCGAATTCGAGGTCGCCGGCGGCGTCAAGCTGGAGGACGAGGGTGTCGCCGTCGATGCGTGTGGAGAGGTCGGCTTCGAGTGAGGCGGGCGGGCGCGAGATCTGGCGGATGGTGCGTCCCCAGAAGTCGGCGTATCCGGCCCAGTCGAGCCAGTGGACGCCCCAGCGGTTGTGCGCGTCGGCGGTGAACGCGGCGGCGCGGCCGAGCCCGACCTGGTGGTGGGCGAAGATGGGTTCGCCTTCGGGCCCGGTGAGTGGCATGAAGATGCGCGGGTCGCGTTTGGGCCCGGTGAGGACGAAGCCCTGGAGCGGGGGGACGGCGCTGACGCCGGTCATGATTGGCGAGCCGGTGCTGCGGAGCCCGGGGGTAAAGAGCAGCTCGCGGATGAGGTTTTTGCGGATGAGGCGTGCTTCTTTGATGAAGACCTGGGGGAGGTTGTTGGGGTCGACGACGGGGTAGAACTGGCCGTTGCCGGTCTGGGCGAGGTTGTGGAGGTTGCCGGCGTCATGGCCGTCGCCGACGCCGACGGTGGAGATGGTGATGCCCTGCTGGCCGAGGGTTCGTCCCAGCGTGAGCATGTTGGGCATCGCGCCGTGGCCGTCGGTGATGACGATGATGTGTTTAACGGCGGCGTCGGCGGTAGTGATGTTGCTGAGCGCGGCGACGGCGGCCTGGACGCCGGCGTTGATGTCGGTGCCGCCGCCGGGCTGCATGGACCGGACGCGCTGCGCGGTCTCGCTGGGGTTGTCGTTGAGCCCGAGCTTGACCAGCCAGTGGGCGCTGGTGTCGAAGGCGACGACGCCGACAAGGTCCTGCGGGTAGAGCGTCGAGAGCGCGAGCACGGCCGCCTCGGACGCGACGTTCTGCTGGGAGAGCCCGCTGCCGGCGACGTCGCTGAACATCGAGCCCGAGCGGTCGATGACAAGCACGAGCGCACCCGACGGGAGCTGGACCTGCGACGGGATCTGGCAGGCGACGGGGAGGATGTACTTGTCGATGTCGGTGTTGGTCCAGCCGCCGGGGCCGAAGGAGTCGGGCCCACCGACCATCATGAACCCGCCGCCGAAGTCGTGGACGTAGCGTGCGAGGTTTTGCTGGACGAAGGGCGGGACGGCCTCGGCGGGGACGTTCTGGAAGATGATCGAGTCGTAGGCCTGCATGTCGGTGAGCCGACGGGGCATGCCTTCGGGCGGGACGGTGCGGACGACGACGCCATGGGACGCGATCGCGTCGGGGAGGATGTCGCCGGGCGTGCCGCCGACGCCGTCGACGACGAGCACCGCGCCTCGGCCGGCGACGAGGGTAAAAGCCTCGGCCTTGTCGTTGGCGACAACGGTGTTGACCGAGCCGTCGGTCACGGCGGGCTCGAAGACGACCTCGTAGCGGTGGACGCCGGCCTCGTACATCGGTCGGTCGATGTAGGTCCGCAGGATGTAGTCGCCAAAGCCGGTGTCGCCGCCTTCTTCGGCATCGCGGTTGACGCGTCGCCAGCGGTCGGCGGTGATCCGTCGGCCGGTGCCCGGGGTGTCGGGGCCGTTGAGGTCGACGAGCTGGTTGTTCGGGCCCACGCGGTGGCGGAGCTGGATGTAGCCCGCGACGGGCGCGGTGCCGCGGAGGACGACCTCGATCGGCACGGTCTGGCCCTCGCGCGCCTCGCTGGGCACGTAGACGCCCTCGACCATGACCTCGTTCTCGATGCTGTACTCGAGCGGCAGCACATCGATCGGGATACCCGCGGCGGCGGCGGCGCGGGCCGCCTCCATCACGTTGCCCTCGGTGAAGTTGCCGTCGCTGGCGAGCAGCAGCCGCAGCGCCGAGTCGGCGCTCTGCTTGCTGGCCATGCCCGACTCGATCGCGCGCTGCGCGTTGGTGCCTTCGAAGGGCGCTTCGACGACGGCGTCGGAGAACGACGGCGTGCCCCGGCTTGGTGCGTTGATCACGGTCGGCCGGCCGTCGAACACCTGCGCGCCAAAGGCGTCGCCCTGCCGACCCCCCGCCGCGGCGGCGAGGATGTGGCGCTGGGCCCAATCACGGACACTGAGCGGCTGGCCCGACTCGTCGGTCGCCCCGCCGGGCGCTCGGGCGAAGCGCTGCACGGACTCGCTCGTATCAATCAGCGCGACGACGGTGAGCTCGTCGTGCTGCTGCACGGTGCGGAACCCCGCGAGCAGGACCGTCGCCAGGAACAGCAGCATCAGCCGGAGGTACACCGCCGACCACCGCCGCGGGGGCTCGAGCTGCTGGAGCGACCAGGCCCCGAGCACAAAGAACGGCAGCGCGGCCAGCGCGAGCAGCAGGAAACGCGGCTCGTCAAACTCGAGTTTGTCTGAAAGCCCGAAGCCAAACCAGACCCCCGCCGCGCCGGCGAGCATCGCGGCGAGTGCGATCGCCTGTTTGACGACCGGCGGCGGCATCTCGATGCGCTTCGTCAGGATGCCCAGCCCCATCCACGCGAGCCAGAGCGCGAGCAGCACCATGCCGGTGAAGTAGCCGACGGCCAGGATGAGAAGAAACGCGTCGAAGATCGCCCGGGCTCCTGAGGACGTTTAGATCGTAGCACGCCGGGCGCGGCAGCACAGCAGGGAACGCGGAATTTTGAGCTCGTGGAGGCGTGATAGCCGCTCCGCTATGCGGTGCCGGTGCCGGTGCCAAGCGTGCCGCAGGAACCCCGGCGTCGCGTAGCGACGCGGCTATGGCAAGGTCGATGTGAAAACCGAGCCGCTACTCGCTATCACCAGCCCCGCTCTCCGCCGGTGCCGTATGTCCCGGGGCCTCGGGCATCGACTCGAAGTAGTCGCGGATGCTGTCGTGGTATCGGCGGGGGACGCGGTCTTCGGTCACGGCCCGCTCGGCGGCGCTGCGGGCCTCGGTCACGGCGTTGTTGTACTCGACCTGCGCTTCGCCGGCCGCCATCTCGCCGTTCTCGGTCCACGTCGCGATGACCCGGCCTTCACCGTTCTGGATGTCGTTGGCGGCGTGGGTGTTGGCGGGGTTGTACGACGAGTGCTGGCCGTACGGGTTGCCGCCGGGCGCGGTGCCCCACTGCCCGGGCTGGCCGCCCTGCCCGCCGCCTGCCCCCTGCTGGTTGAGTTGCTGCATGGCCTGCTGCATCGCCTGCTGCTGCTGCTGCATGCGCTGGAGCTGGTTCTGCATCTGAGCCATCTGGTTGAGTGCCTGCTGCGCCGACGACGCACCGGAGGAACCCTGTCACGAACCGCCCGTGCTCTGCTGGCCTTGTTGACCTTGCTGGCCCTGTTGTCCCTGCTGGCCTTGCTGTCCTTGCTGTCCTTGTTGGCCCTGCTGCTGCATGCCCTGCGCCATCTGCTGCAAGCCCTGGGCGAGCTGCTGCTGCATCTGCCCGGCCTGCTGCTGGCCCTGGCCCTGCTGCATCTGCTGCTGGAGCTGCTGCATCATCTGCTGCGATTGCTGCTGGGCCTGCTGCTGGCTCATGCCCTGCTGCTGGAGCTGCTGCTGCAATTGCTGCTGCATCTGTTGCATCTGCTGCTGGCTGGGCTGCTGGCCGCCTTGCTGCTGTTGGCCTTGCTGGCCCTGTTGTTGGCCTTGCTGCTGTTGGCCTTGTTGACCTTGTTGACCTTGTTGGTTCTGCTGGCCCTGTTGATTTTGCTGACCTTGGTTCTGCTGGCCTTGGTTCTGCTGGCCTTGGTTCTGCTGGCCTTGGTTCTGCTGACCCTGCTGGTTCTGCGGGTTCATCGCCTGCTGCATCTGTTGGGTCATCTGCTGCGCGGTCTGCTGCGCTTGCTGCTGGCTCATCCCGCTGTTCTGTAGCTGCTGCTGCAGGTTCTGCTGGGCCTGTTGTTGGGCGTTCTGCTGCGCCTGCTGCTGGTTCTGGGCGTGCTGCTGAAGCTGCTGGGCCAGGTTGTTGAGCTGCTGCTGCGCCTGCTGACGCTCTTCCTGCGTCATGTCTTCGTTGTTGAGGATCTCGTCCTTGAGCTCTTCGATCGCGGCGGCTGCCTGCTCGAAGTCGTTACGCCGCATCGCGGACTCGAAGTCGTTCGCCGGGCCGTCCATGCCCGAGTCGAGCTGGCTGTTGGTGTTCTCAATCGGGCGGTAGGCCGCCTCGACCACGTCCGACTCCTGCGCCAGCCGGCTCTGCTCTTCGCTCGCCAGCGCGGCTGCCTCACGCAACAGCTCCTCGGCACGCTCCGGGTTCGCGCGGATCTCATCAGACAGCGACATCATCTCTTCCTCAAACGCGCTGGGCTCGCCCTCGACAAACTCCGTATTCGCAGTGTCCTCCTCGTCCCCCGGCAGGTTCTGGGCGGTGTTGATGATGATCTCCTCGGCCAGCTCCGCCATACGCCGTGCCTCCGCCTCCGCCTCCTGCTTAGCAACCTGCTCCAGCGGGTCGGCCTCGGGCACAAACACCGCCGCAACCACCAGCCCCATCACGATCGGCACAAAGTTCCATACCTTCGTCAGACGCATCGGCACCGCCTGCGACACCATCGCCCCGGCGCGCTGCGCCGCCTGGTCCGCCTCCATCGCGACCTGCCTGGTCAGCTCCGTCTGCTCCGGCAATGCCTGCGTGTATAGCGCGGTCCCCAGCTTGTCCTTCAGGTTCAGCTTGTCATCCAGCAACACCGCCGCGTCCGCGTCGCTCGGCATCGCGCGCAGCGCCAGCAGCACCGCGCCGATCACACCGATCGCCAGCGGGATCGCGTACGCCCACAGCGGCACATACCTAAGCGGCAGCAACTGATCAGCCACACGCATCACGCACGCGGCGCTCAACGCAAACAGCAAACCCCAGCCAAGCCAACGCACCATCGCCACCCACACCACACGCCGCTTGGCCTTGGCAACACTCCGCTGGATCGAGGTCATGGCTGGTTCCTTTTCGTAGAAGCCCTCGGAAACAAGATCGGCCGATTCCCGGCCATCGCTCAACCCCGGCACCCCGGGATAGACGCACCGCCAACACAAACGATCCCGAAGAACCTTCAGGGGCGACAATCAATGCCATCCCATCTTAGCCCTACACCCACCGTCATACCACCATTGTCCGTCAAAACCGGTCTCATTAACGCAAGCGACGGCCGAGAAAACCCATTCCTGGGGACATCGGCCGCCGCTTCCGTTTGAAGGAGCGAGGGGTCAGGGATACTACTGCCAACTAGCCGCCCGGGTTCTGATCTTCCTCGATCACGGCCGCCAGGGCCTCCAGCACCGCCTCGGCGTCGGGCCGGGTACGGACCGTGCCACCCAATTCGGCGCGGACCACGCCTTCGGGGTCGATGATGTAGGTCTTAAACCCCTGCTCGCTGTAGCCGGCGGTCTGCTCGGCACCGAGGTCCGCGAGGATGATCGGCCCTTCGCCGACAGCCTCCCGGATCTTTTCGAGCCCGGCCGTGCCGTCACGCTCCTCGCGGAACACCGTCGCAACGGCCGCGTTGTGCTGTTCAAAGGTCTCCATCTGCTCTTGCAGCTCACCGAGCTGGCGGAGGCAGAACGGTCACCAGTGCGCCCGCGAGAAACCCAGCACCAGGTACCGCCCATCATGCAGCGACGCGAGTGTATGCCGGTCTTCGTTTTCGTCGACGACCTCAAAGCCCGGCGCGGCCCGGCCGACCGCAACCGTGCCGTCGTCTTCCACCGCCTCAACCGGGCCGGGCGCTTCGACTGATGCCGGGGCTTCTGCAGCCTCAGAGGTTTCTTCGACCGCCGAGGATGCGGACGAATCGGCGGGTACAGCCTCGACGTCAGAGCTAATGGTGCCAGCCGGCTCTGGCCCACAGCCAAGCAGCAGGCCGGACATGGCGAACAGGGGCAACAATCGCATCGCGGGGTCTCCAAAGTGCGGTGGTGTACCCCGTCGTAACGCCCATGGCGGCCGGGATATTCCAAGGCACCCGCATCATCCACCCAGACACGGCGACCCGCAAGGTTCAACAAGATGTGAAACCTGCGAACCCTCACTTATCCCGCGCCCGGGGGCAGCCGATAACGAAACGGTAGAGGCGCGGAGAGCAAATCCCATGGCAATCGAGACGTGTCAATTCCGAGTGGTCGGCGTCGATAAAGAAACCGGCGAAGATGTGTCGGTCGTCATCGAAGCGGCGACCAAGGCCGCTGTCGAAGTCAAAGCCGAGAAGCTGAACATCGACACCACGCACATCGTCCGCATGAAACGTGCCGACGACTTTGTCAACGACGAGCACACGCAGTACCTGCTCGACGCGGCCGAGGCACGCTCGACAACACCGACCGACAAGCTCATCGAAGAAGTCGTCCCGCCCGAGACCCCGCGCGAGACGCTGACCCCCGCAGCCAAGCCCGCGGCCCTGACATCCCACGTGCCCAAGCCGCAGCACACGCACGAAGAAGAGCCCATGGTGATCGCCGCGATCAGCCGGCCCGCGTACAGCGCGCCGACCGTGAAGTGGTCGGGCTCCAAGCCCACCGGCAAGAGCGCGCTCATCTTCGTCGCCGCCGTCCTCTTCGGCATCGCCGCCGGCGGGTACTACGTCCTGGTCCAGCAGCCCATGTCCGCCAGCGCGGACGAGGCTCTGCTCTACGGCGACAACCTGTTCGACACCACGAACGCCGACATCGCCGTGACGCCTGAAACAACCCAGCCCAGGCCCCGGCCTCGGCTCAACAACCCCGACGCCTTCGGCGGCCAACGCTCCGGCAGCAACGCCGGCACACCTACCACCGCCGCCCAGCCCCCGTCCAACAACGCCGCGCAGAACAACAGCCCCGAGCCCGACGCACAACGCATCCGGCTTGAGCTCCAGTCCGTCGTCGTCAGCCACGAGGGCCGCTTCGCCGTCATCAACGGCAAGCTCACGCCGCAGGGCGAAACCGTCGCGGGCTGCACGCTTGTCAACGTCGCCGACGACTGGGTCCTCATGGAACACAACGGCGAGCAGTTCATCCTCCGCATCGTCCCCAATGCACCGGCGCAATAACACACATACAAACCGCTCGAAGCCCACGGATTCTATCCGTGGGTCTTCCTCTACATGACATGTGCTGAAAACAACCCAAAACAAAACGCCACGCATATCGCGTGGCGCTTTGCTCCAAGTCTGTGTATCTGAATCGGGTCAGGCCGCGTACTTCGCGCGCTGTTTGCTCTTCTTACCCGTCTGTTTCGGCTTGATGTCGCCGATCACGACGGGCACGCTGTCGAGCCCAGCCACCGCGTCGACCAGACGCTGCGTCTGGTCCGCCGCCCGGCCACGCTGCTGCTCCAGGTCCTTGGCCGCGCGTTCCGCCTGCTCACGCGCGATACGCGCCGCGGCCAGCTCTTCTTCCAGGGTCGATAGACGCGACGTCAATGCCGACGCCGCCTGCTTGAGCTTCTCACGCTGCTGCTCAGCCGCCGCGCGCTGTTCCACGTAACGCTCGCGGGCCTGCTGGGCCTCACGCTGCGCCGACGCGAGCGAGGCACGCTCGGCCGCCAGCGCTTCCTCGTACTGCTTCTTCTCGGACGCGAACGCCGACGCCTGGCTCTCGTGCCAAGCCATCAGCTCCGTCATCTTCGACTCCACCGCCGACACCAGCCCCCCGACACCCTCTGTGCCCGGGGCCGGCTTCTTGTTCGTTTCCTGCTGCGCCATCGTTCCGCCTCCACAAAGTCATGGGTTCCGTTGCTAACCCGCAAGATCGGCACAACCGGAACCCGACTTAAGGGGGCTGGGGTTGGGGGTTGGGGGTTGGGGGTTGGAGGCTGAAACAGATATCGAGAGCGAACAGCCCCCAATCCCTAATCCCCAACTCCCAAATCCCAATCCCAGCCCACTACGCCTCACTCGCGCGGATGAACTGCCGGTACAGGTGCGCATAACGCCCGCCCGCTTCGAGCAGTTCGTTGTGGCTGCCGCGCTCGACGACCCGCCCCGCCTCCAGCACCAGCGCCGTGTCCGCATGCCGGATCGTGCTCAGCCGGTGCGCCACCACAAAGCTCGTACGCCCCGCCAGCAGCTTCGTCAGCGCCTGCTGCACCCGCTGCTCGGTCATCGTGTCCACCGCGCTCGTCGCCTCATCGAGGATCAACACACGCGGGTCGGCCAGCATCGCCCGACAGAAACACACTAACTGTCTTTGCCCCAGCGATAAGCTCCCGCCCTTCTCGCCCACGTCCGTCATCAGCCCGTCCGCCAGCGACTCGAAGATGTCGAGACACCCAAGCGCCCGCGCCGCCGCGACGACCTCGTCGTCCGTCGCGTCGGGCCGACCGATGCGGATGTTGTCCATCACGTTGCCCGAGAACAGGTAGTTGCTCTGCAGCACGATCCCGAGCTGCTTGGCAAGCGAATCGCCCGTGACCTTCCGCGTGTCGTGGCCATCGATCAGCACCCGGCCGCCCGTGGGCAGGTAGAACTTCGCGATCAGCGAGATGATCGATGTCTTCCCGCTGCCCGTGTGCCCGACCAACGCGACGGTCTGCCCGGGCTCGGCCACGAACGAGATGCCGTGCAGGACGGGCTTGCCTTCGACATACGCAAACGTGACATCCTCCAGCTCGACGCGCCCCTCGATCCGCGGCAGCGCGACGGCATCTTCATCGTCCAGGCGTTCGGGCTCGGTATCCAGCAAGCCGAACACACGCTCAGCCCCCGCCATCGCAGTCAGCGCGTCGTTGTACTGCCGGCCGATCGTCGCGATCGGGTTGAAAAACTGCGGCATCAGCAACGCGAACACCACTAACGCCCCGAACAACTCTTCGTCCGACCCGCCCGCCCAGCCCGCGAAGAACTGCGACCGCAGCACCTGCACCCCACCCAGCGCCAGCAGCACCGCCATGAAGAACTGGCTGTTCAATTCCAAGAACGGCAGGAACACCGCCTGCAGCTTCGACGACCGCACGTGGTAGTCCGCGTGGTCCTCGACCAGCCCGCCGAACAGCTCGGCGTTGACGTCCTGACGGACAAACCCCTGCGTCACGCGGATGCCGTTGATCGACTCGGCCAGCGTCGCGGTGACCCGGCTGTAGCTCTCCTGCGTCGCGCGGTACATCACGCTCAGCCGATCGCGGAAGAACTTGCTCACCCACCAGATCAGCGGCCCCATCGCCAGCACGACCATAAACAGCGGCGGGTCGTACCACAGCATGATCGCGGCCGAGACGATCATCATCCCCACCTGCACCATCGAGACGAACACGACGTTCTGCACGCCCATGCGCACCGCCTCGGCGTCCGAGGTGATGCGCGAGATGATGCGGCCGAGCTTGGTCGTGTCGTAGAACGACATCGACATCAGTTGCAGGTGGTCAAACACCTGCGCCCGCAGGTCCTGCACGACCGCCTCGCCCAGCTCGAGCGCGAGCCGCATGCGGAAGTGGAAGACGACGGCGGTCGAGAGCGCCAGCAGGAAGAACCCGCCCGCTCCCCAGAGGATGCCCGGCCAGCTCTGCGCGAGGACGGGCCCGTTGAGCACGGCCGCGAGCATCCACGCCATGGCCGGGAGCTGGATCCCGCGCAGGATGACCAGCCCGATGAGCGCGTTACGCTTGCGCGCGTGCGGCGCGGTGTACCCCCACAGCCGACGGATGATCGCCATGCTGAGTGGCCGCTGCTTCTGCTCACGGTCGGACTTATCGACATGCGTGAGGATCGGCGGGTTGGAGGGGTTAGGGGTGTTCATTTTTAACCACGAAGGCACGAAGGACACGAAGGAAGGCAGGGAGCTAGCGAATGATGCGTTGGATGCCGTCTTTGAGGACAGGGGTATTGAAGTTCATCAGGAGGCCGAGCCGGAGTCCGGTGGCCTTGAGGTAGGAAAGCACTTGGGCCCGGTGGATGTCGCTGATCGCATCAACAGTCTTGAGTTCGATGATGAGGTGGTCGGTCACGAGGATGTCTGCGCGGCCTTCTCCTACATTGACATCGCGATACCAGACGGTGATCGGGGACTCGACACGATGCTCGATCCCCTGATAGTCCAACTCAACCGACATCGCTCGCTGGTAAACCTTCTCCAGAAACCCCGGTCCTAGTGTCCTGTGGACCTCAATCGCCGCACCAATTACTCGCCGTGCCAAGTCCTCTGTCTTCGGTTCTAAATCAAACATGACTTCCTGCCTTTCTTCGTGTTCTTCGTGCCTTCGTGGTTCAACTATTCCCCGATCCCCAGCAGCCGCCGCGACTCGTCGTCCGCCATCTGGACCTCGGCGGCTTTGCGGTAGTGGTCGCTGGTCTGCATGAGCTCGTCGTGGGTGCCGACCTCGGTCACTTCACCGTTCTCCATGACCATGACGAGGTCGGCGCGCTTCAGCGTCGAGAAGCGGTGGGCGACGATGAAGGTCGTGCGGTTGTTCATCGCCTGGTCCATCGCCTGCATGATGAGGTGCTCGGTCTGCGGGTCGATCGCGGCGGTGGGGTCGTCCATCAGCAGGATCGGCGGGTCGAGCAGGATCGCCCGCGCGATCGCGAGGCGTTGGCGCTGCCCGCCTGACAGCCCGTTGCCGCCTTCGGTGAGGACGGTGTCGTAGTGCTCATCGAGCTCGGCCATGACGAAGTCGTGGGCCTGCGCGACCTTAGCCGCCTGCTGGACCTGCTCGTCGGTCGCCTCGGGGTGGCCAAACGCGATGTTGAAGCGGACGGTGTTGGAGAAGAGGAAGGTTTCCTGGAACACGATGCCGACGTTGCGCCGGAGGTCGTCCAGGTCGTACTCGCGGATGTCCACGCCATCGATCAGCACACGGCCGCTTTGTGGGTCGTAGAACCTTGGGATGAGCGACATGAGCGTGCTCTTGCCCGCGCCGGTCGCGCCGAGGATGGCGATGGTCTGGCCGGGCTTGGCCTCGAAGGAGACGTGGCGCACGGCGTCGGCGCTGTCCTCACCGCCGTAGGTGAAGGACACGTCCTCGAATGTGACCCGCCCCTGGACCCGATCCAAACGCACGGCCACATCTTCCGGCGGGCTCTGGATCTCGACCTCTTCGTCGAGCACCTCGAACACGCGCTGGGCCCCGGTCATCGAGCGCTGCACGGCGTTGGCGATCTGCGCGAGGTTGCCGACCTGGCTCGAAAACTGCTGCAAGAGCCCGGCGAAGACGAACAGCCCGGACCCGAAAGCGAAGTTCGGGTCGTGGATGTAGAGGTATCCGCCGTAGAGCAGGAGGACCAGCAGGTTGACGGCCGTGAACATGCCGATCGTGGGCACGAACGTCGCGACCTTGCCGAAGATCCAGCGGTGCTGGTCGGCGACGGCGTCGTTGGCGCGCTTGAACTTATCTTTCTCGCGGTCCTGCAGCGCGAAGCCCTTGACGACGTGGACGCCTTGGGCGTTTTCGGAGAGCACGAGCACGGCCTTGTCGAACAGCTCGCGGTTCTCGCGGTAGGCCGGGCGCACGATCCTGGAGAACATCGTGGTGACGACCCAGAGCACGGGCGTCGTCGCGAGACACGCAAGCGTCAACGTCACGTGGATGCTGAGCATGTAGCCCAGGAAGAAGCACAGCGAGATGAGGAGCATGACGACCTCGATCATCACGCCGTCGATAAAGCGTCGCACGGCCTGGACGTCGCCGGTGACGCGGTTGATGATCGAGCCGGACTCGTTGGCGTCGAAGAAGCGGAAGCTGAGGCGCTGCATCTTGTCGTAGACTTCTTTGCGGAGGTCGACGACGAGGTCGCGGACGAGCAGGGCCTTCCAGATCCAGGACTGGCGGTCGAGCGCGAAGCGGAGCGACGCGACGGCGAACACGGCGGCGGCGATGACCAGGACCTGTGTCATGGCCGACCAGTCGGCGGGCGGCTCGAATCCAAACGGCCAGCGCGGCGTCTTGCCCGACTCGCCGATGTCCTGGCCGATGACGTCGAGCCCGAGCCCGATGAGCCCGAGCCCGGAGAGGGCGAGGGCCAGGAGCATCATCTGGAGGACGACGATGCGGAGGACCTGGCCTTTGTAGCCCCAGGTGAGTTTGATGAGGCGCAGGATGAGCGACGCGGTGGAGGCCTGTTGAGGCGTGGCACCGTTTGGCGTGGGCTGTGGGGCGG
>JBCCWH010000051.1:0-23630 GCA_039193915.1 Planctomycetota bacterium
GGCGGGACGGTCGGACATAGCGCGGCCAAACGGGGGATCGGTCTAAGCAAGTCTAGGACGGCAATCCCGAGGCGTCACTGCAAGCCCGGCCGGTGCGCGGCAGCAGAATGGGCCACGCCGCGTTACGCCGGGCAGACTCGGGACGAAGCTGTGCATTGACCCGAGTGGTATGCGTAGGCGATGCACCCGAGCAGTAAGCGGGGAACGCTCAGTGCCCGCCCGAGCCGTGGAGCGTCGGCTGTGGCGTGTAGTCGCCTTTGTCGATCGCTTCGACCGCTTTGTTGCGGTCTTCGGTCTTGATGTCGCTCTCGTAGTAGGTCGTGTCGATCAGCGTAAAGGCGATGAAGAGCGTCACGAAGAAGAGCGACCCGCCGATCAGCAGGCCGTGGAACGCGCGGTCCCACCAGATGTGCATGAAGATGAAGACGACGAGCAGGGCTTTGACCAGCGCGATGCCCAGCGCGACGACGATGTTCAAGGGGCCGAGGTCGACGTTGATCGCCGCGACGGTCAGGACGGTGAGCACCATCAAGGCGAGGAAGACGACGGTGAGGATCTTCCAGCCGACGACGTGGTGTTCGCCGTCGTGATGCCCGCCGTGCTCGGCGTCGTGGGCGTGGTCGTTGTGGTTGAGGGTCGTGTCGGACATGGCGTTTCTCGTTGCTTCGTATCCCGCGGCGTTGCCGCTCGCGGGGCTCGCGTCAAAGCCGCGGGCTTGTGTTGCAGATCTGTGCTTCTACTTCGTATATCTGACTTTGGACTTCACACTTGACTAGTGGATCAGGTACAGCAGCGGGAACAGGAAGATCCAGATCAGGTCGACGATGTGCCAGTACAGCCCGACGATATCGACAGGGACGTTGTACTCGGGGGTAAACGCCCCGGCCATGGACTTGGCCAAGACCCAGGTGATGCAGCCCATCCCGATGATGACGTGGATCGCGTGCAGCCCCGTCGCGCAGTAGTAGATCTGGAAGAACAGGTGGACGCGTCGCTGGACCGCCTCGGGCTGCATTGCGTAGGGCAGGTAGTGACCGCTGTGCGACAGGTCGGGGGCGCCGAGCGTTTCGAGCACGGTCGGGGCGTGGGCTTCATCCGCATCGTGAGCGAAGTCGGATACGAGCTGAGTCCCGGCGAACGGCGGGGGCGTGACCTTCGACGCCGAAGCGGACTCACCCGCCACGGGGACCCGCGCCAGCTCGGCGTTGTAGTCGTAGGCCGGGTCGTGCTCGGCATGTGCGACGGCGGCGTGGCTTTCGCCGTGCGCCTCGTCTTCGGTGTGCGATTCCTCGTCGGCGTGACCGTCGCCCTCCTCAGTGTGGGCGTCTTCGTTGCCGTGTGAATCGCCGTGGCCGTGGCCGTCACCGCCGTGGGCAGCGTGTGCGGCGACGACCCCGCTGACGTCGACGCCGAGGTCGCTGAACAGCTCCATCGCATCCTCGAAGTGGTGGCCGTGCAGCCGGCCGAACACACCGGCTTCGCGGTACTGGTCGAAGGTGGCCTGCGGGCGTTCGGGGGCGTAGCCGTGGCCCAGCGCGAGGACCTCGAACTCGACGAACGCGATCTCATCGAGCTGCATGCCCCGGGTGATCATGACGGGGTTGTCGTTGTCGTCGAGGACCGGCTCGCCCTGCAGGTCTCCCTGCGGGAGCTGGCTCAGGGCGTGAGGGTAGTACAGGTTTTGCTTGCCGGGCCCGAGGTGGTGGCTGAACTTGCTGGTGTACTCGACGTACTTGATGCCCAGGAAGCCGAAGCCGCCGAGCAGGGTGATCGCAAGCATGCCGACGAGCACCCCCTTCTGCCCGAGCTGCGAGGCGCGGACGGCCAGCGCCATCGTGAACGAGCTGGCGAGCAGGATCGCGGTGTTGGTCGCGCCGAGCTTCCAGTCCAGGAAGCCGTGCGCGTAGACGAAGACTTCGGGCTGGTTGTACCGCCAAAGCGCGTACAGGCAGAACAGCCCGCCGAACATCAGCACTTCGGTGACGAGGAACAGCCACATGCCGAGCTTGCCGGCCTCGAACTGCTGGTCCGGCGTATCGAAGTGGTGCGCCAGGTAATCGGGATGGTCGTGATCGTGGTCGTGGTCAGACATAGCGTCGTCGATCCGGGGGTTTGGGTCGTGAATCCCCCGCCAGGCGTTTCCGCCGGGCGGGAGGGATGGGGTTTACGGTTTGGCGTCAGTGCGCCGAGGAGTGGGTCGGGTTGCTCGGGTCGTGGTCGGGGTCGAGGACGTAGCCGTCGATCTTTTCGTCGTACTTCCAGTCGTGGAAGTGGTACGGGTCGGTGCCGACGGGGTCGTAGTCGAAGTTCAGGTGCGGCGGCGGCGAGTTGGTGTGCCACTCGAGCTGGTTGCCGCCCCAGGGGTTGGCGGGGGCGCGCTTGCCGCGTTTGGCGAGCAGCCAGTTGAAGAGCACGACGAAGAGCCCGATCGTGAGGATGTACGACCCGCCGGTCGAGAGGTGGTGGTAGATGGCGTAGTCGTCGCCGTAGGTCGCGTAGCGCCGGGGCATACCCTGCGTACCTGCGATGAACTGGATGAAGAACGTCGCGTTGAAGCCGACAAAGCACAGCGCCCAGCCGATCCGGCCCCAGCGTTCGTTGCACATCCGGCCAAACATCTTGGGGAACCAGTAGTACATCCCGCCGAGGAAGGCGAAGAGCGTGGACCCGACCATGACGTAGTGGAAGTGGGCGACGACGAAGTAGGTGTCGTGGAAGTAGATGTCGGTGGAGAGGGCGGCGAGGAAGAGCCCGGTGAGCCCGCCGATGGTGAACAGCCAGATGAAGCCCATGCCGTAGAGCATCGGGGTCTCGACACGGATCTTGCCGTGGTACATGGTTGCCAGCCAGTTGAAGACCTTGATCGCCGAGGGGATGGCGACGGACATCGTCAGCAGCGAGAAGATCGCGTTGAGCATCGCCGACTGGCCGGAGGTGAACATGTGGTGGCCCCAGACGATGAAGCCGAAGAGGGCGATCGCGACGGACGAGTACGCGATGAACTTGTAGCCGAACACGTGCTTTCGGCTGAAGGTCGAGATGATCTCGCTCACGACGCCGAGCCCGGGGAGGATCATGATGTACACGGCCGGGTGGCTGTAGAACCAGAAGAAGTGCTGGAACAGCACGGGGTCGCCGCCGAGCTTGGGGTCGAACACGCCGATGCCGATGAGGTTCTCGGCGACCAGCAGCAGCAGGGTGATCGCGAGCACGGGCGTCGCGAGGATCTGGATCACGCTCGTCGCGTAGCTCGCCCACAGGAACAGGGGCATGTTGAACCAGCCCATACCCTTGGGCTTGAGCATGTGGATGGTGGCGATGAAGTTGAGCCCGGTGAGGATCGACGAGAAGCCGAGGATGAAGGCCCCGAGCGTCGCCAGGACGACGCCGGTCTTCGTCTCGACCGAGTACGGCGTGTAGAACGTCCAGCCGGTGTCGAGCCCGTTGAGCGCCGCGGGCATATCGAAGCCCAGGGCCGTGAGCATCCCGCCAAAGAGGATCATCGCGAGGAGCGCCGAGCCGCCCAGCCAGCAGTAGAAGCTCATCAGGTTGAGCCGGGGGAACGCGACGTCCTTGGCCCCAAGCTGGAGCGGCAGCGCGAAGTTGCCCAGCACCGCGGGGATGGCGGGGATGATGAACATAAAGACCATGATCGCGCCGTGGAGCGTGAAGGCCTGGTTGTAGAAGTCGTTCCACGCGGCGGCACCGATCGAGTCGCCGAACATCCCGCCCACCGCCTCGGGGTTCTTGACGTTCGAGTACTTGCTGAACAGCAGCATCGTGCGCAGGAAGATCGCGAAGAACCCGCCCAGCGCGAACGCGGTGAGCACGGCCACGAGATACATCAGCCCGATCCGCTTGTGGTCCAGCGTCAACGCCCAGCTCAGGATCCCCTTGCTGTGGTTGATGTAGTTGTCGCCCGGCTTGGGCTCAACGGGCTGGCCGTAGATGTCGGTCGTAATCGGTTTGTCGGCAACTGTCATGGTTCGTGTCTCCGGCGTACACCGGTGGGGTTGGGTTCTATCCAGGCAGCGCGGCGGTCACTGCGGCCGCGCCTGTGTTCTCTTCCGATCACCGCGCGTCGCGCGGCCGGCCCATCATCGCGGGCCTACTCCGTCTCGGCTTCGCCTTCGTCGCCAGCGTCGCCTTCGCCTTCACCCGGGGCGTCGTCCTCGGTCTTGACCGTGCCGTCGGCGTTCAGGTCGCCGTACGTCAGGGTTTCGTCGGCTTCGCCGTTGTCGCTGATGGACTTCATGTACTCGATCAACGCGCGGACCTCGCGGTCGGTGAGGTTCGAGAACGCGCTCATGCCGTTCGAGTACCCGTCCACGATCTTCGCGCTGGGGTTGCGGATCGACTCCATGATGTACGCGTCGTCCGCGAGGACGGGGCCAACGTTGGTGCTGCGTGTGCTGCCGTAGAGGTTCAGCCAGGTTGGGCCGGTGTTCGCCCCGCCGTCGACCGTGTGGCAACTCCCACACTTCTGTGCGTAGAGGTTACTGCCCAGTTCGATGAGTTGTGTGCCCGGCGGCGTGATCGTCATCGACGCGTACCAGATCGCGTACTCCTCGGGGGAGTAGACGTAGACCTTGGTCACCATCTGCGAGTGGTCGGTGCCGCAGTATTCGGTGCAGAAGAAGTCGTATTCGTTGGGGCGCAGGGTGACGGTGCTGTTTTCGTCTTCGGGGTCGGGCACCACGAACTCGACCGTATCGCCATCCGGGTCGTAGATGGGCTCGAACCACATCTGCGTGACCCGGCCGGGCACGACGTCTTTCTTGACGCGGAAGGCGGGGATGAAGACCGAGTGCAGGACATCGCTGGACCGCATCGTCAGCCGGACGGGCACACCCGCGGGGACGTGGAGCGCGGGCTTGTCGGTGCCGGAGCCCTTGACGGTTTCGCCGTTGGGGTAGGTGAAGTCCCAACTCCACTGATAGCCGGTGACGGCGATCTCGTGCTGCGGGTCGATGCTGGGCGGGTTGGCCATGCGGAGGAAGCCGCGGAAGCCCCAGATGAAGATGATGGCGAGGATGAAGGCGGGGATCACCGACCAGGTGACTTCCATCGCCGTGTTGTGCGTGTGTCCGTGGGCCGCGCCTTCCTTGTTGCGCTGTCGGTAGCGCATGGCGAAGTAGATCATGAGCCCGGCGTTGAGCACGAGGAAGAACGCCGAGACCCAGAAGATGAAGTAGAACAGGCCGTCGACCCCGGTGTCGTTCGCCGCGTTCTCGGGGAACAGCAGAGAATCGGGCTTGACGCTCGGCGTCGCAGTGGCCAGCAGGTTGGAGAGCAGGGTGTTCATTGCGTAGGGTCTAGGGTTTGGGGTCTCGGGTCTCGGCCTGGGCACTTCAGTGCGCAGGGGGAGGGCCGCTACCGTGTGTCTGTATCCGTTTGGATTTCTTCCGATTCAAGCAGGGATCTGCGTTTCTTCTCGTAGGCGAACAGCACGCCCATCCCGCCGCCGACGAACAGGAGGGTGACGGTCCCCGCGGTCATCATCAGGAACTTGGCGGTGGCGGTGTAATTGTTGGCGTCGGGGTCGTACTGGAAGCAGGTCAGGAACGCGCGGTCCAGCAGCGAGCCGGTCTTGCCCTCGGAGGTCTCGACGAGCGAGAGCCGGAGGGTGCGTGCGTCGTAGGCGGTGCCGTGCATGTAGCGTGCGATGACACCATCGCCCGTCGCGAGCACGAGGACCGCCGGGTGGCCGTACTCGTTCTGCGGCTTGATGTAGAAGTACTTGTAGCCCGTGGCGTCGGTGATCTGCTTGATCGACTCGGCGTCGGCTGTGAGGAAACGCCAGCCGTCGGCGTTGGGCTCGACGCCGCGATCGCGCAGGAAGCCGAACGCGTCGTCGCGTGTCTGCCGGGCGTGTTCGGGGGTCTCGTCGGGGTCGATCGTGATGTTGAGGACGACAAAGTCGTCGCCGAGGTCGAGCCCGGTGTCGCCCACGGTGTCCGCGAGTTTCTTGAGCACCAGCCCGCAGACGGTAGGGCAGCGGTAGTAGCCGATGTTCAGGATCACCGGCCGGCCGTCCTCGAAGAACGCGCCCAGGGTGACGGCGTTGCCGTCCTCGTCGGTAAAGGCGAGGTCCATCGGTAGGTCGCAGTTGAGGCGTTCGACCACCGCGACTTCGTTTTCGAGTTCTTCGTTCCAGGGGTTGGCGCGGGTGCTCTCGACGTTGCTGTTGTAGTTCGACGCGGCCGCAGGCCCCACCACCGCGCCGGCAGCCAACGCGCCGATGGCAGCGCACGCCGCGAGCAGTCGCGGTCGGCGTGGAACGGGTTGGCGTCGGGTCGGGTTCATGGTGGTGGTTTTTGTGTCTGTCGATTGCCTTAGGTCGTTGTACTGGCGTCGTCCCATAGCCGCGTCGCTACGCGACGCCGGGGCATTACGGTTTAGTGGTCATGCCCGTTGTGGTCGTGGTCGTGCCCGTGGTCGTCGTCTTCGCCCTCGTGGCTGTGCTCGACGTGTCCGCCGTTTTCGAGGACGACCTGGTCCATCGCGTCTTCGATCGGCATGAAGTAACGCGTCGTGGGGAAAGGCTCGCCCGGCTTCTGCTCGGTGATCTGGCCGGTGCGGTGGAGGTTTGCGTTCTGCTCGGCGTCTTCGCCTTCGCCGTAGATGGCTTCGTACTCGGCGCTGTGCACGGGGGCCGCGTTGACGTTGGCGCTGACGACCTTGTTGTTCTCGTACGCGTACCACGCCATCGCGAAGACGGTGATCGCGATCATGGCGAACACGCTGCCGATGGAGATCGCGAACACGAGGGGCATCGAGATTTGTTTGCTGCTGCTGGCCATGATGCGGGTTTCGGGTCGGGGGTCTCGGGTTTCGGGCTGACGGCTAAAAGCTGATCGCTGACGGCTCTAGTGGTGGATCGGTGCCCAGGCGCTAGTGTCGAGCGCGAGGGATTCGTTGAGCCGGGGGTCGTTGTGCGCGACGGGTGCGTGCTGGCGGAACCGGCTGAAGAACTGGGCGAACACGACACCGCCGATGGCGAGCAGGGCGCCGATCTCCGGCAGGCCGAAAGTAATCGACGCGCTGTCGTAGGCCGGCATGATGTACCAGAACAGGTCGAGGTAGATCATCAGCAGCATCCACACCGAGGCGGCGGTCAGGAGCTTGAGGTTGCGCTTGACGTGCCGGCTGAGCAGGAAGCCGAAGGGCACGATCAGGTGGCCAAACAGCAGGACGAGGATGATCTTCGCCCAGCCCGAGCCGAACTGCGGGGCGCTGAGCACGGTCGTTGCGCCGCGGATCTCGAACCAGTAGGTCGTCTCGGGCAGCGAGGCGTACCAGATCAGCATGAACTGGCTGAAGCTGACGTAGCCCCAGAAGAACGTGAACGCGAAGAGCAGCTTGCCCAGGTCGTGGTAGTGGTCGGTCCGGACGCTCTTGAGCATGCCCTTCTTCTGCAGCGCGAGGCAGACGAGGATGGTGATGCAGATGCCCGCGAGCAGGGAGTTGGCGAAGAAGATCACGCCGAACATCGTGGAGTACCACGCCGGGTCGAGCGACATCAGGACGTCGAAGGCGATAAAGGTCGTCGCCAGGGCGAAGACGATGACGCTGGCCGGTGCCCACCACTCACGCTTGGTCGTGTGGGCGGGGTCGCCCGAGGCGTCCTGCGCGGTGGACTGCCGCCAGTAGTAGAGCCCGATGAGCGAGAACGCGGCGAGGTAGATGACGATACGGAAGACATAGAAGCCCGGCGCGTACCACGAGACACCGATCAGCGGGATCTTCATGCCCTTGCCCGGCGGGACGAGGGCGTGTGCGTCGCCGTGGTGCGCGACGTCGCCGTTGAACCGCTTGTAGTCGAGCATGTAGGCGAGCAGGGTGGTGTAGTGCGCCTCCTGGAGTTCGAGGGCGGCCTCGCGGTCCTCGGGGTAGGCGCTGCCCATCGGCTGGCCGGTCAGGGCGTGGACCCCGTCCGACGCGGGGTGGGGGGCGTGGGGGTCGTCGGCTGCGGCGACGGGGATGATCGAGACACCTGCGTCAGCGTGACCGTCCTCGTCGGCGTGGCCTTCCTCGTTGTGGTGTTCGTCGTCATGGTGCCCGCTGCCGGGGTGGAGCACCTCGTCGGCGTGGTGGATCCGCTTTTCCAGCTCGTCCATGCTCATCGCCCAGGGGTAGATGTCACCCTTCGAGTCGACCAGGGCGGTGATGATGATCGGCAGGGCGAGCACGCCCAGCCAGAGGAAGTTCGCGGCGAAGGTCTCGGGCACACGGCGGACGGCGACGACCCAGCCCGCGCGGAACAGGTGCGTCAGGATCACGAGCGCCAGCGAACCGACGCTGACAGCCAGGAAGAAGCAGTAGCCGATCAGGTAGGCGAACATCAGCCGGGTGAGCTTGCCGCCGACGATGCCGGCGTCGGTCGGGATCATCGCGGTCGCCAGCAGCACCAGCCCGACGATCGCGAGGATGATGCAGGTCCGCCACGCGGGCCAAGCCTTCGCGCCCATCGGCTGCTTGTCGGCTTCATCAATGTGTTTGGGTCCGTGAGCCAAGGCGGTTCACCTCAATCGCATGGTAGGCCGGCACAACATGGATGGCCGGTCGGGGTCTGTTTCTCGTTCCCGCACTCGCGGGATTTCAAATCGGCGTGGTGGGCTTTCGCCCGCGACGCCGGGGGGCTGGCTTAGTGGTCGGCTGCGGCGTCGTGGTCGTTTGTGACGCCGGTGGGGGCTTCGACCTGGTCGGACTTCTGGATCGCCCGGACGTAGGCGACGATCGCCCAGCGGTCGACGACATCGATCTGCGTGCCGTAGCCCGCCATGTTGTTGGCGCCGTCGGTGATGGTGTTGAACAGTTGCCCGTTGGGGTAGAGCCCCTGGGTGAACTTGGCGTCCGTGAGGTTGGCGGGTGCGGTCCACTGGGTGCCCGACGGGTTGCCGCTTTGTTCGACCAGGTGGGTCGCGCGGGCATCGACCGGGCCGCGGCCCTGGCCGTCGCGGCCGTGGCAGGGCATGCAGAAGGTGTTGTACTGTTCCTGCCCGCGTTCGAGGAAGCGGTTGTTGACTCGCACGATTTCGGGGAAGCCTGTGAGGTACTGCGGAGTCGGCTCGGTGCCGGTGGCGACTTGCACGATCTCGCCCGTCTCCGGATCGATCGCGTAGCCGCGGTAGGCCAGGTCGTCGTCACGCAGCATGTCGGGGTCGGCCTGGGTCGCTTGCCGGCCCCACGCGACCGTGCCCGGTGCGTAGGGGCGTGCGCCGCGGCCGTCCACGAAGATGTCGCTGGCCTCCTGCGCCTTCACCGCGATCGACGCGTCCATATCCTGGAAGATGTGGTAACGCGGCTCGGGCGTCATCTTGTTGCGCTTGTACCAGATCGCCGACGCCACGGTCATCGGCAGGAACCCGCCGATCACCACCACCGCCACCAGCCACATCGGCGGCGCGGGGAAGAATCGCAGGTCGAGGTCAATGTCAGAGAGCTTCATCGTAAATCTCTAGTGTCATGCGGACCGCCATCGCGGCGACGCCTTTACTCGTCGATCAGTTCCACCGCCCGGCAGCCGGGCATCGCCCGGACCAGCTCGGCCGTCTTGTGCACATCAAAGCTGCCGTCCCGCGCATCAATCGCCAGGAAAAAACGGTCGTCGGTCGCCCGGCGGAAACGCTCGCTCTTGAGCAGCGGGTTGCTCATCAAGGGCAGCTTGTTCAGCAGGAACATCGCGAACACCGCGGTGTAGGCGCTGAACATAATCGTCAGCTCGAAGATCACCGGGATGAACCCCGCGAGCGACACCAGCGGCTTGCCCGAGATCAGGAAGGTGTAGCCCTCGAAGTTCTCCGGCACGAAGCCCGGCAGGGGGAGCCAGTCCGCCATCGTGTACGTCGTGAGGATCAGCCCGGTGGTCATGCCGGTGAGCCCCATGAACAGGACGATCCACGGGAGGATGGTCTGCTTGATGCCGATGGCGTCGTCGATCCCGTGGATGGGGAACGGGCTGTGGACGTCCATCTTCTTGTAGCCGGCCTCGCGCGCGGTGTTGGCCGCGCCGATGATGTCGGTCACGTTGTCGAACTCGCCGATGAGCCCGAAGACTTTGCCGGGCGCGGCCGCGTCGGTCGGCTGGGCGTGTTCGGTGGCGGGGGTGTCAATGACGGTCATGGTTACGCGCCCTCCGGTTGGGCCGGGGTGTCGTCGGCGTGGGGGTGGTCGTCGGCGGCGTGGTCATCGCCGTGCCCGTGGGCGTGGGCCTCGGGCATGACGGTCTTGACCTCGGCCATGGCGATGGTCGGCAGGAGCTTGAGGAACAGCAGGAACAGCGAGCCGAACAACCCGAAGCTGCAGAAGAACATGAAGAGGTCGACCCACGTCGGCACGAACTGTGCCCACGAGCCGGGCAGGAAGTCCCGGCTCAGCGAGGTGGTGACGATGACGTAGCGCTCGAACCACATGCCGATGTTGACGCACATCGCCGCCCACATGATGCCCCAGATGTTCTCGCGGACCTTCTTGATCCACAGGACCTGTGGCCCGATGCAGTTGCAGAACACCATCGACCAGAAGCCGATGTAGTGGTTGCCCAGCGGCCGGCCGCGGAAGACGAACTGCTCGAAGTGGTGGCCCGAGTACCAGGCGGTGAAGAACTCGAGCGAGTACGCGTAGCAGACGATCATGCCGGTGCCGAGCATGACCTTGGCACAGTTGATGATGTGCCGCATGGTGATGATGTGTTCGAGCCCGAGCCAGACGCGGCAGGGGATGGCGAGGGTGAGGACCATGGCGAACCCGCCGTAGATCGCACCCGCGACGAAGTAGGGCGGGAAGACGGTGGTGTGCCAGCCGGGCATCTGCGCGACGGCGAAGTCGAACGAGACGACCGAGTGGACCGAGAGGACCAGCGGGGTACAGAGCGCGGCGAGCAGGATGTAGGCCCGCTCGAATCGGTGCCAGTGCCGGGCGCTGCCGGTCCAGCCCAGCGAGAGGAAGCCGTAGAAGATTTGCCCGATGCGTGAGGTGGCTTTATCGCGGAGGGTGGCGATATCGGGGACCATGCCGGTGTACCAGAACAGCAGCGACACCGAGGCGTAGGTGCCGACGGCGAAGACGTCCCACAAGAGCGGCGAGCGGAACTGGGGCCACATCGCCATCTGGTTGGGCACGGGGAACAGCCAGTACGCCAGCCAGGGCCGGCCGACGTGGATGCCCGGGAAGATGCCTGCACAGACGACGGCGAAGATGGTCATCGCCTCGGCGAAGCGGTTGATGGAGGTCCGCCAGTTCTGACGGAAGAGGAAGAGGATCGCGGAGATCAGCGTGCCCGCGTGGCCGATGCCGACCCAGAACACGAAGTTGACGATGGGGAAGCCCCATGCGACGGGCTGGTTGTTGCCCCAGATCCCGACGCCGGTGACGACGAGGTAGCCGATCATGGCGAAGAACATGAGCGCCATGCCGCTGGTGACAATGAAGAGCACCCACCACAGCAGGGTGGGTTTGCTGGTGGCAGACTTGGCGACGGCGTCGGTCACGCCGCCGAAGTCGAGCCCGCCGGTCACCAGCGGTGCGCGGCGAGACGGGTCGTCCAGCGTGTTGTCCGTCTCGACCGACGGGATCTCTGTTCCGGGGTGGATCGCTGCCATAGGTAGGTCGGGTCTGGGGTCTTGGGGCTCGGGTTTGGGGATTGAGCCCCAAGCCGTGTATTCAAGCGAGAGCAATAGCCGCGCCGCTACGCGACGCCGGGGGTCTTAGTGGTCTTCGTTGCCGTGGTGTTCTTCACCACCGCCGCCGCCATGCGCCGTGACGCTCGACGGGTGGGGGTTGCGGAGCTTGGCCAGGTGCTGGGTCCGCGGGCGCGAGTTGAGCTCGGCGAGCACCGAGTAGGCGCGTTTGTTGTGTGTCTGGATCTGGCTGACCTTCGACCCGGGGTCGTTGAGATCGCCAAACGTGATGCAGTCGGTCGGGCAGGCGTCCTGGCAGGCGGTGACGACCGTGCCGTCGGGGACGGAGGGGGTCGTCGCGTCTTCGTGGCCGTACTTGCCTTCGTGGTTCTGCACGAAGCTGTTCTTGCGGGCGATCTTGGCCCGCTGGATGCGCTGGGTGCAGTAGGTGCATTTTTCCATCACGCCACGCATCCGCACAGTGACGTCCGGGTTGAACACCATCGACTTGATCTTGTCGACAGCGGTCCCCTGTTGCGTGTCGGGCATGTTCAGCCAGGGGTTGGCGACGTCTTGGCGGACCGACTTGCTGTGGAAGTCGAAGTAGTTGAACCGCCGGGCCTTGTACGGGCAGTTGTTGGAGCAGTACCGCGTGCCGATGCAGCGGTTGTACACCATGGTGTTCAGGCCCTCGGCGTCGTGCACCGTCGCGGCAACCGGGCAGACCTGTTCGCACGGCGCGTTCTCGCACTGCACACACGCGATCGGCTGGGTAACGACCTGCACGTTGTTGGGGTCCTCGGGGTCGCCCTTGTAGTACGTGTCGTTGCGGAGCCAGTGCATCTCACGGCTGCGCCAGACCTGGTCCTTGCCGACGGTGGGGATGTTGTTCTCGGCCTGGCACGCGACGACACAGGCGTTGCAGCCGATGCACGAGTTCAGGTCGATCGTCATGCCCCAGGCGTGCTGCACGTTGAAGGCCGTGCGTGGCTGCCAGCCGTCGGCCGCCGCGTCGGGGTGTTCTTCGACCAGCTCTTCGGCCCTCTCGGTCCACACCTCTTGCAGCGGGACGTTGTAGAGCTGCAAGCTGTAGTCGCCGTGGGCGTGGCCCATGATGTGGCCCAGGCCCGTCTTTGTCTTGTACTGCTCGAACGTGCCTTCCTTGATGACGTTGCCGGCCGTGCCACTCTCGCCCAGTTCGCCAGCGCGTTTCTTGAGCGCCCATTCGGCGGTGTCGTCGACGAAAGTCGGGAACCCGCCCATGCTGTTGACCAGGTGGTGCACGCTCGTCATCGCGAGGCGGTAGGGGCCGCCCTTGTCGCCGAGCGTCGCGGCGGCGTAGCCCTGCGTCAGCGCCGCGCTGGTGCGCAGCGGGTACACGTTGAAGCCGACGCCTTGGCCGACCATCCCGCAGGCTTCACGGCCGTTGCCGACCTGCACGACGATCACGCCCTCGGCCTGGCCGGGCTGGATGAACACGGGCAGCGAGAGGTCGCCGCCGATCTTGACGGTGTCGCCATACTTGAGTTCGTTCGCCTTGGCGTCGGGCACGCTCACGCTCACGGGGTTGTCCCAGGTGACCTTCGTCATCGCGTCGGGGACTTCCTGGAGCCAGGCGTTGTTGGCGAATCGGCCGTCGTACACCGCGCCGCGGTGGAACACGATCTCGAGGTCGCTGCCGTCTTCGAGTGTCGGCATCACGGTGTTCGCCACCGCTGCGTCTACCGCCCCGAACGCCGAGCCGGGGACATAGCCCAGGTGCACCGCGCGGCGCCAGTCCTTCTCGAACCCGCGATGGTCCGCGGCGTAGCCGGGGTCGTCGAGCACGGACGCGAAGTCGGCGCCGCTGAGCAGGCCGGCGTCCTTGAACGTCTTGCGGACGAGGTCGTAGCTGCTGGGCTGCGCGAGCGAGGACTCGCCGACGAGCGTCGCGAGCAGTTCGTCGGCGCTGCGGCCGTTGAACAGCGGGAGGATCAGCGGCTGCTGCAACGCGATCGTGCCGTCGTACCATCGGCCGTCGCCCCAGCTCTCGAAGCCGGTGGCGGCGGGCAGGCACCACTCGCATTTCGCGGCGGTTTCGTTCTTGCGGTAGAGCCCGAGACGGACGGCGTGGGCGACCTTGTCGAGCGCTGCGCCGAAGTCGATGTCGGCCGGGGCGTCGAAGGCCGGGTTGCCGCCGAGCATGACGAGCGTGTCGATGTCGCCGGCGTCCATCTTCGCGACGAGATCGGTTAGCGATTCGAGGTTCGTGCGTTCCTCGGCTGTGGGCTCGTCGGTGTAGGTGATCGTGTGGCCGACGTTGCCCAGGTGCGCGTTGATCGCGTGGGTCAGTGCGTGGACCTCGGCGGGCTGGTTGGGGCCCGCGATGATGAGCGACGCGCCGCGGTGGTGCGCATCGTTGAGGTCGCCGACGAGCTTGTCGACAAACGCCTGCTCGGCATCGGTCAGCGTCGGGGCGTCAGCGTTTTGGGCTGCGCCGGTACCGAGTGCCACGGCGGTCAGCACATGCGCAACGCGCGACGGCCGGATCGGAAGACGCTCGTCGGCCGCGCTGCCGGTGATCGTCATGGCCGGCTCGGCGACGTACATGCGGCTCATCCACGCCTCGGCGTGGTCATCGCCGTCGTGCCCGTGTGCGTAGACGGCGTCGGCGCTCTTGCGGCCCGCCGCCCAGCCCTTGGCGTTCTTCGTCGCCGAGGGGTGGTCGCACAGGAAGTCGCTGTCGAAACACGCGATCACATGGGCGTGCGACACGTCGTACTGCTGACGCACCGCCCGGCCCAGCGCGAGCTTCGCTCCGGCCAGCGCGTTGTCCTGGTTCAGCGGCTCCCACGTCGCCCACGTCATGTTGGGCATCTGCGATTGCAGCTCGGCCTTGAGCCGGAGGAACGTCGGGCTCGACGACGCCTCGCTCAGCACGGCAAAACCCTTGCCGCCTTCAGCCGCTTTCAGCTCCGCGACCTTGTTCTTGATGAAGGATTCAAACGCGGTCCAGGAGCTTCGCGTTGTCGCTTCGCCCTTGCCGGTGGTGACATCGCGTGCGCGGTCGGGGTCGTACTGCTGAAGCGTGAGGGCCTGGTCGTAGACGTCGGTCGAGTAGCCTGCGTTGGGGTGGGATTCGACCTTGATCGGCCGGCCGTCGAACGAGGCGACGAGGCAGGGGGTGGCGACGCCGCCGCGGTGGGTCATCGAGGCGAAGTAGTTGGGCACGCCGGGGATCAGGTCCTCGGGGCGGGTGGCGAACGGCGCGAGTTCTTCCTTGGGCCAGCGTCGGCAGCCGGTCATCGTCAGCCCGGCAAGCGCCATCGAGGCGCCGGCGAGCTTGAGGAAGGTCCGGCGCGACATCGACTGGATCTCGTCGGGCGCGTAGTCGGCGAATTCGTCTTGCAGCCGATCCTGGAACTCGGGGGTGTTGGCGTACTCTTCGAGTGATCGCCAGTAGGCCTGCCCGGTGATGTTGTGTTCGAGGGTGGACACGGGTGTGTACTCTTCTGTGGGTGGGCCAAGGGGCCGGGGGTTCTTACATTTGGTGATTTGGTGAAATTCGATTTGGTGAAGTGTCGCGTCGCCAACGCTGCCCGTGGCTCTCACTTCTTACTTCACCAAATCACCAAATCAAACTTGTCTTACCGATGGCACGTCGAGCACGACTGCATGTAGGCCGCGCCGTTGATGGCGTATTCTTCTTTGAGGTAGCTGCCGACGACACGCTGGGCTTCGCGGACGTGGGTCGGGTTGTCGGCGTCGGTGAAGCCGGCCTCGATCGCCAGCGGGTGCATCACCGGGTTCCAGTCGAAGTTGGTGACCTCATCGACCGGCCGCAGGTGGTTCTCCGGGGCGCGGTGGCATTCGAGGCACCACGCCATCGAGAGGTTGTGGACCTGATACACGCCGGCGATCGCGTCTTCGGTGCCCGCGCCGCCCATCTTGTCGACCCGGCCGTGGCAGGAGACACACCCGACGCCGCGGTTGACGTGCGCCGAGTGGTTGAAGTACGCGTAGTCGGGCAGGTCATGGACTTTGACCCAGGGGATCGCTTCACCGGTTTCCCACGATTCCCAGACGGGCCGCAGGGCCTGCGAGTTTTGGCGGATGCCGGAGAGTCCGGTGTCGCTGCCGTCAGACTGCCGTGTCGCGGGGGCGTGGCAGTTGATGCAGGTCTGTGTGGGGGGGATCGAGGCGAAGGCGGCCTTGTCGACGGTGGTGTGGCAGTAGCGACAGTCGATGCCGAGTTGCCCGACGTGCAGCGCGTGGCTGTAGGGCACGGGCTGGTCGGGTTGGTAGCCGACGTTCTGTGTTTCTGCGGACATGCCGAAGAACACGAGCGGCGGGACGACCGTCGCGCCGCCCAGCGCGCTGAGCACGATCAGCGGGAGGAGATAGTTCGCCCACTTGGGGAACACGTACTTGTCAGTAGCTTGATACGACACGTTACCCGCCTTGTTCCGCGCGAAGCGCGGCGATGCTTATGGAGTTACGTCGGTCGTCACAACCGAACGCACGATGAGCCTGTCCGTCGGTGATGCAGGCCTGGCCCGGGCCCGCACTCGCTCATTGGCCGGTCATGTCCGGCCCTGTTGAGCCCTACACGATAACCCGTCCGCGATGCGTTGACAAAGCGGTACGCCGTGTTTTTTTCGGTGTTGCGCCTCGGTTTCAACACCGAAACAAACCGCGTCGCCTCACGCGTTTGAGTCATCGACGGGTGCGAACTTATCGGGCGGATGGATCGGTCGGTGCCGAGCCATCGGGAACGCCTTCGGTACAAGTTGTCATACAACCTGGCCCGTAAGGGTACGGATTGGGATGGAGGGGTTCGTCGCGGCTTGGGTCAGGCGTGAGACGGGGATGACGAAGCGGGGCCGACCGGCCGGCCCAGCCCGAGGGCCTGCTTGTTGGGTCGTGTGATGAGGATGCCGGCGATCGAGACCCCCGCGATCACGAGGCCGGGCAGCCACTGACCCGCGCGGATCGATCCGATCAGGGCGATCACGGCTCCGACAACAAGCACCGCCCAGATCGTGCCCATCCCTTTGAGGTAGCTGTCGGGCTCGACGGGCCGGCCGTCCCAGAGGGCCCGGAAGCAGTAGCTGCGCAGGATGAACGCCGTGGGGCCGGCCAGTGCCAGCCAGGCGATGGCGACGACCGCCAACGTGTTGCCGGAGGCGAAAAACGCCGATTCTGGGCCATGCGCAGCGATTTCGGCCTTGGCGGGCAGGT
The DNA here is from genome assembly GCA_039193915.1 of Planctomycetota bacterium. Classification (GTDB taxonomy): domain Bacteria; phylum Planctomycetota; class Phycisphaerae; order Phycisphaerales; family Phycisphaeraceae; genus JAHQVV01. Next base: position 16,842 of record JBCCWH010000051.1, read on the forward strand.
TCACCAGCACATACACCAGCCAGACGCCCGGGGCGGCCACACACAGTGCCCACGACCGCCATGCAGACATAAGTATTGATTTTGCATGTGCTTGAGTTGATTCTACCTTTTCGCTTGGGTCGGGCATCGGGCTGCTCCAAGGGCGGTGCTGGATTCGTGGTCATCATACCCGCCATGGGACCCGCCGCGAACCCCGGAGCCCCAGCCACGGACCGGGCCTTGCGGACCAGTGGTTATCTTGGGGGGATGAAACTGGTTCGATCCACGACTTTCGGGCTCGCGATGGCCTGCCTGCTGTTCTCGGCGGTGGGCTGCTATCCCGTCACCGGCGAGCGGGCTTTCTGCAAAGCCTCCCGCTTAGACCCGGCCATACCGGTCGAGCGCAGCAAGGATGTCCCGATGATGCGCATCGGCTCGCTGCCCCACCCCTTTGGCCCGATCCCCGTCAATTACGCCAACCCCAACCGCCTGGGCACGCACCAGTACCGCGAGTCGCCCCTGCGGTCGATCCGTTTGGCGGAAACGACTGCGGGGACCATCTATACGCAGCGGGTCGGCTTCATCGACCTCGCCCATACACGCAATGCCGCCGACCTGACCTGGTACGCCTACCGCCGGATCTTGCCGGCTTTGGTCGAGTCCCGGCCGCGTGTGCTGCTTGCCGGGGCCGAGCCGACGATTTTCATCCTGCACCTTGATTACCCCGAGCCGTGGGCCGCGCTTGAGCCGGCCCAGCGTGAGCGGCTGGCGGAGCAGTGTGCCGTGGTGCTGGCGGTTCGGATGGGCTATGTCATCTCGACCTGGCACGAGGTGTTGACGGCGTTTGGCTACCACAGCGTGTTTGGCATCCCCGAGCACCAGTCGGCGTTTGTGTACGACGACCAGCCATCGCACCAGGTCGGGGCGGTCGCCGCGGGCCGGGCGATCGAGCTGACGCACCTCGATGCGGGCCGGTCATTTAATCATGCGATGACCGAGGCGTTAGAGCAGGTCATCGGCGAGGTCCAGCCCCTGGATGCGGCGGGTTCACGTCGGGCGGTCGTGGCGGCGCGCGGGCAGTGGTGGGGTGTCGAGGGGACGACGGCTCGGCAGGTGCATCTTGGGATGTTAGGGGAGCCCTTCGAGCCGATGCTGATCCACGACCGCTTCCCCGAGGTGCTCGGCGATCTGGAGGAGGCCGAGGACTCGGCCGGTGGGCTGGCGTTGCCTTGGCAGGTGCCTTCGCTCGCGGACCTGGCGGCACAAACGCCAGAGTGGGCGGGGGTGTTGCCGGCCGAGCGGGTGGAGATCGACCCGGTCGTGTCCTATGCCGAGGAGATCCTGACGGCTGCGGGCCTGGACGCCCCGTGGCTGGATCTGGATCGTGACGGCCCCGCGCTCAAGGCCCACCTGATCGATCGCCTGACCGACCAGCCGGTCGGTGAGCCCGTGCGCGACCGGGAGGAGCCGGGCCGATAAGGCGACATGCCTGAAAACAGGCGGATACGGGGCAGGGCGTGCTATACTTTTGGGTTCACACCCTGCCGGTGGGCGGACGGGTGTGGACGGGGATCGTACGCTCGGCACCTGCCGTGCAAGCCGTGTTCAGATCGGACGCTTTGACGTGTCGGTCTCTCAGGGAGTTGTCTTTCATATGTCCGTTGCTGATACACACGCTCACGCCGACCACCACCATCACGACCACGCACACGGTGCACCCAGCCAAGGCTCGGAGGAGCAGCGGAAGGTCGACCTCCAGATCGTCGCGGTGCTCATTGGTGTGACGCTGCTGATCGCGGCCGTGATTGCGCGGTTCACGTTCGATACCCACGACCACAGCGACCTGCTCGCGATGTTCGCCTCGATCCTGCTGGGCGGCCCGATCGTCTACGGCGCGGGTAAGGCCCTCATCACCGGCCGGTGCTCGCATGACCACGGCCCGGGGACCGACTGTGGCCACGACCATCACCACCATCACGACGATCACGAACACGTCGCCGGCGGCTCGCACATGGAAGAGCTCGTCGCGCTCGCGATTATCGCTGCCTTCGCCGCGGGCATCTACTTCGAGTGCGCGGTCGTCGCGTTCTTCATGCTCATCGCCTCGCTCATCGAACACCGCACTGCGGCGGGGGCGCTCAAGACCATCGAGTCGCTCATCCGCATCACCCCGACCCGCGCGGTCGTGCTTACACCCGAGGGCGAGCAGGAAGTCGCCGCCAAAGACCTCAAGCCCGGCGACGTCGTGCTCGTCCTGCCCGGCGACAACATCCCCGGCGACGGCGTCGTCAAGAACGGCAACTCCACCGTCGACCAGGCCAACATCACCGGCGAATCCGTCCCCGTCGAAAAAGCGCCGGGCGACGAGGCGTTCGCCGGCACGATCAACGAGACGGGCCGGCTTGAGATCGAGATCACCCGCGCGGGCGAGGACTCGACCCTGGGCAAGGTGCAGTCGCTGATCCTCCAGGCCGCCGCGAGTAAGCCGGCCGTGGTCCGCGAGCTCTCGAAGTACGCCAGCTACTACACGCCGGTCGTCATCATCCTTTCGTTTGTGCTGTTCGTGTTTACCAAGCGGCTGGAGGATTCGATCTCGCTGCTGCTGATCGCGTGCCCGTGTGCACTGATCCTCTGCGGCCCGACCGCGATCGTCGCGGCGCTCAGCGCGGCCGCGCGGCTGGGTGTGCTGGTCAAGTCGGTGTCCGACCTCGAAGTCGTCCGCCGCTGCACCGCGATCGTGTTCGACAAGACCGGCACGCTGACGACGGGCGACCTGAGCGTGACACGGATGAAGCCCGCGCAGGGCGTCGAGGGTGCGGACCTGCTGCAGTGGTGCTACTCGGCCGAGGCGAACTCGCGCCACCCGGTCGCCCGCGCGGTGGTCAGTGTCGCCGAGCGTGCGAAGCTCGATCCGACGGCGACGACGAACTTTGAAGAGGTCTCGGGCCGGGGTGTGAAAGCTGAACTCGCCGACGGCTCGACCGTGCTCGTCGGCCGCGAAGCCTTCTTGCAGGACCACAACGTAGACATGTCGCACCTGGACACGTCCGAGACCGAGGGGCTGAGCCTGCTCTTCGTCGCGCACAACGGCCTGGCCGCGGGCTGGCTGGGCCTGGCCGACCAGCCACGGCAAGGGGCGCCCGATGCGCTGGCCGAACTCGATGAGCTGGGCGTCAAACGCCGTGTCATGATTACGGGCGACCGCTGGAGCCCTGCGCGACGCGTGGCCGAGGCGCTGGGGATTACGGACTTCACCGCCGAGGCGCTGCCGGGCGACAAGCTCGAACTCGTCGAGACGCTCAAGGCCGAGGGCCACACGGTGGCGGTCGTGGGCGACGGCGTGAACGACGGCCCCGCGCTCGCCGCAGGTGATGTCTCGATCGCCATGGGCGCCGCCGGTTCGGATGTCGCCATCAACTCCGCGTCCATCGCGCTGATGAACAACAACCTCAATCGCATCCCGTTCCTCGTCGGGCTCTCGGCCAAGACCGTCACGGTGATCCGGCAGAACCTCGCGGGCACGCTGGTCTACATCCTGCTGATGGTCGTGCTGCTGCTGGCCGGCTATATGCAGCCGTGGATCGCGGCCGTGGGCCACGGCATCAGCTCGATCGTCGTGATCTTCAACTCTGCCCGACTCGTCCGCGAGGGCGAGGAGATCCACGAGCCCGAAGAGGCTGTCGAGACCGAACGCCGCGCCCGCCGCATCGAGCACGTCGGCCCCGCGCCGACGCCCGGTGCTGCCCCGGCCTAAGCGCTGATCGTTCGACTCAGCAAGCACAACCCCCGAACAGCCGGCGGCCTACGGACGCCGGTTTTTCTTTGCGCGTAGTGGTTGATACGCCCCCGCCTACAGGGCTTGTGCCGCGGGTGCCACACCACTGCCTTGCTTGCAGGGCTGCGGTGTGCGGAAGAAACGTCGGTCGGCATGTCGGCACACCGCAGGCCTTCGCCAGTTGTGTAGCACCCCGGAAGCAGTCTGCTGTTTCCACGCAAACCGTATTACCTGTTTCGCGGGCGTCCAGCGTGGGCATGCGAGACGCTGCGCCTCGCCCGCGAAACAAGCGGGTGTTTGGTAAAAAAGAGAACCGCCGCATGGGGGACGGCGGTTCGGAGCATTCGCGGTGAGGCGACGCTCATGGGTGGCTTGTTTTTGATCAGGGCGTCAGGAACGCGTCGAGGGTTTGCGACGCGCTGTGATCGGGCCGGGGCGGGGTGGTGGCGCGGAGCCAGATGTTGTCGTCGGGGTCGTGGTGCTGGACGACGGGTCGCAGGGTCCAGGTGACAGAGCCGTCGGAGAGCAGGACGTTTTGGCCCAGCCCTTTGTGGTTGGCGCTGGCGGCGGTGTCCCAGCCGGCCTGTCGGATGATGGCGTTGCCCCTACGCAGGTAGAGCGGGTTGGTGTCGGCCATGACCGGGCCTTCGAGCGATGTGAGGCGGAGGGCGCGCGAGCCCTCGATCGCGTGTGCGCTGTAGCGTCCGCCGGAAGGAAGCGACGCGTTGGCCGCGGTACAACTGAGCTGCTCTTCGCGGAGGTAGCCTTCGCGGGGGAGGACGAGCATGTGGACTGCGCTGGAGGGCAGCGACTGGCCGTCGCCGTTCTCGGCAAACTCCATGAGCTGGCTGAAGATGGGCTCGCGTTCGATACCGCGGGGCATCTCGCCCAGGTGGTCGTTGGCGTACTGATACAGCCCGGTGCCGGCCTGGCCGAGGTTGGCCTTGCAGGACGCGACCTGGGCATCGGTGCGGGCCTTGGTCAGGACGGGGACCAGGAGGGACATGCTGATGAGGATGAGGGCGGCGACCGAGCCGACCTGCCTGAGCCCGATGGCCCAGCCGCGGGTGATGCCGGGCCGGTCTTGCGGGATACGCGCAAGAACCTCGCGCTGCCGGGCTTCGTGGACCCGTTGCAGCGTGCGCTCCGCGAGGTCGGCCGGGGCGGCAGGGGATTGCCAGTGATCGAGCAGGTCGAAGACCCCCGACACCGCAGCGGCGCGTTCCCGGCTACCCGCAGGCATCGGCCCGGCGTCGCAGCCCGACGCGCGGGAGGCCAACAGGGCGTCAAGCACTGCGCCGTCGTTTTCGCACAGCGCGGCCGGGGTCTTGCCGGCCTGACGGATCGTTTCCAGCCGGGCCAGCAGTGTTTCCGCAAGCTCGGGCGAGGGTTCTTCGATCGGCCAGCGGTCGAGCAGCGACAGCACCGCGCGGAGCCGCTGGGTCCGGTCGGCATCGACCGGGAGCGACAACTCGCCCAGCGCCGCGTCGAGGGCGTGGGCGTCCTCCGGGCTGAGTCGGGCGGGCTCGGGGTGGCGGGGTGTGTCGTGGTTCATCGCGGGCGAGTTATGTCGGTTTTTACCGGTTGTGCGGCTTGGGGTGGGTGTTACGCACCTGCTGGGCCGGGGGTTCATCGGTTGTACGATGTGCGGTGGGCGGGGGTTTGATGTTTGCCGGGAAAAGGCGTGAAAAAGGCGATTCTCTGGTGTGCCAGGTTTCTGGTTAGGCTCTGTCTGAAAACCAAAGGTGGGATGGGCGTCCCGCCCGTCATGAAGCTCAATCGACGGCCGAGACGGCCATCCCACCGTTTTCGGACAGAGCCTAGTGCTGCTGGGCAGGGTCGTAGGCGACGCCGTAGCGCGATTTCCAGAGCTGGGCGAACGTGCCGACCGCGGCGTGCAGCCGGCTCTTGACCGTGCCCAGCGGGATGCCCAGCATGTCGGCGATTTCCTTGTAGGCAAAGTGATTGAAATAGGCGAGCAGCAGGACCTCACGCAGGTGGTCAGGCATCTCCTCGGCCACCGCGCGGATCAGTTCCGCGATCTCCGCGTCGTCGGCCTGGTCATCGGGGAGCGGGATCTCCGCCTCAAGCAGATCGATAAAGCTCGACCCCGACTCCTGCGTCGCATCGATGAGGGCCGACAACGGGACCGCCCGCTGGCGCTTTTGTTTGCGTAGTAGGTCGCGCGCCTTGTTCGCCGCGATGGTGAACAGCCAGGGCTTGAACCGTTTGCTTGCATCGAACGTACCGGCAGAGAGGTGGACCTGAAGGAACGCCTCCTGGAACAAGTCCTCGGCCGATGCGCGGTTGCCCGAGAAACGGATCAGGAAGTGGAACAACTCCTGCTCGTAGCGCTTCACCAAGACCTGCAACGCCGACACACGACCCTCGCGGTAGGCCACGACGAGTCGCTCATCAGTCAGGTCGCTCAGCCCGTCCAGGGCGGGGTCGTCCGGCATACGGGTATTGTACGACGCGGCGGGCGGTGCCGGTTCGCGCGGGCGATCGGCGAGACCCGTAGCCCGAAGTGGTTATGTGTTTTCCCGGGTTTGCTCCGATTTTTTACCCTTTTCTCACATCGGTGAAACCTCCAAGGGCTACAGTCGTCTTACCACGGCGGGCATAAGAAACCGGCCCGCCCGCGTTGATCCGATAGGGCCTGGCGGCGTCCGCCTCGCCAATTTCCATGCGGGGACTTTCAACATGCAACACACCCACACCGACCGCGTCCGCATCCTCAACATCCTGGCCCGTTTGCGCAGCCGACAACTCGAGCTGGCGCTGCGGGGCAAGATCACCGCGTCCGCACGCTACGCCCACCGCGCCAGCCGGGTCCGCCGGTACTCGCAGCGTCAGCTTGTCGAGCAGGCGGTGTGAGCACGCGCTTTGCGCGGTCCAGCCGGGGGGGGGCGGGGGCGCCGGGGGGGGGGCGCAAACAAAACAAAAAAGACCCCCCGCCCGAGGCCGCCGGGGCGGGGGAGGGGGCCGGCGCGCCGCCCACACCACAACCCCCCCCCGCCGCGGCCCCCCAACCC
>JBCCWH010000052.1:0-23056 GCA_039193915.1 Planctomycetota bacterium
GCCTTCCTGGGCCTCGGGAACGACGTGGCCGATGATGAACCCGTGTGACCCGCCGGAGAACCGGCCGTCGGTGATCAGCGCCACATCATCCAGGAAGCCCGCGCCCGCGAGTGCGCTGGCCGGCAAGATCCAGAGCGGCGACGTGATCGTCATCCGCTACGAAGGCCCGACCGGCGGCCCGGGCATGCCCGAGATGCTCACGCCGACCAGCGCACTCGCGGGCGCGGGCTTCCTGGATGATGTGGCGCTGATCACCGACGGCCGGTTCTCCGGCGGGTCACACGGGTTCATCATCGGCCACGTCGTTCCCGAGGCCCAGGAAGGCGGCCCGATCGCGCTGGTACAAGACGGCGACAGCATCACCATCGACGACGCCAACCACACGATCAGCGTCGAGGTCAGTGACGACGAGATGGCCAAGCGGCGGGCGGCCTGGACGAAACCCGCGTACAAGGCCGGCCGGGGCACGCTGTGGAAGTACATCAAGTGCGTCCAAAACGCCTCGCAAGGGTGTGTGACGGACGGCTAACCTGCTGGGTTGTGGATACTTGACGCGGCTGGGTAAGTCGGGCAAACTAACGGCGTTCAACTAACAGTGTTCACAGGGAGGTGAACCATTATGAATGACGCAGGATGCGCCAGCCCCGATCGTGACACCGTGCTCAAGCTTGCCGGTGTTTCCCCGTCCCCTTCGCCTTCGCCTTCGGGCGATTCGTCGCCGAGCGTTGCCCCGGCTGCGGGTGATGAACCCCTAACAGCTAAGAAGCCGCCGACGTGCCTCGACGAGTCGCAGGTGCTTGATGCCACTGCGCGTGTGCTGCGTGAGCGTGGCTACGACGGCGCGACGATCCGCGCGATCGCGCGTCAGCTCGACTGCGCTGTGGGCTCGATTTACCGGTATTTCCCGGACAAACGGGCTTTGCTGGACGGCGTGTGCCAACGGCGATTCGAGGCTGTCGCCGACCACGCGGAGCTGCGGAGCGGTGTTCGCACATCCGTGCTGATGTACGCACGGGTCGCGTCCGAGCAGCCTGAGCTGTATCGCCTGATGTTCTGGCTCGCCAGTGTGGGCAAGCAGCAACTGGGCGAGGCGGTCCCCGCAGTCGTTCGTCGCGTGATCGCCGGGTGGGCGGAGTCGCTCAGTGACCAGGCCCGCGCCAAGGCTCTGTGGGCACAATTGCACGGCTTCATCATGCTCGGCCTCACCCCCGAGCAGGCGGTCACCATGCTCGACCTGCCTACCGCGCCGCGTCAAGAAGCTGCCACCAGCGTGCCGCGTGTGTCAGAACCCGTCGCGGTATCGGTCGCCACCGGCTCGGCTTCAGATGCCTCACGGCATTCGGCCCAGTTCGATGACGTAACGCTCCTGTAGATCGACCTCCCCACTTCGCGCTACGCATTTACACGGCCAGCCCGGCCGCGATACGCTGTCGTCATGCCCACCCCGATCTTCCCGATCTCGAAACAGATCGATCCCCGGACCGTGCGTACGCTCTGCCCGGCCAAGATCAATCTGGCGCTGTCCGTCGGGGCACCACGCCCCGACGGCATGCACCCGATCGCGAGCTGGATGAGGCCGATCACGCTGGCCGACACGCTGACCCTTCGGCGGATCGAAGGGCCAAGCCGTTTCGATATCACTTTCGCGGGTAATGCGCCCGTGCAGCAGCGCGTGGATTGGCCGGTGTTGTCCGACCTGACTTACCGTGCACATCTGTTGATGGAGCGGCATGTCGGGCATGCGCTGCCGGTGGAGGCCACGCTGGAGAAGCGTATCCCCGCGGGGGCGGGGCTCGGCGGCGGGTCGGCGGATGCGGCGGGGATGCTGCTGGCGTTGAGCGCATTGTTTCAGCTCAAGCTGGACACCCTCGCGCTGATGGATCTCGCTTCGCAGCTCGGTAGTGACGTGATGTTCCAGCTCCAGGCACGCCATGGCTTGTGCGGGGCGATCGTGACCGGCGTGGGGGAAGAAATCGAACTGCTACTTCGCGGTCAACCCCAAACACTACTTCTGGTGTTGCCGCCGTTTGGCTGCTCGACGCCGGCAGTGTACCGGGCGTTTGACCAGTCCCTTTCTCACTCAGAAACATCGAGCCCCGACATTGATCGTGTCAGACAGCTCACCCGTATCCCTCTCGACACAGGCACCCCGCTGTTCAACGACCTTGCCGAGCCCGCGTGCGTGGTCCAGCCCGAGTTGCGGAATGTGCTTGAGCGGTTGCGTGGCTTTCGCCTTGCGCCGCATGTCACAGGGTCGGGGTCGGCGGTGTTCTGTCTGATCGAAGATGGCTACAGCCCAGAGGGCTTGCGTGAGCTGCTCGATGAGGTCGCCGAAGCGACGGGCTGCGCGACAACGCTAACCGAGTTGCTACGCTGAAAATTACTGCAGCGTGCTTGATGCCGCTTCGTTGAGTCGTGCGACGAGACGGCTGCGCTCTGCGGCCTCCAGCCGCATCGCGGGGTCCAGGTACAGCCGCTCGTCGATGTCTAAGGCCCGGTTGTACGCTGCGGCCGCCTGCGTGTAATCGCCCCGCTGCCAATATAGATCACCCAGAAGCACCGCATCGCTTAGCCCGTGGGGGGCGCGTTGCGCAAGCTCATGCAGGAGGTCGATCGCCTCGTCGAGTAGTGCGGGGTCGCCTATTGCTTCCGATGCCTCACGCAGCAGGCCGATGCGCTGGCGAGACGCCGAAGCTGAGGGGGTGGTGCTCGCAAGCTGCGCATCGATCGGCTGGAGCGCGAGTGCGAAGGCGCGGCGAGCACCGGCGACATCACCCATCGCCGCGCGTGAGACCATCTCGTCCCGGCGCAGCGTGACGATCCATCGCGTTGCGGTTGGGTCGGTCGGCAGGATCGTGTGTGCGGCTTCCAGTGCGGCCAGGGCGTGGTTAGGCTTGCCGTGATACAGGTAGTCGCTGGCTTTAGCGAGTTGAGCCTGATGCCGGACGACCGGCGAGGTGAATACTGCGACGACAAGCGCAGATAGGACGCATCCGCAGGCGAGTGTCGAAGCCACGCCACGCCCGGCACGGGGCCGTGCATCGCTCGCCAGGCCGTCACCCGACCCCGCCAGCCCGACCAGAAACCACGCGGGCCCGGCTGTCGCCATCAACGCGAACGCCATCTCGATCTGGCTATGCACCAGCACCGCGATAGACATGCCCAGCAGCCCGGCACGCATCGCGCCCGGCGGGAGGTCGTCTCGCGTCGCGATCGCCGACGCCACAACGACAAACCCGATCAGCCCGACAAGCCAAAGCACGGCAAGCTCGGCGTCCATCATCGCCGACTGCACCGCATACTGCGTGCCGAACAACACGCAGGCACTGAGGAGCGCCGCGATCACGTGCGGGCGTCGCAGTATGGGGGCCTTCGGGCTTGGCGTCGTTTGTGTTGCAATCCGCCGTGCTGGACTCGGCGAAGCCTGTGCCTGGCGTTCGCATCGAGCGAGCCGCGCCGCCCAGCCACCCCAATACCAGCACACACCACGCAACACCGCCCAGTCCCAGCATGACCACCCAGTCAACAAACACGTTGTGAGTGCTCGCAACATTCTCGGGGTTGATCGGGTTTTTGTGTAGGAAGTAGCCCTGTGTAAACGCGTGCGGCCCGACGCCGAGCACCGCCGAACTCGGCAATCCATCGCCCCATACACGCACGGCGGCTTGCCAATAGTGGAAGCGAAACAACAGGCTGCGTTCGCCCTCCATCGAATCGGGCGGCCCTATGCCGCCGCGGACGAGTATGACAACGATCGGCAGTGCCACCGCGCACAACGCCAGGAGTGTAGGCACGCGACCAAAGCGTTTTCGTGGCACGTACCACGCTATGGCCGCAACCGATATCGCAATCGCCAGCGACCCTAGCGCCCCGGCGGAATGCGTAAACCACACCGCCCCGACTCCGCAGCCTGACGCGACGAGCGCCGCAAGCGCGGCCCCTCGGGTCTGGCGGCGGCGCGTCAACCACCCGCCAAGGCCAACACACAACGCAAGCGCCGCCCCGCCGGCGGCCAGCGTGCCTAACGCATTTGAGAAACCGAACGGCCCCGTCGCGTCGTTCGACATGGCCCGGCGTTCAAGCAACTGGTGATGTGCGGACCCCGGCTCGATCCCGCGCAGCGCCAGGATGTCCGCCTCGTTGGCCTGCCACCACGCGATATCGCGCGGCTTTTGGACCAGCACATCAAAGCCCGCCTGCAATCCCACCGGGACCATCATCGCGATCAGGAGGGCCGCCATCCACCGTCGGGCGAATGCGAACCGGCCGATGTGGGCCGCGCCGACCGCCAGGCAGCCCCCCGCGATCCAGGATGACATGGGCAAGAGGTTCTCGGCGTGACGGAGCCCCTGCCAAAACGCGGCAGCGATGCCCAGGCCCGCAAGCGCGATGACCCACGTACGCAGCCGTCCACCCAGCGAGACGTAGATCGCCAACGCCAACACGGCGCAGGCGACGCTGATGACATGGAGCACCGCCGCACCAGACGGGCCGAACATCGTCAGCGCCGCGGGGGGAGCGCTCACACGCGGGTCTGTCTCAAAATACAGCCGGGGCAGGAAACCCACGACCAACGGCAGCAACGCAGGTACCGCCACCAGGGTTCCGGCCAAGAGCAGAAGCGGCCGGGTCTTGGGGGGGCTTGAGGCCGAATGATCGTCGGGGCTTGTCTCGGTCATTGCGCATCAGCCGGCACGCATCCGTCGTCCGTGGACCCGGCCGGCCCGCTAAGAATACCACTCGCTGCGCCACGCCGGTGGGGTACCTTGCGACAGTCTCCCACGTGCGCGTTCGACCGCGAAGCCTCGCCCCGCGCACGAACCGAGGCGGTGCGCATAAAAAACCCTCCCCGGGCTGGTGGGCATCCCGGGGAGGGGGAGGGAGAAGGAAGCGAGCGTTTGGCCAGCCCTGGCCAGGCAGCGGGTTGGGCCTTTCGGAGCAGCGCCCCAAAAAGGGCTCCATGCCCTGAAGCGAGACGCCTAAGGCCCGCCCCGCCAATCCGTGTCATGCCTCGTCCTGAGGTGTGCCACGCTCGATTCCCTCATGCAGTCAAATTGTCGATTCCATCAACTCAAAGACGCGATCTAAAGTCGTCTCGATTTTGCTTGCGTCATAGACACGCTCGGTGTTAGGATCGATCCAGAAGATCTCACTAGCTGGTATGAAAGCCAAGCGCCCCAACTCGTCTGCCTCGCCATGGATGTAAGCCTGTCGTGTCTCGGTGTGCTTGGGAGAGTAAACCTTCATCTCACCTGTGACACTGGCTAACGACTCATCAAACTGGTGAACAAATGCTTTCATTTTGATTCGTAAACTAGTCAATCGACCTTCGGCAGCACGAGACCGCTCTGGTCTTGATACTTCCCGTTCTTGTCCGCGTAGCTGACCTCGCAGGGCTCCTCGGCCTTGAGGAAGATCATCTGCGCGATGCCTTCGTGGGCGTAGATCTTTGCCGGCAGCGGGGTTGTGTTGCTGATCTCGATCGTCACCTTGCCACGCCACTCGGGCTCGAGCGGCGTGACGTTCACGATGATGCCGCAGCGGGCGTAGGTGCTCTTGCCGACGCAGATCACGAGCACATCGCGGGGGATACGGAAGGTCTCGACCGTCTCGCACAGCGCGAAGCTGTTGGGCGGGATGATGACGTGGTCCTTGCCGGTCTGCGCGGTATCGACGGTGACGAAGTTGCGGTCGTCGAACTTTTTAGGATCGACGATCGAGGCCCCGCCATCGACGGGCGCGTTGGTGAAGATTTTGAAGAGCGAGCCGACACGGACGTCGTAGCCGTAGCTCGACACGCCGTAGGAGATCTTGCCCTCGCGTTTGACGGCGGGCTCGAAGGGCTCGACGGCCAGGGCGTCTCGGATCTGATGGTCACTGAGTACGGGCACGCTGGGGTTCTTTCCTCACATGGAGCCAGCCCTGAAAGGGCCGAAGAGAATGGGCCAATGCAACGCGGGTCGATGATCTGCGTTCGCGGCACTATACCACTACATCTTGTAGATGCAAGGGCCCAGGTCCCTAAATGTGGAAAACAGCAGATGGTTTGAGCTTGTCGACAGGAGGCCATATTGATGTGACAGCTTTTCCACTGCGATTGGGACGTCAGACGTCAAGAACTGTCAGTTTTTCCCCGTCGACCGCTTGTTGCAGTCAAGGCGAAGCGACCTGCACCGCCCGGGTGATGGCGGCGATGATCCGGGGCGCGACGTCGTCCACCGGCTCGTCGAGGCGCGCCCCGGCGGCGCGGGCGTGGCCCCCGCCGCCAAACTCGCCGGCCAACTCCGAAACGTTCACGGCGTCGGGCGCGTGTTTGCTGCGGAAGCTGATGCGGGTCTGTACCCCGTCGGCGGTGTGTACCTCGCTGATAAGTGCGATGACCTGGATCGTCCCAACTTGCTGGGGGATGTCGATCAGGCGTTCGGTTTCTTCGGGCAGCGCGCCGGTTTCGTCAAAGTCGGCGCAGCGCAGTGTCATCACCGCGGCCCGGCCGTCGGCCAGGAGCTGGAGCGAATCGACCGCACGGATGAGGAGCGAGAGCTTCTCGACGCGTTCGGACTGTTCGAGTTGGCCGTAGAGCTCGGCGTGGTCGACGCCGGCTTCGAGCAGGTCGGCCGCAAGACGGAGGGTGCGTGGCGTTGCGTTGGAGAACTTGAACCAGCCGGTGTCGGAGGCGATGCCGGTGAAGAGCGCTTCGTGGATCGTCTGCTTCGCCTCGGCGGGCAGTGACTTCGGATCAACAAGCAGCGGGATCAGTTCCGCGACGATCTCCGCGGCCGCGGCGGCGGTGGAATCGATGAACTTGTAGTTGGCGTCGATGTCGCCTGACAGATGGTGGTCCAGGATCAGCGTCTGCCGGACACAAGGCCTGACCAGTGCGGCGAGCGGCCCGAGCTGGGACCAGGCGCCGGTGTCGACGATCACCATCCGCCCCGCGGCGGGTAGCGTGCGTTCGGTGTTGTAGATGTCGATGCCTGGCGTTCGCGCCAAGGGCTCGAGCGAAGGCAGGATCGGCTCGACCAGCAGCCCGCGTGCGTCCTTGCCCATCGCACGCAGCGCGGTGATGAGGGCGACGACCGAACCGGCCGCGTCGCCATCGGGCTTGGCGTGGGTCATGACACAGATCGAGCCCTGCTCGTCGCGCAATAGCTCGGCGGCCTGTGCAAGGTCAAGGTTGGAGGTGTAGTCGGCCAAGGTAACTCGGGGGTAGGCGGCGGTAGGTCGTGACATCATCGCCCAAGCTAGGACGGCTGCCGTGTCGCGTCGCGGTGCCAGGCGTCGGCTTGGCGGATGTCGCAACGCAGCTGCGACACCAATTCATCGGCATTTGCGAAAGGGTACTGCTCCCGGACCCATCGGGCAAAACGTAGGCTGATCAGCCGGTCGTATAAAGCGTCTGGATTATCCGGCATAAACCCGACCAGGTGTACCTCGACCGTCTGCACCTCACCGCCGAACGTGGGTTTGTGCCCGACGCTGATCGCTGCGGGGTAGATGCTGCCATCGTCTAGTGTCGCCGCCCCCGCATAGACGCCGTCTCGTGGCACGATCAAGCCCTGGTAGCCATCCGAGGCAAGGTTTGCCGTGGGGATATCGATTGTGCGGCCGCGCTGTTCGCCCTTGACCACGGTGCCGGTGAGTTCCCACGGCCGGCCGAGGCAGATGGCGGCGTCCTCCACCTGCCCTTTCCCCACTAGGCCGCGTACCAGCGAGCTGCTCACCGGGGCGCTGGTCCCGTCTTGCAGTGTCGCTTCGAGTCGGCCCAGCGCATTGACTTCGAAGCCGTGTGTTTCGCCTAACTCGCGTAGCACCGTCATGTCCCCGCCGCGCCCTTTGCCGAAGCAAAAGTCTTCGCCCTCAACGAAACCGATCGCGGCATAGGTCGAGATCAAGCGATCGATAAACGCTTGGGCGCTGAGCCCCAACAGCTCACGGTCGGGGGTGAGCACCTCGACCCGGTCGGCCCCGGCCTCGCGCAGCCATCGCACGCGGTCCGCGACCGAAGCGAGCTGGAGCGGTGCCCTTTCGGGCCGGAGCACCGCGATCGGTGGCGGGTCGAATGTGACGGCTAAGACTTCGCAGTGTTCGTGCCGCCCTGCCATCTCTCGTGCGGCGCGGACGATCGCCTGGTGCCCGAGGTGGACGCCGTCGAAGTTGCCGACCGTGATAATGGTTTGGGTGGTCAAAGCGAGGGTGGTGTGGCCCGCTGGAGGCCGGGTACTTGTGCTATGGGTTCAATGATTCCCGGGTCTGCCTAACCCCGCACGGAGCCGTCGATAATGCGCATCGCTTCTTCGACATTGTCCGCGCTGCCGATCACCAGCGGGGTGCGGTCGTGGACGTCCTTGGGCATGAGTTCCATGATGCGTTTGCCGTTGGCGCCGTAGGCCTTGCCGCCGGCCTGCTCGGCGATGAAGGCGAGCGGGTTGCACTCGTACATCAGCCGCAACTTGCCGTCGGGCTGCTTGGTCGTGGGCGGATACATGAAGATGCCGCCCTTGATCAGGATGCGGTGGAAGTCCGCGACCAGCGAGCCGACGTAGCGCGACGAGTAGCCGCCGCCCTCGGAGTGCTTGGCCCAGCCGAGGTAGCGCTGGTAGGGCTCGGGGAAGGTGTGCAGGTACGCCTCGTTGACGGAGTACGTCCCGGTATGCTTGGGCATCTGGATGTTTTCACGTGTCAGCAGGTACGCGCCGAACTGGGTGTCGAGCGTGAACTGGTGGACCCCGTTGCCGCAGGTATACACGAGCACGGTCGACGAGCCGTAGAGCACGTACCCCGACGCGACCTGCTCGGCCCCGGGCTGGAGAACGCTCTTCTCGGCCCCTTTGATCTCGGGCGGGTTGCGGAAGATCGTGAAGATCGTGCCGACCGACACGTTGACATCGATGTTCGATGAGCCGTCGAGTGGGTCGAACATGATGATGTAGGAGTCGTCCTCGTCGACTTCTTGGAGGACGCGGGGCTCGTCGTCTTCCTCGGAGGCGATGATGCCGGCGTTGCCGCGGTAGCCGAGCGTGCGTTTGAGTGCGTCATTGGCGATGATGTCGAGCTTCTTGACCTCTTCGCCTTGGATGTTGGTCGCGCCTTCGTCGCCCCACACGTCGATGAGTCCTGCCCGCCGGACATAGGACGCGATCATCTTCGTCGCCAGCGTGATGCCGGACATGAGCCAGGAGAACTGGCCCGAGGCGTTGGGGAACCGCTGCTGCTGTTCCTGGATGTGCTGGCCGAAGGTGATGTAGTGGCCGTCGCGTTTGATCGCCATCGTTGCGTCTCCGTGTTATGGGGCCGCGCACGATACCGCATCCGCACGGCGATTGCTCGGCAGTAGACGAGATCGGGTCGATCGGGTCAGTGCGTGAGCGCGTAGGCGAGGATGTTCGCGTTGATCAGCCGTGCGTTGCGGATCTCGCTGCCCCCGCAGCAGCAGCAGCCCCCGCCCGCGTTGGCCGTATCGTTGAGCCCGATCGGGGTGAAGACGACTCGGACACGCCCATCGACCTCGAGCCCGTAGAGCGCTGACCCGCCGGTCGCGCGGCGGACCTCGATGGTGTCGATGTCGTAAAGGGTGTTGAGTATCGGGTGAGTCGTGTCGAGCGGCGTGAGCACGTCCTCACCATAGAGCTCATGCATCACGGCCAGGAAGCTCTCGGCCCACGCACGGTTCGAGCAGCCCGCCGACGCGAGGACGAAGCCGCCGCGGTCGATGTAGGCTTTGAGGTTGTCTTTCTCGCCCTGGCTCAGCGTAAACGTCTTCTCGCCACTGAGCACGACGAACGGGTGATCGAACAGTGCGTCTTCGCCGAGCTGGACCGATACAAAGGTGCGCTCGACCTGCTGCCCGGTTTCACGCGCATAGGTCGTCAGGAACTGGTCGGCAAAGCAGACGCCGCTACGCCCCTCGGCATAGACAAGGTTCGCGACAGCGATGCCGTCGGGGGCATACGGCCCGCCCCCGCCGTCTTGTGCGGGGGCGACCAGTGCGGCGAGCAGGATCATGCACGACGCCACCACGGTGACGAAGCCGGTCAGTATGGGGCGCGGGGTCATGGCGATTCCTCAGTAGGGTCGGCGTCTTGAGCGAGTCGGCGGAAGTAGTCCGCGGTTTGTTCACGATAGCGCGGGGGGACCTGCCGCATCAAGGCGTCGGGCAGCACGCCTTCCTCGCTGCTGGGGACTGTCTCATCGTAGCCGCCTGTCGCGCGGGGGTCGCGGAAATCCGGCGGCAGCTCGCCGCCCGGTCGGCTGGTGTGGCCCGAGGCGATGGCGGCCTGCGCCTCGCCGATCCCGCGTGCCAGACGCGCGGCGTCGCTGCGAGCAGCCTGGGCCGCGGCATCTCGCCACTGCTGCTCGGCGGTCTGCGTGGCCGAGTCTGAATCTGCCGGAGTCGCTGGCCCCAGCCCGGCAACCTCCAGCGATTGCAGGGCCTGCGCGAGCTGCTCCAACGCCTTGGCCAACCCCGCGTCGGCTTGTGGCACGCCCGCGTCGAGTTCTTCGCCAAGCGCCGCCGCGTCCCCGCTGAGTTGCCCAAGTGCTTCTTCGATCGCTTCCGAAGTCGCAGCGTCTTCGCCGGATCGCTCGGCCTGGTCCGCGAGGCGAGACAGCTTGCCCACCAGCTCGGCCAACCGCCCCATCTGCCGCGCGAGGCCCGAGCCAGCGTCGTCGCTCGGCGGTGCATCGCCGGGATCCTGCGGCATCTGAACCGGGGAACCATCGGGGATCCCGGTTTGCGAGTCCTCATTGTCATCCGGGACGATGGGCAGTGGTTCGGGCGTGATGGTGTATCGCCGGGTTCGTCGGCCAAACGCCTCCACATGAAACGTCACGGCGTCACGAAGATCCGCGAGCTCTAGTGCGTACCCCTCACGCGTCGCCGACATCGCACGGCGTTCGATGGGTTCGAACGCATCATCGAGCAGGACAAACTCGACCGCCTCTGGCGCTCGCCCCCG
The DNA here is from genome assembly GCA_039193915.1 of Planctomycetota bacterium. Taxonomy (GTDB): domain Bacteria; phylum Planctomycetota; class Phycisphaerae; order Phycisphaerales; family Phycisphaeraceae; genus JAHQVV01. The sequence goes on from JBCCWH010000052.1 coordinate 10,956, forward strand.
CGCTAGGGCCAACACGGTCACCGTATCGCCCGCAATGGGCCGGCTTGGTTCCCAAACAACCTCAAACGACGTCACGCTGTACGGGGCAACATCGCGGCCCGGCATGAACAAACGGGCGAGGCCGCGGCCCGGCAATGTTGGCATCATGAACGCCAACAACAACCAGCCCAGTGCCGCATACCCCAGCCAACATGCGGGGCCCCGTAGCAGCGAGAGCGGCGCGGCGCGGCCAGGATGCGCAGCCTCCGCCGCGCGGTGGGCCTGCTCACAGGCACGAGCCTTCAGCGCCTCGGTCAGGGCATCATGACCCGCTGGCGGGTCGCCAAAAGTCATCGCCGTCACCACCGGCTGCGACTCGATCGTGAGGAGATCATCCACGCGGCATGCGCTATGCAATCGTTGGCGGTCGGTATCACGCTTAGGGCGAAAGGCCCAGCAAAGCCCCATCACCCCCGCTAAACACAGAACGGATAACCATCCCCACCGCCCGAGTGTCCCGAGGGGCCAGGCCGCATCGATCAGTACGGCCGCTCCCACGAGTACGAGCCACAACGCGCTTGCCCGAAGCAGCCGCGACACAGCCCCCACCCAAGACAGCCGACGCATCACCTGCCCGACCACCACCGGTATCGCGGCCGGGGCAGCGTCACGCTGGACAAGCGCTCTTGGTTCCGACTCGGAGAGCATCGTCATAGCAGCCCCCCCCGCCTTCGGATTAGCCACTCGATCCCCAGCCCGGCAAAAATCAGGCCGAACACAGGCCAGGTCGCGAAGCGGTACACGGCAACGTCCTCCGAAGCCCGGGCCGCTCGGATGTCGCGCAGGTGCTCGATCACGGGCTCGACTTCATCCAGCGCGAGGCATCGGCCGCCACGCGACTCGGCCAGGGCTTGGAGCACCTCGGGGCGGGCCGCGGTGTCTCGCAGCTCGGGCGAGCGGTCTACCACTGAAAAATATGCAACGACCGGGTGTTCGGGTGCCACCAAATCGGGTCGGTCGGGCACGGTCAACGCGACACGGTAGATGCCGGGCTCTTCGGGGGTCAGTCGCGCTTGATGCTGTCCCGGAGCCCCGTTCGGCGAAGCGGCGACCACGGCCGTGCTGCCGTCGGGCTTGTTGATTCGCAGTTCGGGGCGGAGTGTGCCGAGTTCTGCATAGCGCATCCGAACCTCCACCTCGACCGGTTCGCCGGGCTCAACTGTCAGGCGGTCGAGGGAGAGTGATACATCCTGCCCCGGCAAAAACTCCCCGCCCGACGCCAGCCACTGCATCGCCCGGGTCCAGAAAACGGCGTAGACCGACTCGTACTGGGCGAGCGGATTGGGCAACAACTCCCACCGCCAGAGCCCCTCGCTGAACACCGCCAGAGCAGCGCCCTGCCCGACGCGCAACGTCGAGACCGCCGCGATGTCGGCGCTGCCCTGGGCCGCTTCGAGCAGCACGACCGACGCGGCCTGTTGGCCCCGGACCCGTGTCGCCGCGACCATCCCGGGCATTCGGCTAATGACATCGTCGTCGCCAAACGTGGTCAAGGGGTTGCCCTTTGCCGCCTCGCTCACGGTGAACTGGAGTTCATGGGCCACGCGCTCGCCGAACCGGGCTGGGCTGATGGATTCGAGTGTGTCGAGCATGGACTGCGCGGCCGGTGTCGATGGTTCGATCGGGCGGCCCTTTGCAAACACTACCGCCCCGCCCTGCTCGACAAACCGCACCAACTGCGAAGCCCACATCTCATCGACCAGGCGCTCAACACGCCGGCCAAGCACGACAACATCAAACCCGGCGAGTTCCTCCGCTGTCAGCAGGTCAACACCCTCGGCGTCTTCGCCCCGCAGCGTTACGCGCCGCCGTTCGCCCAGGGCATAAACAGCGCTGAGGTCGAAGCCTGGGTGCGTGCCCAGCAACCGTGAGAGCGACCGTGTGTCCCACGAAGGCGCGCCTTCGACGAGAAGCACGCGAGTCTTCTCACGCGTGACCTGGATGTAGACGTTTTCATCGTTGTTGGTGGTGTACGATTCATCGGGGTTATTGAGTGTGACGCGGCAGGTGTAGCCGTGCACCTGCGTCGGGGTACGCGGGGGTAGTTCGGGCTGCACTTCGAACATCACGTGCTGTAGCGGCACGTCCAGCACGAGGCCGCGCGATTCGATGACCTCGCCGTTATGCAGCAACTCAACGGTGGCTGGCTGATCTGCAAAGCCGCGCTGGTAGACCTGGACCTCGATGGGCGTCGACTGCCCGTCAAACAGGCGGTCGCTGTGCGCCCAGGCTTGGAGTGCGATATCGGGTGCGCCGGACGTCGCACCAACGGGGACCGCGAATGCGGTGGAGTAGGCCCCCGGCTCCGGCGGCATCAAAGTGGATGCGGCGTTCCGAGTGTCGTGGCCATCGCTGAGGATGACAAGTGTGCTGTCGCGGTAGCGGGCAGCCGCGTCGTAGAGGTGTGTCGCCCGGCCGCTGGCCTCCAGGCGTAGCGAGGACGTCGGCCAGACCTGCTGGTCAAACGCGATGAGCCTGACGTCTGCCTCGTCATCCAGCCGCTTCAGTGTGTTCGGGGAAAGCCAGGTCGCGCGCAACGCGTCCAGGCGCGAGCCCCCGCTCGGCTGCCCGGGCAGCAAGACATCACGCTGCGCCATTGATGCGGACGTATCGATCAAGACCACAAGTCCCGGCAGGGCTGGGTCGGTTTCGCCGGTGGCCTCGTAGGTGCTTGGCCCCAGCAGGACCCAGCCCAATAACGCGACCGAAACCAGTCGCGGCACGATAGCCCATCGCCAGCGCGCCCCATGCAGGCCTTGCCAAAGCACGATCCCCACCACGAGCGCGAGTAGCGCTAGCGTCCACGCCCCACCCAGTGGCGGGCGAAAAAACAGCGCGGCAGGCAGCGTCATACTCCACCCTCCCGCCGTGCGTACGACAAGAGCGTGAGTGACTCGAAGCCGAGCAGGAGCAACGCTCCGAGGATACACACCGGCCAAAGCTGCATCGTGTCCCCCGCAGTTACGCCGCCCAGCGCGGTATGGCTGCGTTGTGTCCGTGTTGTCGCCTGCGATGTATCAATCACCTGCGCAGCGGTGAAGTCTGACTCGTCGGGATCGATGGAGGCGTAGACCCCCGCGATCATTTGGCTATCCGTATCGAACGCCCGGTAGAAGCCGGTTGAAGTGACTCGGTCATCCGCGTCATCGGCGGTCCGGTCGCCCGGGGGGCGATCGATGGCGGCGTGGCCACCGAACCAATGGGGCAGTGCATCACCCGGGTGCAGTGGCTCGGGCATCGCGGGGCCGGGCGCGGCGTATGCGACCAGTTCGTTGATCCACGCGACAAACGCGGGCTGTGACGCAAAGTCGGAGTCTGCGGGATTCAGGTCGGCATTGACCATAAAGAATCGGCCGCGCCCGACACGCTGCATCGCGAGAATCGCGCGCCCGTCGGCGGACCGCATCAACACCTCGGCGTCCGTTTCGGCCTGCATCACGCCGGGCAGCTGCTGGCCGACGAGGGAGGCCCGCGCGGGGCCTTCAAACACCGCAAAGGCCGGGTGGTCGAAACGCACTGCGGCGACCACCGTCTCGTGCGCAGGCTCGCCGGTGAACCGAAGCGGTGAAAACGCCAACCCATTGGCCGCCCGGCGTGCGGCCGGGGTATCAACCACCCACACCACCCCGCCGCCCGCTTCGAGGTGTTGCCGCAGTATGTCCGCATACCCGTCGGGCATCGCCTCGATACCGGTCAGTACCCAGCACGCACCGCCCCCCGTGTGCTCTGCGAGCGAGGCGAAAGCGGCCGGGGGCTTGCACTCGACTTGGACTGTAGCGCCATCGCCGTCAACCGGCGCGAGCGCGAGCGCGACGCGCTCTGCCGCAGTGTCGCCATATTGTGCGGTCGTGTTGTCGGTAAAGAGCAGGACCTTGCGGGCCGGGGCGACTTCAATGACCCGCCCGGCCGCGTTGTCGAGGCCGAACCCATCGGCAGGCTCGACCCACAGCCGGAGGGTTTGGAGCCCGGGTTCGCTGGGCGTCAGCGAGAGCGTTTGGGTAGTCATCACCCAGGGCGGGAGCGTGAGCGAGGTCGATGCCTGATCGCCCGCGCCTTCTGCGAAAAGGGTGACGGTGTTTGCCGATGGGCCGAAGTTGCTCAAGTCGACGCGAAGCGTCAATGGGCTGCCCAAGACGGGCGGGTACGGCGAAACGTCTGCTATCCGAACCGCGAGATTGCCAGCGTCCAACCCTCCGACACGGTGCTCACGGATTGCAACGCCCGGGGCGAGCTGCGCCAAGCCCGAAGCCGGCCGGTTGGCCCGCTGGCCATCGCTGATGATGAGGATGCGGCCGGTCTTGCCCTGCTGCTGCAACACGGCGTCCGCCAGCGACACGGCCCCGGCCAGGTCGGCGGTTTCGGAGGTGCATTCGGCCTGCGCAAGCCGTTCACGCAGCAACACGTGGTTGGCCGCCGGCTCGGGCAGGAGCATCCGCGGCGAGCGGTCGGCGAGGATGATGCTGGCCGTGTCGCGTGCGGGGTCGAGGGTTTCCAACTCGGCGAGTGCGCGTCGGCGCGCCTGGTCGAAAAGCGTTGCACCCCGCTGCGTACGCTGCATGGAAGCGGACGCGTCGAGGATGATGACCACCGACTCGCCGCCCGTGGCGGGCTGCGTCGCGGCGGCGGCCTCCCACTGGGGGCGCGTGAAAGCAAACACGACACAGCACAGCGCGAGTATGCGTAGCAGCATCAGCAGCAATTGCCGGGGCCGATCGATCTTCGATGCTTCGATCGACGCCTGCTCGACGAACCGCATCGTGGGGAAGGCGACCTCTCGATACCGAACCCGGCTGAGCAGGTGTGCCGCGACCGGCAACCCCGCCGCCGCGACAAGCCCCAGCAGCCAGGCGGGGCTCATCAATGTCAGCATGGCGAGCGTTTGGGTGGGCATCGTGTTTCTTGGGCGAGCCGTGCAGCCGGACGATCCGTCACGCGTTTCGCACCCTGCAGCTTAGGGGTGATACCAAGCCCGATGCAATCCCTGCAGCGGTGTTCGCATCGGCTTTTCTACCATCGGGTGTATGGAAAATCCTGACACAATTCTGACAGAAAACATGCGGTTTATCACGACTAGCACGCTATGCTGAAGGTGTTGCGATGCTGAGTCAGGCCTTATCAGATTTCCCTGGCCGCTTGGCGTTTTCACACCTCCAAGGAAGGAGCCCCCCATGGCAACCAAAGCCCAAAAAACCGAGTCGAAGAATACAAAAGCGAAGCGCGTGACGACAGCGAAGCCGAAGGCGGCGGCACGCCCAAAGGCGGCGTTGACCGTCTCGGACCCTGTTGTTGTTGAGCCTGCGAAACCGGTCGCAGAGGCCGGGCCGGTACCTTCGAACGAGGCGATCGCTGCCAAGGCGTACGAGATCTGGGTGGCGAAGGGGCGTCCCGTCGGGCAAGACAAAGAGAACTGGGCCCAGGCCGAGGCGGCGCTGCGGGGCGCATGACGCCGTCGAACGCGGCGGCGGGTTTATGCTTCGCCGTTCGTTTTGGCATCACCCTCCAAAGTGCCCATGCGCGCTGCGAGGTCGCAGGTGTCATCGATCTCGGCGATGATCACGGCTTCGGTGTCCGGGTGCTGCGTCGCGAGTTCAAGCTCGAGCAACGCGTTGAGGGCAGCCAACTGCTCGGCTTCCTTCTTCGAGTTGGCCCAGGCGGAGCCGAAGTTGCGGCCATTGAGCTGCACGCAGACCTCGAACGCCTTGGCGTGGTCGGGGCCTTTCTCATCCAGCAGGATGTAGCTGGGGTTGTGTGGCAGGTGTTTTTGCGCGATCTGCTGGAGCACGCTCTTGAAGTTGTGCTGGTGCGCGGACTCGGCGGCGTCGTGGATGTATGGCTTGAGCTGCTTGAGGATGAAATCCCGAGTCGGCTCTAGCCCGCCATCCAGATAGATCGCCGCGATGACCGACTCGAGTACGGCGGCGGCGACACTGCTGGGCAGCCCCTTGCGTCCGGCCATGCCTTTGCCGAGATTGAGCATGCCCGAGAGGTCGATGTCCCGGCTGATGAGTGCGCAGACGCGTCGGCTTACGACAGCGCTCTTGATCTTGGTGAGGTCGCCTTCCATCAGGTCGGGGAAGGTGTGGTAGAGGTACTCGCAGACGACGCTGCCCAGGAGGGCATCGCCGAAGAACTCCATGCGTTCATTGGACTCACGGCGCGAGCCAGCCGAGGAGGCGTGGGTGAGCGCTTCTTCGAGGAGGGAGGGGTTTTTGAAACGGTAGCCGAGCACTTCGGCGGCTTGTTCAATCATGGGGCACCATGCGGGAGGGGTGAAACAGATTTTCCCGGTCGGCGCGGAGTGTGCGCCGACAGATCGCGTCCCGGTTCGCCGGGCTCGGATCGGTGCCGTGGCGGGGGTCTGGCGGGCCGTGCGAACGGCTAGCGCCCCAAACCACCGCGGCGGCAGCGTTTATCTCAAGTCAGTATCCGGCTGGGCCGGGCAGTTGTCAATCATTTCCTGGCAACATACGCTGCTAATCATGAAGAATCCTGCCCCCACCCGACCGGGTCTGTTTTGTTTGCTGTTCCTGGGCCTATTGGTGTCCCTCCCCGCCTGCAAAACGGCGGCCGGGCCGCCCGAGGAGGCCCAGCCGATCCTGACCGTCCCCGAGGTCGTCGTCGGCATGAAGGGCTACGGGATGACGGTGTTCCATGGCACGGAGATCGAGCCGTTCAACGTCGAGGTCGTCTCGATCAACGCCAACGAGACGCCGGGCATGTCCGTGATCTGGGTCCGCTGCACCGACGAGCGCATGGTCCGCACCGGGCCCGTGCAGGGGATGTCGGGCTCGCCGATCTACCTCTGGGACGACGACGGCGAAGGCCACGTCATCGGCGAGTGCGGCAAGCTCATCGGCGCGTTCGCCTTCGGGTACGGCGACACCAACGAGTGCATCGTCGGGGTCCAGCCCATCGAGCATATGCGTGCGGTCGGCCAGCGTGCCACCGCCGAGGGTCGGCCCGAGCTGAGCTACCGCGCCCCGGCGGGCGGCGGGCTGGCGCTGATGGACGGCCTCGTTGAAGCCGGGCTGACGCTAGGTTTTGGTGATCACCAGATGGCCCAGCTTGAGATGACCCGCGACCTGTTCGAGGGCATCACCCCCGCGAGTGCACGCCAGACCCGGCGATTGCCGGCCGGGCCCGACGGACGCGGGCTGGCGACACGGATGATGGTGCCGATGTCGGTCGCCAATAACGACATCGCCGCCCTGCTCGCGCCGTCGCTCGAACCCATGGGCATCGCGCCCTTCGCCGCCGACCCGCAGGCCCTGGGCGGCACTCCGCCCCGCGGGTTTGATGTCGAGAACGTCGAGCTCGCCCCCGGCTCGGCGCTGGTCACCCCCTTCGCCACCGGCGACGCCGACCTCATGGGCATCGGCACCGTCACCGATGTCTTGCCCGACGGCACGGTTCTCGCCTTCGGCCACGCGATGGACGGCATCGGCGCGACCGCCATCCCCATGGCGACGGGCTACGTCCACTTCATCGTCTCGCTCCGCACGATCAGCTACAAACGCGGCGGCACGCTCGCCATCGCCGGCACGATCCTGCAGGACGAGCAGGCCGCCGTCGCCGGCACCGACGTGCGCGACTTTCAAACCGCGCCGGTCAAGGTCACCGTCAACATCGAAGGCCAGCCCTCGCGTGAGTACAACTACGAGGTGCTCAACCACCCGACGCTGACCGCGCAGATCGCCGCGGCGGTGGTCCAGCAGAGCATCACCACCGTGCAGGGCCCGCCGATGGAGCACACCGTGCGCGTCAGCGGTGTGGCGACGTTCTCCGGCGACCGGTCGATCGACCTCGACACCCAGGCCGTAGGCGGCGGCGCCAGCGCCGCGGCGGGCCTAGTCGCGCAGCTCGTCGGGGCCGTCACTCAAAATCCGTTTGAAGAAGTCCTGCTCGAAGGCGTCGAGCTCACCGTCGACCTGGACTACGGGCTGGACGTTTACGAAATCCTCTCGGCCCGTGCCGACCGTACGGCCGCCGCGCCGGGCGATGTGGTCAACGTCACGCTCGAACTAGGTGCGCCCGAGGAAGACCCGGTCACGCAGGTCATCCAGGTGCAGGTCCCCGAGGACGCCCGCGACGGCGACTTGCAGATCATCATCGGCGACGCCGCGACCTACATGCCGCTCGCGATGGCGTCGCAGCCGGGCATCGCAGATATCGAGTCGGTCGATGACATCGTGGCCGCGCTGGAAGTCATCAACGGCTTCTCGCCCACGGCGGTGTACGTCGCCGTGCCCTCCGTCGCCACGGGCGTCTCGATCGATGGCAACGACATGCCCGCACTGCCCGGCAGCCGCGCCGCACTGCTCACCGCCGGCGGCGGACCCGCCCAGCCGATCCAGCAGTTCCACACCGAGACGATCCCGATGCAGCGTGTCATCGTCGGCAGCACGACCTTGCGATTGCAAGTCAAGCAACCCGTCGGGGCACGCTAGCGCCGACCGTAGGACAGGCATTCCTGCCTGTCATTCGGCGCCGCCGAAACAACAACCCACCACCCCATCAGGCCTTCGGCCTGTGACAGGCAGGAATGCCTGTCCTACTGAAAGCAACAGAGGCAGAAGAAACCGCTATGAAACACCACATCCCCACCAAGCCCCTCCTCGCCGCCGCGCTCGCCCCGCTGGTCGTCTGCTCGACGGCCCTGGCGATCCAGCCCCAGCAGTGGTCGCACACCAACGAGGCCGACTTCGCCGGCGGCGACCCCGTGTCCACCGTCGTCACCAACCTCGGCGACATCCGCCTGTCGTCGCAGACGACAGCGATCGACGGGCTGCCCGAGGGGGTGACGCATGTGCATGACATCGTGACGATCGGCGACGCGACCTACATCGCGGCCGGGCCCGAGGCGAAGGTGCTGAAGATACAGGGCGACACAGTTGAGGTCGTCGCGGAACTGGGAGAGGGGGAGCAAGTGTTCGCGCTGGCAGCCATTGCGGCAATAGAAGGTGGCGAACACGCACGCGGCCTCCAAGGCAATGGAGATGGCCACCACCTCCTTGTGGGTGTCAGTGGTGCGGCCAGCCGGGTCGGCATCCTCACCGAGCATGGCGTTTCGACTTTGATGGAGTTGGAGGACACGCGATACATCTGGGACTTGATGTTCGGCCCCGCCGGAAACTCGCTGTTCATTGCAACCGGAATCGATGGTGCGATCTTCAAACTTGATGATGCGCTCAACAACTGCGAGCTTTTCAAGTCAGGCGATCCAATCTTTGTTCCGCCCCACGCTGTTCAGATCCTCGATACCAACCAGCCCAACATCCTCTGCCTCGGCCTCGATGCCGACGGCCGGGTGTACGCCGGCACCGACCAGGACGGGCTGGTCTACCGCATTGATGAAGACGGCTCACCCTTCGTCCTCTACGACGCCCCCGAGGCGGAGATCGGGGCGCTGGTTGTGATGGCCGACGGCACGGTCTACGCCGGCACCGCCGCGGCCGACCAGGCCCGGCCCGGCCGGCTCGCCGCCGCGAACGCACAGGAGAACGGCCGGCCCGAGGAACCCGTCGAAGAAGAGCCTGCCCCGGAAGTCGAACCCGAGCCCGAAGCCGAGCCGGAGCCCGAGCCGGAGCCCGAAGCCGCCCCGGAAGAAGAACCCGCCGAGGAAGCGGCCGCCGACCCGACGCCCGAGGACTACGACCGCCTGCGGGAGGCCCTGCGCGAACGCCTCCGCGTCGCCCGCGAGTCCGGCGAGCTCGGCGGCAACCTCGACGCCGGTAATGGCGGCAACAACGCCGGCAACGCCAACGCCGACCGCCCTTCCCGCGCACGCCCCGCCGCCCCATCCGGCGGCAACAAGCCCGGCAACGCCGTCTACCGCATCGACCCGCAGGGATTCGTCAGCGAGATCTTCCGCGAGTCCGCCATGATCCTCGCTGTGGCCCCCACCGCCGACGGCGACCTGCTCGTCGCGACCGGCAACGAGGGGCAGGTCTTCCGCGTCGACCCCGACCTGCGTGAGACCACCGTCCTGGCCGACCTCGACAGCCAACTCGCCCCCGCGCTGACCGTGACTGACGGCGGCGTCCTCGTCGGCGGCGCGGCCCCCGCGTCGCTCACGCTGCTGGGCGACCAGCTCGCCGAGTCGGGCCAGTTCACCAGCCAGGTCCTCGACGCCGGGCAGGTCAGCATGTTTGGCACGCTGAAACTCACCGCCGGCATCCCCGAGGGCTGCGCCGTCCGCGTCGAGACCCGCACGGGCAACGTCGGCGACCCCGAGCTCGCCGCCTGGTCGCAGTGGCGCGAGGCCGGTGTGCTCAACCATGACGCTACGATCCACGCCCTCCAGCCCCGCGAGATCAAGGCCGACAACGCCCCGGCCCGGTACCTGCAATACCGCCTGACCCTCACCGGCACGGGCACCGCGACGCCGGTCGTCGACCAGGTCGACCTCGCCTACGTCGCCCCCAACATGCCCCCGCAGGTCGCGTCGCTCACCGTCAACACCCCCGCCCCCGGCGAGCCGGGCTCCGACGCCAACCCCAAGCTCACCGCTAGCTGGCAGGCCACCGACGACAACGGCGACCGGGTGGTCTACAACCTCGAGTACCGCCCCGCCGGGGCCGACCGCTACCTCCCGCTGGCCCAGGACCTGACCGGCACGAGCTACGAGTGGCAGACCCAACACGTCCCCGACGGCTGGTACACCCTCCGCGTCACTGCCGACGACCGGCTGGACAACCCCGGCGATATGGCCATGACCTCCGCCCGCATCAGCGACGCCGTCCTGGTGGATAACACCCCGCCGGCCCTGGACGGCCTGGAGGCCGCGGTAGAGGGCGATACCGTCACCCTGACCGCCACTGCCGGGGACGCCCTGTCCGCGATCCGCTCGATCGGGTACTCCCTGGACGGCAGCGACGAGTACGCCGCCTCCCTGCCCTCGGACCTGATCTACGACTCGACAAGCGAGCCCTGGAGTGTTACAATCTCCGATCTTTCCCCGGGCGACCACGTGGTCGCTCTGCGCGTCATCGACGCCCGCGGGAACACCGCCTACCGGCAGGTGATCGTCAGCATCGAAGAGTAAAACGGCGGCCCGGATGGCCCACCGTGTGATACAGGAACCTAAGCCATGTCGACCCATTACCCCAAGCGCCGCTCCCTGATCAAGCGTGCCCGCAAGTTCGGCTTCCGCGCACGGATGCGCAGCAAGGCTGGCCGCAAACTCATCAACCGCAAGCGCCGTGTCGGCCGCTCGGTCAACGTCCGCCGCAGCTTCTAAGCCCGGCGACGCACAACCCACGACCTTCCCAAGCACGGGTGCCGCAAGGTACCCGTGCTTTTTCCTGCGCGTCTTCCTTCCGGTGGGTGCCACATAACCCAGCGGGTGCCACACACCGGCCCTGTCCGCAGGGCTGCTGTGTGCGGGTGAAACAAGGCGGTAGGTTGTCGCACACAGCAGCCCTTCGGGCAGTTGTGTGGCACCCGGGGAGTAAGCCACCCCCCGATTCTGCTAAACTCTTCGTTTCCACGTCTCGCCCGAGACCCCCCAACCCGAAACCCCAGACCCAAGACAAAACACCATGAGCTTTGCAATCGATTACGTCCACGGCCGACAGGTCCTCGACTCCCGCGGCAACCCCACCGTCGAAGTAGAAGTCGGCCTGTTCGACGGCACCGTCGGCCGCGCCCTCGTCCCCTCCGGCGCCTCCACCGGCGAAAACGAAGCGGTCGAGCTCCGCGACGGCGACAAGTCGCATTACCTCGGCAAGTCCGTCTACCAGGCCGTCGAAAACGTCAACGGCCCGATCGCTGGCGAGCTCATCGGCGAGGACGCCCGCGACCAGGAAGGCCTCGACGCGTTGATGATCGACCTCGACGGCACCGAGAACAAGTCCAACCTCGGCGCTAACGCCATGCTCGGCGTCTCCATGGCCGTCGCACACGCCGCCGCCGAGGCCTGCGGCCTGCCGCTCTACCGCTACCTCGGCGGGTCGGGCGCGAAGGTCCTGCCGGTCCCGATGCTCAACATCCTCAACGGCGGCAAGCACGCCGACAACACCGTCGACTTCCAGGAGTTCATGATCCAGCCCTGGGGCTTCGAC
>JBCCWH010000053.1:0-22353 GCA_039193915.1 Planctomycetota bacterium
CCGAAACACGGGCAAGGAGACTCTAAGAGATGAAGAGATTCGCAAAACAACTGATGGCTGCTACAGCATTCGTCCTGGCGGCTTCTACAGCAACGGCGCAGATTACGACCGACCCGTATCTGTTCGAAGCGCCCTCCTTCGGTGCCGCCGACGGCACCTTCGAGTGGGACACCCTCGCCGGTAGTGTCTTTGCGCCGTTTGGGACCGACCCCGGCCTGAGCTCAGGCACGGGCACCGGGACGCTCGATGCTTCGGACTTCACGGCCCAGCCAATGGACGGGCCGCCGGTCCCCTTGATCACATCCACCATGAACCTCTACTCCGGCGGGACGGTCGTCGATTTCGATGTGGACCTGGCCGGCATGGACAACACCGAGGCGCAGACCACGGTCGTCCTCCAGATCGCGGTCCTTGGCGCGCTGGAGGGCTTCCTCCTGAACGGGGCGGCCCCTACCGAGTTCCTTGATCGTGGCGTCGCCGCGGATGTCGAGCACGGCCTGGCGGCATCGCCGTTTGATACCACCTACTATTGGGCCGAGTGGCAGATCGCCACGACAGACAGCGTCACAATCGAGTTCAACAACGTCGCGACCCACACCAGTCTGGCCGCGGTCCGAGTCGACTACATCAACGACGCAAGTGTGATCGACGCCACGGCCCCGGCGCAGGTGCCCGAGCCATCAGGACTTGCATTGCTGCTTGGAGGGGCAGCACTGTGTGGCATCCGCCGTCGGCGCTAAGGCCTGTTTTTGCAAGGTGCCGTCTAATCGCGGTACCTTGTTTTCCGTGTCGAGCTTATACTCGACGATGGCATTTTCGCAGCACTCCACATGAAGGAGCACGCCGATGCGAACCCGACGCGCTTTCACACTGATCGAATTGCTCGTGGTCATCAGCATCATCGCGGTGCTGATCTCGATCCTCCTGCCGGCTTTAGGCGCTGCCCGCCGCGCAGGGCGGCAGACGCGAGAACTTTCAGCCTCGCACATGGTCACGCTCGCCAACCAGATGTGGATCGACGACAACAAGGGCGACCTCTTCCCGACCACGGACTTCACACCGAATTTTACCGTACGCAACAACCACGGCGACGTGATCTGGGACCACACGACCAGTTCTGGGGATGCGGGTTCTTTCGCCGGGTACTCCTGGCGTCTTGCGCCCTACTTCGATTACAACATCGAGGGCGCGCTGCTGGTCAACGAGCAGGCCGCGATCCTGGGGCAGTACGATGCGTCTGCCCCGACCTACTACAACTACCTGACCAACACTGTCCCATCGTTGGGGATGAACTACTACATGGGGCTGCCGGCTCACCCGGTCCTCAACCCGCGTCCGCTCACCAAGGAGGCACAGGTCTCCTCCCCAGGCGAAATGGTTGTCGTCGGATCGGCACGGAGTATGATCTTCCCCGAGTACACTGCGGGCCACCGCGATATCCGCGAGCCCGTCGGTGCCTTCGACCCAACCCCCGCCATGGCAGGCGCGTTTGGTAACATCGATCTGCGATGGAACGACAAGGCCATCTTCGCCATGCTGGACGGGCATTCTGAGATGCTCGGCGAACAGGAAATCGTGGATTCCCCGGGTATGTGGTCCGGCAACCCCAAACTGAACAGCACAACCCCCTGATTCAATCCCACACCTGCTGAAAGGTATCCCTATGCTCTCGCTCCCCCTCCGCCCACTCCTCGCCGCCGCCGGCTTCCTGGCCTTGCTGCTGACGCTCCTGCTCACCGTCGGCTGCTCATCGACCGGGTCAACCACGCAGGTCGCCGCCGAACGCGAGTGCTGCGGCCAGTGCGCCGGCGACACGACGCTGGCTTCGGCCAACGACGCCAAGTTTGAGCAGGACCGCGCCGCGATCCTCGCCATGGCCGGGGAATACAAGGTGACCTTCGCCTTCCAGGAAGTCCTCGGGGTCCGGGCCGGCTACGAGCTGGCCGACCCGTACACCAGCGCCGCGACCGAGTTGGTTGAGGTCGTCGAGGACAACGGCGACTTCATCTCGCTCCAGCACCTGCTGGTCGTGACCACCGAAGAGGGCGAGCACCATGTCGTCAAGCACTGGCGGCAGGATTGGCGTTACGAGCAGGCCGAGGGCTACAGCTTTGCCGGCAACAACGTCTGGCAACCGATCGACTTCGACGCCATCGCGGGTACGTGGACGCAGTCGGTGTATCAGGTGGACGACTCGCCTCGCTACTGGGGCGTGGGCACGTGGGTCCACCGCGACGGCGTCTCGACCTGGAGCAGTTCGCTAACCAACCGTCCGCTGCCCCGCCGCGAATACTCCAAACGCAGCGACTACCAGGTGCTGGCCGCGATCAACACGCACGTCGTGACCCCCAACGGCTGGATGCATTACCAGAGCAATTACAAGCACGACCTCGAAAACCCCGAGTCCCCGGTCATCGCGCTGGAGTCGGGCGTGAACACGTACGAGCGGACGACCGAGGCCGACTTCTCGGCCGCCCGTGAGTACTGGGAGAACACCGAGGTGTACTGGGCGGAGGTCCGCGCCGCTTGGTCGGACATCTACGCCGGGCATGAGACGCTTGCGCTGCAGTCGCGGGTCCGTGGCGAGCCGATGTACAGCCACTTCTTCGACATGGCGGACGAGTACTGGGGCGACGCCGACTGTGCGGATGTCCGCGAGCGGGCACAGGCCATCATTGATGAGTTCCGTCGCACTGAGGCCGCCAGTGTGCAGCCGTAAGATGACACCACCCCCGGGCCCGATGCTTAGCGGCGTCGGCCGGGTTTCACGACTCTTCATTGTGACATCCGAAGGAATCCCATGGCTTGGTGGTATGCGATCGAGGGTCGGCGGTGTTGCCGTGTGCGGCATGTCGATAACCGTCAACACATCGACGGGACGGTTCGGCTGATTCTGCCGCTACAACAGCAAGACGCCGGCTTCGAGCTGGTGGGGATGTTCGAGGTCCACGACGACCACGACGGCGGCGTCTATCTCGCCCAGGCGCTGTCGAGCTGGCACGAGTCCGACGCGGTCGTGCTGAGCTGCACTCCGCTGGGGACGTTGGTGGAGCGGCCGGACCCGGACTACGACGACGACTGGCTGGTGGTGCCCGGCCGCGACCCGGTCCCGGTGCTTTCCCGCTGCGAGGCGTACTCGCACTGCCCGTCGGGCGACCACATGCGGCTGGAGATCGCCAGCCGAGACTGGGACATGCTGGGCTGGCGTCGTGCCCCGCTGCGTTGTTGCAACTGCGGCCGATGCGGCACGGACACCGATGACTTGGCCGCCGGGGTCGGGGGGTTCACCGCCGTCACTCGCGATAAGGACAACGCTGCGCCGCCCACGGCCGAGGTGGTCGCGTTGCGCCAGCGCCGCCGTTCGCGTGTCTCCGTAGAACTCGCCAGCCGGGGTGAAGACATAACCACGCTAATCGGGCATATCCTGTCTTCCACCGGGCTCACACACACACCGACTCCGGCCAACGGAGAGGAGCCGAAATCCGTATGCGCGTTATCTTGACCACTACGTTGGCGATCACCTGCCTGGCGTTATTATGTGTCACCGGGTGCGGTGATGCCCCCGGCGCAGCCACCGACACCGACACGCCCCAAATCGATGGCGGGTTCACCGTCACCGACGACCGTGGGCGTGAGTTTGTGTTTGATGCGCCGCCCAAGCGGATCGCCGCGATGACGTCGTTTGCCGTCGAGATCCTGATGGCGATGGACACGACGCCGGCCGCCCGCTTCCCCGACCCGGACCTGTACCCGCCCGAGGCGGCGTCGATCCCCGAAGTCACCAAGCAGGGGCGGGGCACGACCCACCGCCTGGACATCGAGCAGTTGATCGCCGCCGACCCGGACCTGGTCATCCTGCACACGGTCTACAGCGGCGTGGCCGACAACATCGAGCAGGCCCTGGGCGTGCCGGTGATGGTCCTGAACATCACGTCGGTCGAGGACCTGAGAGACAAGGCGGCGTTATTCGCCCAGTTCGCCGGCGATCCGTCGGCCGCGGAGGCGGTCCTCGGCGACCTGGACCGCACGCAGGCCTGGCTGGAAGCGAACGTCCCGGACGACCGGCCCCGGACGGTGAGTCTGCTGGGGATGGGCGGGGGCGAGTACTTCTGCCACCGCGGCAACCACTTCATGGGCTCGCTGCTGGACACGGCCGGGGCCGACAACATGATGGCTGAGCGCGAGGCGGACAGTAAGTACAAATCGCTCACGCCGATCGACCTGGAGAAGCTGATCGACGAGGACCCCGAGGTCATCTTCCTGATCCCCTACGGCGACGCGGACCACGACGCGGTGGTGGCGGAGTTTGAAGCCCACCCCGCGGTGGCGTCGCTGCGTGCCGTCCGTGATGGCCGGGTCGTTGTGCTGCCGGATACGATCTATACTTCGCAGCCCGGGCCGCGCACCGGCGCCGCGCTGCGGACCCTGTTTGGCCATCTCTTCCCCGATGCCGAGGCACCTAGCGAGTGAGCCAGGAAACGACCGGGTCCCGATCTGTTTTGTCAGGCCCCTCGGTTGAAGGTTCGTCTGAACGACAACGATGCCGCCGCATCGGCTGGCCGGTGGTGGCGTTGATTCTGTTGGCGTTGCTCGTGCTCGCCAGCATGGTCGGCGCACTAGCGCTGGGCAGTACGGATCAATCGCTTGCGGATGTGGTCGAAGCGCTGGGGCATCGACAGTTGGTCGACGACGGCGGGGGGTCCAACGTCGACCGGATCGTTTGGCGGGTGCGTTTGCCGCGGGCGCTGCTGTCGGTGTTGGTCGGGTTGAACCTCGCGGTAGCGGGGGTGTTATTGCAGGGCGTGATGCGTAACCCCCTGGCTTCGCCGGGCATCATCGGTGTGCTGGCGGGTGCGGCGTTGTTTGCAACACTGGCGATGCTGGTCCTGCCGGCGGGTGGGCTGCCCGGTGCGCCGCGGCTGCTGCACGTCCCGGTTATGGCCTTCCTGGGCGCGCTGGTCACCGCCGCGATCGTCTTTGCGCTGTCCTGGCAGCCGGGCAGCGGCACCAGCCCGACGCGCATGATCCTCGCCGGCGTCGCCGTCACTGCGATGGTCGGCGCGGCGCAGAACTTCCTCGCGGTCCACTTCGCCGACCGCATCGCCGGCGTCCTCACCTGGCTCGCTGGCTCGCTCAGCTTCCGTGGCTGGGCGGAGCTGGGCATGATCTGGCCCTTCTCCCTGCTGGGCCTGCTGCTGGCGTTCTTCCTGGCTCGGCCGCTCAATCTGCTGCAGATGGGGGAGGACTCCGCGCGGTCGCTGGGGGTCTCTGTGCAACGCACCCGCCTGCTCGCGATCCTCGCCGCGGCCCTGCTGACCGCCTCGGCCGTGAGCGTCGCGGGGATCGTCGGCTTCGTCGGGCTCGTTGTCCCGCACATCGTCCGCGTCGCCATCAGCCACAATCACCGCTGGCTCGTCCCCGCCTCCGCCCTGGCCGGCGCGGCGCTCGTGGGGTGGGCCGATGTCGCCGCGCGGCAGCTCGACGAGATGCCCGTCGGCGTCCTCACCGCCGCCATCGGCGGCCCCTACTTCGTATTCCTCCTCTACAAGACGCGTTTGATCTAACCGTATGCCAGACCCGACCGACAACCCGAACGGCGCAATCGCCGCCCGTGGTATCAGGGCCGGCTACGCCAAGCACCCCGTCCTACACGGCGTCGATGTCTCGATCCAGGCCGGCGACTTCGCCGCGCTCATCGGGCCTAACGGCTCGGGCAAGTCCACGCTCCTGCGCACCCTCGCCCGTCTTCTCAAACCCACCTCGGGCAGCGTCCTGCTCCACGGCCAACCCATCGACAAACTCTCCGCCCGCGCGCTGGCCCGCAAGCTCGCCGTCATGCCCCAGTCGCCGACCGCGCCGCCCGGCGTCACCGTCCGCGAGCTTGTCGGCTACGGCCGCGCGCCGCATAGCTCCTGGCTACGGCCCGAGTCCCACACCGACCGACAGCTCGTCCGGTCCCTCATCGAGCGATGCGACCTTTCACACCTCGCCGCCCGCCTAGTCCATACGCTCTCCGGCGGCGAGCGGCAGCGGTGCTGGATCGCCATGGCACTAGCCCAACAGCCCGATGTCCTGCTCCTGGACGAGCCCGTCTCCGCGCTCGATATCGCCCACCAGCTCGAGGTCCTCGACCTGCTCGCCCAGGTCAACCGCGAGCAGGAAACAACCGTCGTCATCGTCCTGCACGACATCAACCTCGCCGCCCGCTATTGCAACACCCTCCTCGCCGTCCGCGATGGCCAGCTCGCCGCCGCCGGCCCGGTGGGGGACGTGCTCAAGCCGGAGCTGATCGAGCGTGTCTTCGGCGTCCGGACCTCGGTCCTCGAATCGACCGGCCTGGGTTACCCGGTCTGCCTGTTCGAGCGGCGTTGTAGCCCATGCCCACAACGCGATAACACGCTCGGCAGGACTTAGCCGTACCCGTTGCGTGGGTCGTAGGTGCTGTGCTTGGTTGCTAACCAGATTGCAGCCCCGTGTAGCGTTTGCCTTGTGCCGCCTTTCCTCGCAGGAGACGCTGGGAGGGAGGTTTCACTTTGGCCACGTGAGCTGGGTTGCGTGATCGCCTTACTCGGCCGAGGGGTCGTAGAGGCGCAGGGTGCCGGGGATGGTTGGGCACGCGAGGCGATAGCGGTAGAGGCACATCTCTGCGGGGTCCCAGCCGCCGGTCGTGCACCCCAAATCGAAGAACTCTTTGGAGTTGGGGAGGCCCGGGTTACGGGCGTAGGTTGGGCCGTAGCCGGTCGCAGCGATGGTTTGCTCGTCGATGACGACCCCGATGTTGCTCTTCGGGTCGTACTCGTACTCCCCGCCGTAGTACATCCGCCCGGTCAACGGGGCCTGGGGCACGAACTGCCGGTGCACCCAGAGGTCAACACTGATCTCTTCACACGGCACCCGGCAGAAGCGGTAGAGGTCGATATCGGGTTTTGGGCCAGTCGTCGAAAGGATGCTGCCGTAGGCGGCGGTGAACCGGCCGGCCTTACCGACGACATCCGACGTCGCTTCGACGACCAGGTTGCCGTGCCGCTCGGTGACGCGGGTCTTGGGCTGGACGCCCTGAGCGAACTCATCAAGCAGTGAGATCCCCTCGGCGAGTTGAGGCCCGGGCCGGATCGGGCGACGCGGCGGCACGACGGGCTGGTGCTCGGGGTTGTTGTCGTGAGAGGAGATCGACACGATCGGCCAGTACACGTCCGGGCGGTAGTGCGTACGCCCGACGTTCATCAAGAGCGTCACGGCCACCGCGTTGTCCTCGGGATTCGCCCCGGGCCCCATGAACATGGACAGGTGCATCCGCCCAAGACTGACCCCCAGGAGCTGCGACATCGCGGTGAACGCTTTCTTGCGCATCACCTCCTGGCTCTCGGGGCCGAGCTGGTCCGCGCAGCCCCGGACGGTGGTCACAAACAGCTCCCGGTCCGAGGCGGTCTGCGTCACGAGCTGCTCGAAGCGGTCGGAGGCCTCCAGCAGCCGATTGACCTTTTCTGCCTCGATCCCCCGGCTCGACGCGATCTTCGCCAGCCCGCTGACCGCCCGCCGCCCGGGCACGGCCTCGATCTCTTCGATCGGCTGGCGGGCCTGCTGCAGGCGCTTGATCTTCCAGACCAGCGACTTGTTGACGCCCGTCGCGGTGTGCAGGCCGTCCACGGTCTGGTCCGCGATGCTCGAATCCGAGAGGTCCCCGAGGACTTCCGCCAGGGTCATGGTGAAGACATTGACCGACTGCGAAACAGACTCGACGAGTTGGCTGGCGTCCTGAGCGATGTCACGAGATGGCGGGACGGATGGGTGGATCAAGCGAGATGACTCCGGTCGATTCGATGAAAGGTTCTGGTCGGGCGGGGTGTTTGGGTGCCCGTCGGTTCGGTTCTAGCGGGGCAACAGGCCCGAGGAGGCGCTATGGGGCTGGTACAAGGTCCAGTCGTCGCCGCCACGCGGCGCGAAGACGCTTCGCACCCAAGTGGCCTCGACCGAGGCGGCATCGGTTTCGACCATGCGTGCGCTGCCGTCGGCAAACGTGGCGTTGTGCTTTCCAAAATCGCCGTGAAAACCCATGAGCGGGGTGCCGGTAAACGCGAAGGAATCGATGAGCGGCGCTTCGCCCATGATCAGGATTTCAGACGCCGAGCCTGTTTCATACACGTAGCGTACCAGTTGCTTGATCGCTTGCTGCTGGGAGGCGGAGTCCCGGAGCGGCTGGGCGATGTTGGGGGCCGCGAAGTGGGCGATCCCGCGCTCCAGGTAGCTGCTGCCCTGTGTCTCGTAAGCGGAGTAGGCATTGAGCAGGTCGTCTTTGATGCTGGGCCAGAGCTCGTTGTACCCCTGCCCCTCTGCATTGATGTCTGAAGGGCATTCTGCGGGCGGGACTTCCTGACGCGTCCACATGTCGGGGTCAGGGCCGGGCTGGGATCCCAGCAGGTACTCGTTGAGTGGCCGCCTTTCGATCGGAAGCCAGTTCCCAATCTCCGCGCGTATGGGGCTTTTGCCCACTAGGTCCATCGGCTCAAACCACGCGATCGGGCCGTTGCCACCGTTGAACCCAAACCCTGTGCGGTCCGGGAACGGCCAAGCCCCGAAATCCGCCACGTAGGTGTTGTGGGCTTTCCCGATACTGCCGGTCTGGTTGAGGCACTGTATGCGGCGGGCTGAATCACGGGCCTTGCCTAGCGCCGGGAGCAGGATGGCGATCAGCAGGGCGATGATGGAGATCACGACCAGGAGCTCGATCAGGGTAAAGCCGTTTTGGTCCGTCCCCTTTGGCCCCTTGTTGCTGCGTGTTGTGTCGAGCATCTGCAAGTCTCTTTCGTTAGGAAAAACGAATCCGCCGACGGTCAATCCATGCCCGCTGGCACCGCTGATTTTCCCGGCGACGCTCCGCCGCCATTACCCTTCGTCGCCCGCATGGGGCAGAGGCCTCAAGTCCCACGCGGGATCGGCCTCGATCTCTTCCCCGGTTTCGGGATCGAGCTTGAAACAGGACAGTCGGCCACACTCTGGGCACTGCACCCGAAGCGGGGGGCCGCCCGGTGCCAGCGAAGGGGTGGCGGCCTCGCCCCGGCGGCACATCGGCATCACATCCTGCGTCTCGACGGTCACCACCGTGTCGTCGAAGCAGCAGTAAAACGTCTGTTCCTCATGCCCGAGCGACTGGCCGCTACGTGCATCCAGCCAGCGCCAGCCCCAGACCCCCGCTCCGACGAGCAGCAGCACGACCAGGGTCACAATAAGCCGTGGATGGTGGTGCATGGCGGCGTCTCGGGGCAGCGGTCGGTCGTTCTAGCAAGAGCGGAGGCGGCCGGCGGGCCGCCTCCGCGGAATCGAATCAAATCATATGGTCGGCGTTAGCGGCGACGACGCAGCAGCGCGAGGCCGCCCAGGCCCAGCAGCGCCAGCGAGCCGGGCTCGGGCACTTCGCCGGCAATGATCGTGTCGCCGGCCTCGGTGGTGTAGGCCCAGTCCACGATGCGGATGGTGTTGAAGCGGTCGGTGTTGGCCGTGTTGTTGATGGAGGTCGGCACGTTCTCAAAACGGATCCAGCCAAAGCTGTTGTACACACCGCCGACCCCATCGGGCAGTTCCCGCCTGAAGGTCACGAAGGACGCATGGGGGGAGAACGCAACACCATCGGCTTCGCTGGACGACGCGGTGTTGGTCTCGTTGATCACTCCGCCGGGGCTTCCAAAGAACCCGTCATGACCGATGCCGAGGACCTTCTTGGAATCGTCGCCAAAGCTGACGTGAGCGCGCCAGGTCGCTGACGTCTGGAACCGGAGATCGATATCGCTCGGCACGGCACCGGCATGGGGGATGTCATCCGCGTTCGTCGGCTGGACGTAGACCCGGCCTGCGTCGGTGGCGACGGTGCCCGGTACCGCAACGCCCGTCAGGTCGTCAAAATCAAAGACGAGGCGGTCGTACCCAAAGAACTGGATCCCCTCGCCATCCGCCGTGGAGGCGTACTGCCAGGTGACATCGATGTTCTGCTCACCGCTGTAGAGGATTTCGGCGTCGGCGTTCTGGGCACCGGCGGCGACCAGGCCGACGACGGCCACGGCTGCGAGCTTCGAGGTGGGGAAAAGA
The DNA here is from genome assembly GCA_039193915.1 of Planctomycetota bacterium. GTDB lineage: Bacteria > Planctomycetota > Phycisphaerae > Phycisphaerales > Phycisphaeraceae > JAHQVV01. The sequence continues at coordinate 10,081 of JBCCWH010000053.1, forward strand.
CTCATGTTCATGATCTCCTACGGATGTGCGCTGCTGCGCGGGTGTTGGAAGAGGGCAAAACGATTGCCAGGCTTCGGGTCGTCGATGATTCAGTCAACCCTTGGCCCGGCCGGCAGTCGCCCCGTCTCGGCGAAAAAAGAGGCCCGACAACCGAGCGTCGATACTCATGTACGGATTATACCCCCGTCCGGATCGGCGTCAATAAAAATATTTACGTAAATATCATCAAATTTTGTCGCGCTTCTAGCGGAATTCGCCAAAAGGGCTTGATCGCATCCTGCCGCAGTGCCCGCTCTGTACAGAACCTGTATTGAGTCTACATCGCACTGCACGCATTGGCACCCCTCGATCCAGATCTTCGCTGGGCAGTAGGCCTCATGTATCGCCATGGCGTTGGTATCGCGTTCAGTCGTCCCCGGCGCGAGGTGCCCACCTGAAGCTCCCAGATCCGGAGTAGGGCACTCTAAAAATAGCGGAGGCGGCCGGTGGGCCGCCTCCGCGGAAACGTATCAAGCCGGGTTGATGCGATTAGCGGCGGCGACGGAGCAGCGCGAGGCCGCCCAGGCCCAGCAGCGCCAGCGAGCCGGGCTCGGGTGCCTGAGCGATTGCGATGTCGTCGGCCGTGTCGGTCTCGAAGGCCCAGTCCACGATGGTCAAGGACGCGTTGCCATCGGTGGAGTTGCTAAAGCCGATCACGTTGGCAACCTGGACCCAGCCGTGGGTGCCGTCAGCCCGCCGGAACACCATGTACTGCGTGTTGCCGTTGGACAGGGGGATGGACCCCGAAGTCAGGCTGAGCGAGCTGATGGCCGTGCCCGCGTTGTTGTTCCAGCTTTGTGCCACAACCCCGCTGCTGGCGTTGTTGTAGTTCGAGCCGAGGTTGGCGTTCCAGGTGCCGCCGCCGTAGAAATCCATGCCGTAGTCGGTGGCGCCGCTCGTCCACGCGCCGGTGGTGGCGGTGCCGGCGACCGACTGGGTGGTGTCTTCAAAATCGAAGGTGACCGCATTCCAGATGAAGTTGTTTGCATCGCCCGAGATGGTGATGTTCTGGACACCGCTGTAGACGATCGCGGCCTCGGCGGTCTGTGCGGCGCCGGCGGCGATGAGGCCGGCGGCGGCCACGGCTGCGAGCTTGGACGTTGGAAAATGACTCATGTTCGTAGTCTCCTGCGTTGATGCGCTTCTGCGCGGGGTGAGAAAGGAGCAGACGATTGCCCCGTTTGAGTGGATTGAGAGGGTGCGGTCAGTGCTTGGCCATGCCGGCCTCTGTTCTGTCTCCCCGGAATCGACAGAACCAAAAAGGCCGACGGTTTCATGGGTCGAGGGTCAAGTTTACCGATATCGCTGGAAATGTCAATGGAAATATTTACATAAATATTCGGGATGACCTAAACCCCATTCCCTAGTGCTCGGGCGGGTCAGGAGGTGATATCGCGTTCTGGCGGACGATGGGGCGGTTTTGCCTTGCCAGGCTTCCGCGGGTTGGCCTACCCGTACCCGTTCCGGGGGTCGTAGGTGCGGTGTTTGGTGTTGGCCGGGGGTTGGCCGCGGTGAGCGGCGCGGTGGCCGAAGCGGGCCTTGATGGTGTCGAGGGTTTGTTCGACTGCACGCTGCTTTTCGTTGTCGGGGTCGGTAAAGAGCGACGGCTGGGCCTCTTCGCCATCCGTCAGCGGGCCGGCGCTGACGCCGATCAGGCGGACGGGGCGGTAGCTGTGCCTGGCCCACTTATCGAAGAGGGCGACGGCTGCGTCATACAGCTCGCGGGTCAGGTCGGTGGGGCGGTCGAGCGTCGATGATCGGGTGATGGTCTGGAAGTCGCCGAAGCGGATCTTGACGGTGACGCCTTTGGCACGGCGTTGCTTGCGGCGCAGTCGGCGGGCGACGTCCTCGGCCTGGGTGAGCATGATCGCGCGGACATGGTCGGGGTCTTCCAGGTCTTCGCGGAAGGTCTGCTCGTGGCCGACGGACTTGGCGTCGCGAGGGCCGTGGACGGGGCGGTCGTCGTCGCCCCGGCAGAGCTTGTAGAAATGGTTGGCGTATTCATCGCCGCCGGCGATGCGTCTGAGGCGTTCGCGGGAGCATGCTTGCAGGTCGCCGAACGTGTGGATGTTGTGCTTGGCGAGTTTGGCTTCGCTGGCGGGGCCGACGCCCCACATGCGTCGGATGGGGAGTGGGGCGAGGAAGCGTGCGATCGCATCGGGGTGTTCGTCGGTGTTGCGTGGGATGACGGTGAGGCCGTCGGGTTTTTCGAGGTCGCTGGCGAGCTTGGCGAGGAACTTGTTGGGCGCGACGCCGACGGAGGCGGTGAGTTGGAGTTCATCGCGGACTTGTTGTTTGATGTTGCGGGCGATGACTTCCGGGGGGCCGAGGAGGCGCTGGCTGCCGGTGGCGTCGATGAAGGCCTCGTCGCAGGAGAGGGGCTGGACTAAAGGCGAGACGCGTTCGAGGATGTCGAAGAGCTTGCCGGAGAGTTCGCGGATGCGTGCGCCTGGGACTTTGACGATTGTTGCGTGTGGGCAAAGGCGCAGCGCGACGGCGGTGGGCATGGCCGACCGGCAGCCGAACTTGCGGGCCTCGTAGGACGCGGTGGAGAGGACGCCGCGAGGCCCGGTCCCGCCGACGAGGACGGGCTTACCTTTCAGTGATGGGTCATCCAGCACGGCGATGGCCGCGAAGAACTGGTCCATATCGACGTGAAGTATCGCACGCGGCCAGTGCTCGGCTTGGCTCGCCGTTTGGGGCATGGTTGGATTGTAGCGGGGGCGGCGCGGGTGCCACACAACTGACCCGTAGGGTCTGCTGTGTGCGATGAGGCAACGACCGTTGTCGCCCCGCACACAGCAGGCCTTCGGCCAGTTGTGTGGCACCCGGCCCCATTACTCCGGGGGCAGGGCGATGAAGCGGATGTCGGTGTATTGAGCAGCCAACGCGTCGCGTGTGTCGGCGTCGAGTTGGGTGGTATCGACGACGATCGTCTCAAGCTTGGGCAGCGTCAGGATGCGGCGGATCCCATCCTCGGTGACACGTGTGTCGCCGACGTTGATGAATGTCAGGGCTCGCCAACCCAGGATCGTATCGGCGGCACTGTCGTCGATCCGGGTGCCCGACAGGTAGGCGCGGGCCATGTCGGTACAGCCCGCCACCTCACGCAGCCCGTCGGAGGTGATGTCGGTGTTTTCGAAGTAGATCGAGGTGAGGGCTGTCATGTGCGACAGGTGCTGCATCCCCGCGTCACTGATTGCGCACTCGCTGGCCGCGAGCAGCTCGAGGTGGTGCATCTCGGCGAGCATGGCCATGTCCTGGTCGTCGAAGACCGATTCGCGCATCCCCAAGGCGACGATCTGCCCCGCATCGTTCAGCCGAACGCGGTCAAGGCTTTCGGGGTTGTAGGGCTCGATCATGTTGAGCCGGGTGATCTGCGTCGCGAGGCGTTGTGAGTCGGGTGGGCGATTGTCAGAGTTCGATGCGGGATCGGTTGACGGCGTGTTGTTGCACCCGCCGAGTGGGAGCAGCAGTGCCATGCAGATACAGCAGAGCTTGGTCATGTGGATGGCCTCGTATGAAGGATGTCGCGGTGTTTGGCCCGGCCAGATAGTAAACAACCCCCGGGTGGACGGGGGTGGTGGGGATACAAGTTCAATGGGTTGGGGCCGGGAGCTGAAGCTCCCTCCGCCGTGGCTCAGGCGTCGGTGGCCTGGGCTTTCTTGGCCTCAGCCTGGCGTTTGCTGTCCGTGGCGTCCTTCTTGCCCTTGTCGGGGGCGAGGAGCATCGTCGCGCGTCGGCCCATCATCTTCGGGGGCTGCTCGACCTTGGAGACGTCGTCGAGGCCTTCGATGATGCTGCGCATCTGGCCCAGGGCGAGGCCCTTGTGCGCCATCTGTCGGCCGCGGAAGAGCATGACGAACTGGACTTTGTGGCCTTCTTCGAGGAACTCGCGGGCCTTGCCGACCTTGAGATCGAGGTCGTGCTTATCGATGTTGGGGCGCAGCCGCATGCCCTTGAGCTCGGACTTCTTGGCGTGGGCCTTGGCTTTCTGTTCTTTCTTCTGCTGCGCGTACTTCCACTTGCCGTAGTCCATGATCTTGCAGACGGGCGGCTTGCCGTCTTCGCCGGGCGTGCCGGGCGAGACTTCGACGAGGTCGAGTTCGGCCTCGGCGGCGCGGGCTTTGGCGGTGTCAAGATCGACCACGCCGACCTCGCCGGTCGAGTCGTCGATCAGGCGGACCGGTGAGATGCGGATCTGGTCGTTGATGCGTAGGCGCTTGCCGGTTTCTTTCGGCTGCGGGCGGAATCGTCCTCGAGCGATGGTGGAATACTCCAATAAGAGAAAAAGGGGGACTGAAACGGCTGGCTCTCAAGAGCCACAGCCACGCCGACACCCATCCGGTCGGGGCCGGCGTATCCCACGGGTGTAGGGTATCGTTCCGCAGGGGGCGGGGCAAGGGGGTTTTGTAGGTTTTCGCGGTTTTTCGGGGGTTGGTGGCCGTGGTGGGTATCGCTCGCGGACTCGCTCTACCCACCCTACGTAAGCAGCCAGTAGGCGACGGGGGCGGCGAGGAGGGGGGAGTCGATGAGGTCGAGCACGCCGCCGAAGCCGGGGAGGACACGGCCCGAGTCTTTGATGCCGGTATCGCGTTTGAGCATGGAGATGGCGAGGTCGCCGAGTTGGCCGACGCCGCCGAGGATCGCTCCGACAAGGAGGGCGTAGCCGGGGGTGAGGTCGGCCAGGGGCCTGAGGAAGAGCAGGCTGACGATCATGGCGAGGATGACGCCGCCGACGAGGCCTTCCCACGTCTTGCCGGGGCTGAGCCAGACGATGAGTTTGTGTTTGCCGATCGTCATGCCTGTGGCGTAGGCCCCGATGTCGCAGGCCTTGACGACGAGGATGGCGGCGGCGAGGGTCCATGCGGAGTGCTCGGCTCTTAGCGCGAGGAAGAAGCCGGGCATGAGCCCGAGGTAGAGGAAGGCGAGTGCGGCGGCAGAGGCGGCGGCGAGCGCGCCGCCGGGTTGTTTTTTGCGGGCATGGAGGAGCAGGGCGAGCGCGACGGCGGCGCAGCCTGCGGAGGCGACGAGCACGAGGCGGGTGTGCGGGTCATCGTAGGCGTTGCCGTGGCCGGTGGTGATGAGCCCGATGCAGCCGGCTGTGCCAGCGAGGAACATGGTGTTGGCACTGACCTGGTAGCCCTTGGCGTCGAACATGCGTGCCAGCTCGGTCGAGGCGATGCGGATGGCGGGGAGCATGATGGCCACGAAGATGACCATGCCCGGCCGCCAGGCGTGTGCGTCCTGCATGAACTGGTCGAGCCAGAGCACGGCGAGCAGGAGTGCGATGAGGATCGGGCCGAGGGTCAGGCGGTACTTGAGCATGGCGGGATGGTAGCAGGGCGGGGCGGTTGGGTGCTTGGGTTTGGTGGATGGTCGTGCGGGGAATCCCGCGGCATTACTGCGCAACGCCGCGGGCATGGGGCATGGGGCATGGGGTGTGGCCTTGGGTATGGGTGTGGGCTTGGGGTGTGGAATTGCGGTGGGGTGTTCGCCGGTGGGTGGGGGATGCGTTACGCTCTGCGCGTATGTGCAGGCGGGTTTTCTTTTTGTACGTGGCGGGTGTGCTGTCGCTGGCCTTGGGGCTGGCGGCGTCGCACGCGTCGGCGCAGGACCTGCTGGTCGCGGGCGATGAGTCGCATCTCTGGCTGGTCGTGGCGTCTGCGGGTGAGGACGGGGAGCAGATCGAGATTTATCACCGGGGGCCGGGGGATGCGGAGGGGCAGCTCCATGCGCTGGAGCCGATCGCGGGCCGGGTCCGCTCGGGCAGCATCGCGGCCGGGGGCGGTCGGCTGGTGCTGGTGATGGACGACGGCCGGGTGCTGACGCGTCGGCCCTACAAGGAGCCGATGGGCTGGGGCTGGTCGTACCGCACAGGCGATCTGCCGGCGCTGCCCGAGGGCTGTGGTTTGCTTTCGCTTGTGGCGAACCGGCAGGGCGTTTGGGCGCTGGTGCGTGTTGATGCGCCGGAGGTGCTCGCTGAACTGGATGCGCCGCCGACGGTGTCGGGGGCGGCGGCGATGGATGACACACTCAACGCGGCGCTCGGTCTGCCGCCGGGGATCGATCTGTGGGGGCCGGGTGACGGGCGCGACGAGGCGGTGCCTGAAGACGCCGGCGACGGATCGGCGGAGCACGGGCAAGAACGGCCGATCGATGCGGGCGATGGCACGTCGGGTGCCGACGCGTCGGCGGACGACGATGTGTCAGGCACGGTTGATAATGACGCGCCGCGCGATGCCAATGCGGGAGATGAAGCGGTGCCGGCCGAAACCGAGCAGGTGCCTGCCGCCAGTGGCCCGGCCTGTCGGCTGATCCGTGTGGGGGCTCAGGGTTGGAAGTCGGTGCCGCTGCCCGATGCGTTTGGTTTGCCTCACCGTGCAGAGCTGGTGATGCGTGGCCCGCGGGACGCGCGCCCGGTGGTGGTCTCGGAGCACAGCCGAGGCGAGGGCGCGTTGGTGGTGACGTTGCCGGCGGGGGAGGCGGACTGGTCGCAGAACACGTACTACCTGCCCGGCCGGGGGGGGTGGTCGGCTGCGTCGTTGTTGGGCCAGGTGTTTGTTGCCGTCGAACGCCAGCGCGATGTGCAGCAGGTAGTCGTGGATGTGTTTCTGCTTCGCGGTCGACACCGTGCAAACGCGGGGATGATGTGGGTCAATACGCTCGATACGGCGCGCTGGCGATTGCTGGGCCTGGGTTCGGAAGCGGTCTTGCTGGCCCGGCCCGATGCGCCGCTTGAGCCGGGCAACGGCGTCGCGTCCGGCGATTCGCCCGAGCGGCTGCTGGGCGAGTACCGCCTGCCTGCGGCGATGCTTGGCACAGTGCCCCCGCCCGAGGGTGGCGAACCGGCGGGCACCCACACGGACTATTACCCCGCGCGTCGATCTCGGTGGGAGAACAACGCGGATTGGATTATCCAGATCGTGGCGCTGACGGCAGCGCTGGCGATCCTGATGCTGTTCTGGAAACGCACGCCGCGCGAGCGCGAGGTGAGGCTGCCCGAAGGCGTCCGCCTGGTGCCTTGGAGCCGACGCCTGCTGAGCACGCTGATCGACCTGATGCCGGGGCTCTGGATCGCGGGCGGGGTGTACGGCCTGGGCTGGGACGAAATCATCCTGCAGCACTGGCCCGGCACGCCGATCCCGAAACACCCCGACGCGATGGGGCCCGGCTGGCTGGTCATCGCGATCACCGTGTTACACACGACGGTTTTCGAGTTCATCACCGCACGCTCGGTGGGCAAGTGGCTCACCGGGACTTATGTTTCGGACTTCCGTGGCGTCCCTGCGTCGCCCGGCGCTTCACTGGTCCGCGCGGTGTCGCGTGTGTTTGAGTTGGTCGCGTGGCTGCTGCTCATGCTGCCGCTGATCAGCCCGCAGCGTCAGCGCCTGGGCGACATCCTCGCCAAGACGATCGTTGTCTACCGCGACCCGCCGGCCCCGGAAGAGGGAGAGGACGGCGAAGCCTAGGCAACGGCTCGGGGCCTTTTCACTGCTCAGACCGGGGGGCTCTTGGCTGGCGTCTTTGCGCTTTTCGATGGCGCATCGGTGAAAAAACACGCCTGTATCACCGCTCTAACGGTCTTTTTCCCCGCACAAACCCACCCGCCCGCACGACCCGACCCGTTTCCGGCGGGTTTCGTTGCCGTGCGCTTGCCCATCCGCCGGGCTGGGGCATGGTTAGGCCAGAGACGCGAACGAAAGATTTCAAACATTCGAGAAGGGAAACGAAATGACCATCAGCCACAAGATCGCAACGACTGCCCTCGCCCTCGCCGCCGCGACGACCGCCGCCGCCGGCACCGCGCACTACAACATCGTCACGGGCGAAGGCCACGACGGCATCGACATCTCCGTCACCGTCCAGGAAGCCACCATCGACGGCTACGACTACGAGTTCGTCATCGAAAACAACACCCACTGCGACGACGCGGGCATCACCGGCATCTACTTCGAATCCGCCTGGGGCTCGATGTTCTCCTCCAGCGCACACGACCGCAACCTCCGACGCGATGAAAACCCGCTCAACTTCGTCGAAGGCGGCGTGAGCCCCAACATCGCCGGCTGGTCCAGCTCGCTGGTCAGCTACGAAATCATGGGCGGCGTCGGTAACGGCGTCCACAGCGGACACACAGCGACCGTCGCGTTCATGGCCAACGACGGCGTCTCGCTGGATGACCTCGACAGCGTCTTGGCCACGCAGGGCTTCGGGCTCGGCCTCCGCCTGCAGGATATGTTTGCCGACGACCCCATCGCTACCGCCTGGGCACTCGCCGGGACCGGCCAGTCGCGGGGCGATCACAACTGCGGCTTCGGCCAGGGCGACCTGCCCGACGAAGGTGACGGCGGCGGCCAGGGTGGTGACGAAGCCACCGGCGTGCCGACGCCGAGTGCCGCACTGATGGGCCTGGCCCTGATGGGGCTGGCGGGCAAGCGTCGCCGCCGCGACTAAGCCCGGTGCCTCTCGATTCACAACACCCCATAAAACACGCAACGCCGCCCCCGAAACGGGGCGGCGTTGTCCGATAAGGAGGCCGTTCGGCGATCTAAAAACACCGTTTTCAGCCACAAATCCATATTTCCCTAGGGTTTATTGGACGCGTCCGTTAAGATGAAGCGATAAACGGTGGAGGTGTCCCTCCGTGGGCGCCGCGTTTAGTTTCAACCCATCATGTATCGAGGGAGCAACATGCGACATATCACCCCTGTCACCGCGTCGGCGATCGCCGCCGGCCTCCTCTTCACGGGCAGTGCCATCGCCGGCACCGCCGCCCCGACCTTCCCGGTCTTCGCTCAGGCTTCCGAACTCGACGGCTACGACTTCGAGTTTGTCATCCACAACTGCAACGAAGGCGCAGAGATCACCGGCATCTACTTCGAGAACGGCTGGGAAGACTTCTTCTCCGACGACCTCTTCGACCGCAACCTCCGCATCGACTCGGGTCCGCTGAACTTCCTCGAAGGCACCGACAGCCCCGGCCTCTCCCCCTGGACCAGCTCCACGGTGAGCTACGAAGTGCCCGCCGGCCTCTCCGGCGTCGGCGCGGGCGGCTACGCGGCCGTCGCGTTTGTGAACAACGGGTTTGGGGAACTCACCGCCGACCAGATCAACGACGCCATCAACACCGAGGGCTTCGGTATCGGCCTGATGCTGACGGGGGGCGACCTCACGACCTACCAGTTCGCCGAGCAAGGCATCCACGAAGGGTGCGAGTTCGACAACGGCGGCGGTGAGGACGGCGACGACGGTGAGGATCAAGGCGACGGTGGCGATGGCGGCGACGACCGCCCGACCGGCGTCCCTTCGCCTAGCGCCGCACTCATGGGCCTCGCCCTCATCGGCCTGATGGGCCAGCGCCGACGCCGCGACGCCTAAGCCGATCCGTGATCACGATTTCCTCGCAGCACCGCCTTCATGGGTGGTGCTGTTTTTTAGTCGCCCTGCACCTTCGCCATGATCAGCTTGGTGACCTGCCCGGGGTTGGCGGACCCTTGGCTTAGCCGCATGACCTGGCCCATGATCGCGCCGATGGCCTGCTGCTTGCCGCCGCGCAGGTCTTCGACGGCCTTGGCCAGCTTCGGGTTGGCGAGCACTTCGTCGACCCACGCCTCGAGCTGGCTGTCGTCCTGTACCTGCACCATCCCGCCTTGCTCGGCCAGTTGCTCGGGCGAATCGTCGCTCTCCATGCATGCAGCGACCAGCTTGTCGATGACGTTGCTGCCGATGGTCCCCGCCGCCAGCAGCTTCACGACCCCCGCGAGTTGGTCGGCAGAGATCCCCAGGGCGTCGGGCAGGACGCCGCGCTCGTTGGCGAGCTTGCCCAGGTTGTTGCGCAGCAGCTTGGCCGCCTGTTTGGCGTCGGCACCCGCAGCCAATGTCTGCTCGAAGAACGCGGTCGTCGCGGGCTCATCGATCAGGCCCTTCGCGTCGCTTTCTTTGAGCCCAAGCTCATCGACATAGCGCTTGAACCGATCGGTCGGGAGCTCGACAAGCCGTTCACGGATCGCGTCGAGCATCGCGTCGTCGATCTCCACCGCACACAGGTCCGGGTCGGGGAAGTAGCGGTACTCGTCCTCGTCCTCCTTCTCGCGCTGCGGGGTGGTTACGAGTTTCGCGTCGTCCCAGCCGCGTGTGGACTTGGAGCGCGACGCCATCACGACGCCGTCTTCGAGCCACTTCTCGATCTGCCGGGTGTGCTCGTGCAGGATCGCGCCGTGGACGGCCTTGAAGGAGTTGAGGTTCTTGATCTCGACGATCGGGGTCTTGTAGGTTTCGCCGTCTTTTTCGATGACGACGTTGATGTTGGGCTCGAAGCGCATGTGGCCTTTCTGCATGATGCCCTGCGTCACGCCGAGGTGCCGGCAGATATCGCGCAGCATCTGGCCAAACGTCACCGCCTCGTCCGCGCTGGCGAAGTCGGGTTCGGTGACGATCTCCAAGAGCGGCGTGCCCGCGCGGTTGAGGTCGACGAGCGACCCGTCGCTGTGCCCGCCGCCCGGAAGGTCGTGCAGCAGCTTCCCCGCGTCCTCCTCAAGATGCGCACGCGTAATCCGAATCCGCTTCATGCCCGCGGTGTCGGCGCATGCCGATACCGCGGGATCATCCGGGGATTCGCATCGCTCATCACCCGGCTTGGGGATCTCCAGATACCCCTCCCCGCAGATCGGCTGGTCGTACTGGCTGATCTGGTAGTTCTTGGGCAGGTCGGGGTACCAGTAGCTCTTGCGATCCCACTTGCAGCGTTTGGCGATGTCGCAGTTGAGCGCGAGCCCGACGAGGACGGACATCTCCACGGCCGCCTTGTTCATCACCGGCAGCGTGCCGGGCATACCGACGACGACGGGGCTAAGCAGGGTGTTGGGTTCGCTCTCGAAAAAGTCGGGGTGGGCGACGTTAGGCGCGGCGGTCCACATCTTGCTGCGGGTATCGAGCTCGACATGGATCTCCATGCCGACCACGAGCCGGGTCTTGAGGCCGTAGAACGCCCCGGGGTCGGTGGCTTGGTTTTTAGTGGTCATGGCGGAGAGTTTAGCGGTTCTCGCCGGTGGGTTTCAGGTCGGGGTAGGTCGCTTCGAGCAGCTTGAAGAGGTCGGTGTCCTGCTCGAAGCCGGGGAAGGCGAACTCGCCGATGATGATGCGGGGGACGCCTTCGCGCAGCGTGGTCGGGTCCACGGCCAAGCCGTAGACCTTGGCCGCAGCCTCAAGCTGGGCATCGATCCGTGGGTCGGCCAGCGCGGCGGCGAGGGCTTCGGCGCCTACCCGCCGCTCGGCCTCGGCCCGGAACAGCGTCTCCACGATTTCCGGGGGGACGCTGCCGTCGACCTTCTTGCGCGGGACCTGCTCGACGAGGTAGGCGTCGAACGCGTCGAGTTGTTCGGCGTCGGCGACCCAGACGGCGAGCGCGAGCCTCGCGATGTCGCAGGACGTGCGCGAGCCGTAGGACTGCTGGCTGACGAAGGTGTTGCATGCCGGGTCGATGGCGGTGGGCAGGAGGATGAGGTTGAGTTGGCCGGGGTATCGGTCGAGCGCGGCGCGGAGGTGTTCGTGGGTGACCAGGCAGTGGTAGCAGTTGTAGTCGTAGAGCAGGGCGATCGTGTGCGGCGCGGCCGGGTCGCCGAGCGTCGGGTTGAGCGCGGGGTCGGGGAGGGTGAAGCGGACCTGAGGGTTGACCGTCACGGCGGGTGGCGGGAGGAGGACCTGCGTCGCGATCAGTGCGCCAGCGCCCGCTAGGCCGACAAGCGGCAGCGCGCGCGGGCCGTGCAGCAGCGCGGCGAAGGCGATGATGAGCGAGCAGAGGTGCGCCCCCATACAGAACGGGCAGACCTCGCGGAGCACGAAGAGCTGGAGGTAGATAAACCACAACGCCGACCCGCCCGCGGCGATGGCCGCGATCTTGAGGATGCGCCAGGCCTTGTCGCGCTGCGTCTGCGGGCTGCGCGGTCCGGCATGCAGCGAGGCGGCAAGCACGACGAGGTAGGCGACCATCGCCGGGGCGCTGACGGGGAACCGCCAGACCTTTGCCCATCGGCTGGCCAGCACCTCCGCGCAGCCCGCACCCTCGCCGCAGCCCGGCGGGGCGACACCCTTAGCCGCGAGGACGAAGAGGTAGCCCGAGATCACGAGCCCAGTGAGCGCGGCGACGCGGATCACCCAGAGTGGGGCGGTGCTGTTGCGCGGGGTGTCGGTGTCGGAGGACATCGACGAATCGTAGGGTGGGTGGAGCGAGTCCGC
>JBCCWH010000054.1:0-21862 GCA_039193915.1 Planctomycetota bacterium
ACATTGGCGTGCTTCTGGGTGCCACACAAGTGTCCGCTGCCCTGGTGTGTGCCGAAATGCCTTTTTAGTTTTCATCCGCCCACAGCTGCCCGGAAAGCTGGGCTGTTGTGTGGCACCCCAACGCACGCGATTTCCTGGGGTATGTGTTACCGCCGACACACCGGTAACAACAGAGCGCCATCATTGAAAAAACAAGAGCGGCGCAGTGCCGCTCTTGGGGACAGAAGATCAACCATGTGAGGCATCGTGCGGGTTCTGCCGCGCTACGCCGGGCTGGGGAGGATGCCGGGGGTGTCGTCGCCGGGGTCTTCCTGGATCGGCGGGACGGCGGGCGTGGGCTCGGCGGATTTCTCGCGCTCCTGCTGGAGCAGGTCACTGACCGTGGGCTTGCCCAGCGGCTCGCCCTTCATGATCTTGTCGACCTCGTCGTAGCTCAGCGTTTCGTACTTGAGCAGCGCCTCGGCCAGGTCGATCACCTGCTGGCGGTGGTCCTCGATGATCTGGGTCGCGGCGGCGTAGGTCTCGTCGATGATGCGCTTGACCTCTTCGTCGATGGCCTTGGCGGTGTCGTCGCTGAGCTGGTCGCCGCGCTGCCAGGGCTCCTGGCTGTGGTCGTCGCCGAAGAGCTGGAAGCCGACGCGGTCGGACATGCCGTACTCGGTGACCATCGCGCGGGCGATGCCGGTCGCCTGCCGGATGTCGCCGGCCGTGCCGTTGTACTGGTCGTCGCAGAACATCTGCTCGGCGATGCGTCCGCCGAAGCTGACGCGCATCATCGCCTTGAGCCGTTTCTTGCCCAGGATGTGGCGGTCCTTGTCGGGGAGCATAAACGTCGCGCCCAGCGAGCCGCCACGCGGGATGATCGTCACCTTATGCAGCGGCTCGGCGTGCTCATCGAAGTAGGTGATCACGGCGTGGCCCGCCTCGTGGTAGGCGATGACCTTCTTCTCGTCTTCTTCGACCCGGGCGCTCTTACGCGAGCGGCCGTACTTCACCTTGTCCCGGGCCTCTTCGAGGTCGTCGATATCGACCCAGTCCTTATTGAGCATGGTCGCGGCGATGGCGGCCTCGTTGATGATCGCTTCGAGCTCGGCGCCCGAGAACATCGGCGTGCCGCGCGCCAGGCGTTCGAGGTCGACGTCCGGGCTCATCTTGATCTTGCGGCTGTGGACCTTGAGGATCTCCATGCGGCCCTTGACGTCGGGCAGGTGGACCTGCACCGAGCGGTCGAACCGGCCGGGCCGGGTCAGCGCCGGGTCGAGCACGTCCGCGCGGTTGGTCGAAGCCAGGACGATGACCTGATCCGAGCTGTCGAAGCCGTCCATCTCGACGAGGATCGCGTTGAGCGTCTGTTCGCGCTCGTCGTGGCCGCCCGAGCTAAACCCGCTGCCGCGGCGTCGGCCCACGGCGTCGATCTCGTCGAGGAAGATGATGCACGGCGAAGAGTCCTTGGCCTGCTTGAACAGGTCGCGGACACGGCTTGCACCCACGCCGACGAACATCTCGACAAAGTCGCTGCCCGAGATCGAGAAGAACGGGACGTCCGCCTCGCCAGCGACGGCCTTGGCCAGCAGCGTCTTGCCGCAGCCGGGCGGACCGATCAGCAGCACGCCGCGCGGCACCCGGCCGCCAAGACGCTGGAACTTCTTGGGCTGCTTGAGGAACTCGATGATCTCGGCGACTTCGTCTTTCGCCTCGTCGATGCCCGCGACGTCGCTGAGTGTGACCGACGAGTGCTCCTTGGTCAGCACCTTGTGCTTGCTGCGGCCGAAGCTGCCGAGCATCCCGCCCGGCCCGCCGCCGCCGCCACGCATCGCGCGGAAGATGAAGAAGTAGATCAGGAACGCGATCAGGAACAACGGACCCCACTGGATCAGGAAGAGCAGGAAGAGGTTGTTGTCCTTGGGGTTGGCCTCGAGCTGGAGCGTGACGAAGTTTTCACTGGGCGGGTTGCCCTCGGCCGCGGCCTGGTTGAGCGCGATGAACTGGTGGTTGTACAGCGCCTTGTTCTCGGCGAAGGCGCTGAACGAAACGCGCGTGACTTCGTCGGTGACTTTTTCCGACCGCCGGGCGTCGGGCACGAGCTCGGCGACGAACATGGTCGCCTTCTCGACGATGACGCCGTCCTTGAACTCGCCGTCGATGGCGTAGCGTTTGAACTCGTCTTCCGAGATATCGACCGGTTTGCCCTGGCCGGTGCTCAGCACCAGCAGCATCACGACCGCGAGCCCGATGAGCAGCACCCAGCCCAGGGGCCAGCGGCCCAGGGGGTTGGGGTTTTTGCCGCCGTTGGGCTTGCCCGGTTCTTCGGGCCTGCCATCGTCGTCGCGGCGTGGTTTGTCGTCCTGTTCGGGCATCCAGCTACCTCTTTCCCGGTCGTTGTGCCGGTCGTCTGTGTGTATCCATACTGCGGGCGGCCCGGGCGGGGACGGCACGCAACGCCGTATTCTAGCCCACACAACCATGCCGGGCAGATGGGCAGGACCCTACATGGTATCGGCATGTGCGGGGGACGACGGTAGCCGGGCTTACGTCCGAAAAGCCGTCGCAGGCAGGGGAAAACGGGCGGCGAACGTCGCAGGATCACGTGCTACCAGTCGTCGTCGCGCATCGTGGACACGATGTCTTCCGCCAGCCGCTGGACGGCGCGGTGCTGGGCGGTCTGATAAAACTCGCCCACGCCCCGCAGCGGCACGTACTGCCCCGCCGAGGCGAAGCCCTGGTACCCGCGCAGCGTCTGCCCGGTCCGCAGATCACGCCAGGCGAAATCGACCGTCACCGTCAGCTCGATCTCCTGGGGCACGCCGCCGTTGTCCGTCCGGCTGACCGAGTCGCTCTCGATGGTCACGACCACGCCCTCGAGCACGGTGTCGGCCGCGCCCTGGGTCCGCACGACCTTGTACGGCGTGCGCTGCTCGATCTCCTTGATGATCGCCTCACGCAGCTCAAACTCGACGCCCTGGTAGAACGTGCGGTTCTCGAAGTTCGGCACGGCGACGGTCTGGTACTGCGTCGGGTACAGCTCCCGCGCGGTGTACCCGCAGCCGGAGAGCAGCGTCAACGAAGCGGCGATCATGAACAGTGTCGACACACGCGCTAGCGCATTGCGCCAGCATAGTGGGGCGGCGAGAGGGCAAGTAGCCGCACCGCTACGCGCTGCCGGGGCCAGGCGACTGCGGTCAGAAAACCCACACCCGGCGTCGCGTAGCGACGCGGCTAGCTTCGCGGTCCGTCGTACATCGCGTGGTCGAGACATCGTTGCGGCTACTCCGTCGGCGGGTTGATCTCGGCATCGAACACAGGCGGCTCCTCGGGCACTCGGTCCGGTGCGCTCGGTGCCCGCGTGTCGACCACGGGCTCGCCCAACGCTTCGAGCCGGTCCAGCGCCCGACCTGCGGCGGCGGTATCGGCGTAGCCCGCGATCACCCGGCGGTACATCGTCACCGCGCTGAGCCGTTCGCCACGGCGGTCGTACCACTGGGCGGTGACCAGCTCCTTGAGCGCGAGCGACTCACGGATCCGCACCAGCAGCGCATCGGCGCCGATGCGTTCGGCCGCGGCGGGGTACTCGTCGCGGTACTGCTCAAGCCGCTGCGCCGCCTCGAACAAGCCGGTCGGGTCAAACTCCGGGCCTTTGAACTGCGCCAGCGACGCCTGGATCAGCCGGAGCATCGCCCACTCGCGCAGCTCCGAGTCCGGGTAGGTCGCCTCGAGGAAGATGCTGTAGGCCTCGACGGCCATGTCCATCGTCCCCTGCTGGAAGTAGTAGTCGCCGATGCCGATGCTGGCTTTCTCACCCAGCGCGCTGCCGGGGAGGCGTTCCTGGATCCGGATCAGCAGCTCGACGCCGATGTCCCCCGCCGGGTACAGCCGCCAGTTCACGAGCTTGGCCCGCCGCTTGACGCCACCGATGTAGATCAGGGCGATGTCGTATTCGCGCTGCAAGGCGGTCTGGTAGTACTCGGTGCCGGGGAAGAGCCCGACGATCGTTTCGTAGTCGCCGATGGCGAGGTAGTAGTAGCCCTTCATCACCCGCGCGTCGCCGCGGAGCAGGAACGCCGCGGGCTCCTGCGGGTGGCCGGGGTTGCGTTCGAGCCAGGCCGAGACCCCCTCGACGACGCCGCCCGTCTCGCCGCCCGCCAACCGGCGCTGCAGCGCGAGCAGCTCGCCCTCGGGCGAGTCCGGCGCGGGCTCATCGATCGCGGTCCACTGGCCATCATTGCCAAGCTCGTGCCGCTGCTGCGCAAAGGCCGGGACACTCACCCCCGCCGCCGCAGCCGCCAACAACACCGCTCGGCCGAACCGAGCCACAGGCCCTCGTTTAGTCGGATGCATCATCACCCCCGGATCATATCCGCCCGTCTACGATGCCACAAAACCCGCGACCGCCCCGCAGCACCTGCTAGAATCAACAGGCGGGGCCAACGCCCCACCACACCCCACGACACAGGAGACACAAGATGTCCGGCATCGAAGACCGCCAGAAAGGGATGGACGCCAAGCTCGCCCACGACAATGAGCTGCGATTCAAAGTCATGAACCGACGCAACAAGCTCCTCGGGCTCTGGGCCGCCGGGCTGCTGGGCAAGACCGCCGACGACGCTGTGACCTACGCCAAGGAAGTCGTCATGTCCGACTTCGAAGAGGCCGGCGACGAAGACGTCCTCCGCAAAGTCGCCGCCGACCTTGCCGCGACCGGCACCACCAACGATCAGATCCGCGCCGAGATGGACCGCCTCGTCCACGTCGCCCACGACCAGATCGTCGGCGAAGCATAGGCCGCAGCGCCCGTCTAACAACCCCGAAGCCCACGCTCGCCGAGCGTGGGCTTCTTGTGTTACACCCGGACACCCCCGCCCCCGAAAATCCGCCATAATCAACCTATGAGCGACACCGGCCCCAACCCGCCGCAGGACGAGATGCACGACGACCACGACGACCTGCAGCCCAACGCAAACGCCGAGCCCCAACACGACATCGACACCCCCGGCACGGCAACCGCGCGGCCCGAACCCGCCTTCCCGCCCGGGACCCTCTCGCTCGACCTCCAGTTCGACAAGCACATCAACTTCGCGATGTGCCATAACGATGTCCCCGCTGTCAACCAGATCGCGATCACGCACCACGGCGACGAACCGATCCGCGAGGCCATCGTCACCCTCTGGATCGACCGCGATCTTGCCGACCCCTGGACGCAGCGCATCGACCACATCGAGCCGGGCAAAACGCTCCACCTCAACACGATCGACCTCCCGCTCCGCGCCGACACCCTCGCGCACATCACCGAGCGCGACTCGGCCACGCTGCACTGCACCGTCACCCTCGAAGGCCAGACACTCGCCGAGCAGCGCCACCGCGTCGACGTCCTCGCATTTGATGAGTGGGCGGGGATCGCCTCACTGCCCGAGATCCTCGCCGCGTTCGTCACGCCCAACCACCCCGTCATCGGCCGGCTGATGGGCGACGCCCGCAAGCACCTCGAGCTCGCGCTGCCCGACGAGCAGACCGCCGCGCTCTCGGGCTATCAACGCCGCGACCCCGCCTACGCCCGCGCCATTATCGATGCCGTCTACCGTGCGGCCGGCGACCTCGCGCCCGGCTACATCACCGTCCCCGCCAGCTTCGAAGACCACGGCCAGCGCGTCCGCCTCCCCGACCAGATCGCCGAACGCAAGCTCGGCAACTGCCTCGACCTCTCCCTCCTGCTCGCGGGGCTCCTCGAACAGGCCGGGCTCCACCCCATCCTCGTCATGACCAAAGGCCACGCCTTCGTCGCCTGCCACCTCCACGACGCCTCGTTCCCCGAGCCCGCCGTCACCGAGCCCCTCCGGCTCCGCAAGCGCATCCAGCTCGGTGAGATCATCGCGATCGAAGCGACCGGCCTCACCCATGACCCCACCATGCCGCTCGAGCAAGCCGAGCAGGCCGCGCTGCGCAAACTCGAAGACCCAGACGAATACCACTACGCCATCGACATCGCCACCGCCCGACGCCGCGGCATCCGCCCGCTCCCCCTCCGCGTCAAGCCCGGCACCTACGACCTCATCGACCTCGATCACAACAAGCCCCCCACCCCGGCACAGGGCGATTCACCGCCAGCCTCCCCATCCACCCCCAACTCCGAAACCGCCGGGCCACGCCCGGAGGCGGAGACAGACTCCGCCGGCCTCGACCTCGGCATCGACCTCACCGAAACCGCCGCGGCGCAGACCCGGCTCGACCGCTGGAAACGAAAACTCCTCGACCTCTCCCTACGCAACCGCATCCTCAACCACCGCGACACGCGCAAGAGCATCCCCCTGCTCTGCCCCGACCTCGCCAGGCTCGAAGACCTCCTCGCCGAAGGTGAAAAGTTCGAGATCGTCTCCCGAAGCCACCTCAAAAAAGAAACCGACCCCAGGAGCGACGAGCTCCACACCGAACGCACCGGCGAAGACCGCACCGAAGCCTTCCTCAATGCGGAGCTGCCCCACGGCCGCGCCTACGCCGACCTCCCCGAAGGCGAACTCGACAAACGCCTGCTCGAGATCTACCGCGCCGCCCGGCTCATGTTCGAAGAGTCCGGCGCCAACACGCTCTACCTCGCGCTCGGCTTCCTCCAGTGGTACGAATCGCCCAGCCACACCAAGCCACGCCTCGCGCCCGTCCTCCTCATCCCCGTCTCGCTCGAACGCCTCTCCGCGCAGCGCGGCTACCGCCTGTCGCTGCTCGACGACGAGCCCCGCATCAACGTCACCCTCCTCGAAAAACTCCGCACCGAATACGACCTCGACATCGCCGGCCTCGACGAGCTGAACACCGACGACAACGGGCTCGACGTCCCCGGCATCCTCCGCCGCTTCCGTGAGGTCGTCGTCGATATCCCGCGATGGGACGTCCTCGACCGTGCCGACCTCGGGCTCTTCAGCTTCACCAAGTTCCTCATGTGGCGCGACCTCGAAGACCGGTCGCAGGCCCTGCTCACCAGCAAGGTCGTCCGCCACCTCGTCGAGAAAAACGGCGAATCCCTCGCGAGCGATACGCCCCTGCCCGACCCCAAGACACTTGACACCACCCGCAAGGTCGCCGAGACGTTCTGTGCCAAAGATGCCGACTCGTCCCAGCTCGCTGCGGTGTTCGCGGCGCACGACGGGCACAGCTTCGTCCTCGAAGGCCCGCCGGGCACGGGCAAGTCGCAGACCATCACCAACCTCATCGCGCAGATGCTCGCGCACGGCAAACGCGTCCTGTTCGTCTCGGAAAAGATGGCGGCGCTCAGCGTCGTCCACAAACGCATGACGCAGATCGGGCTCGGGGCGTTCTGCCTCGAACTCCACTCCAACAAAGCCAACAAGCGGCAGGTGCTCGAACAGATCAACGAAGCGCTCGAGGCCGCCGGCGCGCTCGACCCCGAGGGCTGGGAAGCCCAGGCCCAGCAGCTACAGACAACACGCGACGGCATCAACGCGCTCGTCGCCGCGCTGCACGAAGAACACCCCATCGGGATGAGCTACTACCAGGCCACCGCGGCGTTGATCGGGCTGCGCGATGTGCCTGCGCTGGACCTCGGCCTCGCCGACATCACCGCGCTCGAGGCCGACACGCTCAAGGCCATGCGCGAGTCGACGGACAAGCTCGCGACCGCCGCGGCCGCGACACAGCACGACACCGGCAGCGCCGACCACCCCTACCACGCCGCGGGCGTCACCGAGTACAAAACTGCCCTGCCCGACCAGCTCCGCGCCTTGATCGACCCCGCCAGCGACGCCAGCGACGAGCTCGCGCTGGCGCTGGGCGGCATGCTCGAAGCCCTGGGCATCATCGCCGACGAAACGCACAACGCGCAGTCACTGAGTCAAGACGAATCGCGATGGATGATCGAGCTGGGCCGGCTCCTCACCCAGCCGCCCCGCCCCACCGAGGCATTGCTCCGCGCACCGGACTGGGCGTCGCTCAAGCCCACGCTGCTCGAAGCGATCGAGCTCGGCCAGGCCCGCGACGCCGAACGCGCCCGGCTGTTTACACGCTACCGCGACACGGCACTCAACGAAGACCTCGATGCGCTGCGCAACAAGCTCGCCGCCGGGATGACCGCGCTGCCGGTCATCTCGTGGTTCAAGTGCCGAGGCCCGCGTAAGCGAATCAAGCTGGTCCTCAACGGCGGGAAGCTGCCCAAGAACGCCGAGCTTGTCGAAGACCTCGACGCGCTGCGTACGCTCAAGGCCCTGACCGCCAAGCTCGCCGACCCCGCCCGCCCCGCCGCGACGGCGTTCGGCCCCGCGTGGCGCGGCGGCGAAGCCGACTGGGACGCCCTCGCGCAGCAGGTCGACTGGGCGCAGCGCTTCCGCGACCACACCGCACACCCCGCAATCAGCGCGATGGGCGAAGCCGACGACCCACGCGACCGCGTCATCGCGCTGGCGGTCAACCAGCGCGATCGCTTCACCGACGCCCAAGGCACCGGCCGTCAGGCCACCGACACCCTCGACCGCGCCGAGACGAAACACGCCCAGACGCTTGCCCCACTCAACGCGCTGATGCAGGTCGATCCCGAGTCGGCTTGGGGCGCAACCGACGACGCTGATCGACTCCCGACGATCCACGCGACCCTCGACGCCTGGCGCGACAACACGCTTGCGCTGCGCGACTGGTGCCACTACCGCGCGGTGCGCGAGCAGGCCGTGGCCCAGCACCTGGCCCCGCTGATCCAGGCATACGAGTCGCGGCTCATCGGCCCGGAACAGTTCGACGACGTGCTCACCCGCAGCGTCCTGACGCAGTGGCACGCCGCGCGCTGCGACGCCGACCCCACGCTGGGGCGATTCGCCAGCAGCGAACACGAACGCCAGCTCGACCGCTTCCGCGATCTGGACAAGCGCCACCTCCAGACCGCCGGCCAGGTCGTCTACGCCAAGCTCGCGCAGAAGGTCCCGCTCGTCATCTCCGAGCCCAGCGCCAACTCCGAGGTCGGCATCCTCAAGCGCCAGATGAAACTCAAACGCCGGCACATGCCGGTGCGCAAGCTCATGCAGGCCGTCCCCAATCTCCTGCCACGCCTCAAGCCGTGTTTCCTGATGAGCCCGCTGTCGGTCGCGCAGTACCTGGACGCGGACTACCCGCCGTTCGACCTGGTGGTGTTTGATGAGGCGTCGCAGATCCCGGTGTGGGACGCGGTCGGCGCGATCGCACGGGGGGCGTCGTGTGTCGTGGTCGGCGACAGCAAGCAGCTCCCGCCGACGTCGTTCTTCCACAAGCTCGAGAGCGACGACGCGGTGCCGGACGAGAACGACTTCGAGGAGCTCGAAAGCATCCTCGACGAGTGCAGCGCGGCCGGCCTCCCGTCGATGCGGCTGCTGTGGCACTACCGCTCGCGGCACGAATCGCTCATCACCTTCAGCAACTACCACTACTACGACAACGGGCTGTTCACCTTCCCAAGCCCGGTCGAATCGTCCGACGAGATGGGCGTGATGATGCGCTACATCGAAGACGGCGAGTACGACCGCGGCCGCACCTGCACCAACCCCAAGGAAGCGCAGGCCCTGGTCGATGAACTCGTCGCGCGGCTGAAGACCTACGACACCGACAGCTACCAGAGCATCGGCGTCGTAACTTTCTCGATGGCTCAGCAGGTGCTCATCGAAGACCTGCTCGACGCCGCGCGACGCGAGCACCCGGAGATCGACCCGTTCTTCGGCGGGACGGTCGAGGAGCCCGTCTTCGTCAAGAACCTCGAGAACGTGCAGGGCGACGAACGCGCGGAGATCTTCTTCTCCGTGTGCTACGGACCCGACGCCAGCGGCAAGGTCTCCATGAACTTCGGCCCGCTCAACCGCGAAGGCGGCGAGCGTCGGCTCAACGTCGCGATCACACGGGCGCGGCGGCGGGTCGTGGTGTTCTCTTCGCTGCGGGCCGACCAGATCGATCTGTCGCGTACCCAGCAGGTCGGCGTGAAGCACATGCGCAGCTTCCTGGACTACGCCCAGCGCGGCGCGGCGGCGATCGGCGAGGCCGTCACGCTCGGGCGCGACCTCCGGGCGGTCCTCCCGTTTGAGCAGGCGATCGAGTCCGCGGTGCACGGGCTGGGGTTTGAGACCGATCGACACGTCGGGGCGTCGGGCTACCGGGTCGTCCTCGGCGTGCGCGACCCCGAGAACGAGGGCCAATACCTGCTCGGGATCGAGTGCGACGGCCCGTTCTATGCGAACGCCCCGGCCGCACGCGACCGTGACCGGACACGGCCCGGCGTGATGGGTGGGCTGGGCTGGCGGCTTCACCGGGTCTGGTCGGCCGACTGGTGGCACGACCCCGCACGCGAGACCGAACGCCTTCGTGAAGCGATCGAGCAGGCGCAGCGTGGCGAGCCCGACAAGCCCAAGGCGAAATCGGGCGGCGGCGCGCCACCCACGAAACAACGGCACGCCAGCCCACGCACGATCCCGGGCATGGCGGTGTACAAGCCCTACGTCGCATCGAGGCCCGCGGGGACGAGTGAAGATTTCTACGACCCTGCGAAGCAGACCCGCGCGGTGAAGTCGCTGGTCAAGGTCATCCAACGCGAGGGGCCGATCGAGCGCGAGCTGCTGGCGCGGCGCGTGACGGCGCAGTGGGGCATCGGCCGACTCACCGGCAAGGCACAACGGCGCGTCGACGCGCTGCTCACCAGCGCGGCGCAGGCAGGCCAGGCCAGGCTGCACGGCGGCTTTGTGTGGGACGCGTCAGTGCAGCCCGAGACGTACGCCGGGTTCCGTGTGCCGGCGCAGGGGGCTCAGCCGCTTCGGCACATCGAGGAGATCCCGCCTCAAGAGCTGGGCAACGCGGCGCTCGCGGTGCTGGCGCAGATGATCGCGCTGCCCCGCGAGGAGCTCGACCGCGCGGTGGCGGATCTGTTTGGTTTTTCGCGTGTGACCAACCGGGTCCAGCCGGCGGTGGACGCGGCGGTGCAGCGTCTGCTTGATCACGGACGTTGTGTGCTGGATGAGAACGGGAATGTCGCGCTGCCGCCGGCGGTGTAGGATGCCGTTAGCTAGACGGGCGCCACATAGCGGAGCTGTGTGTATCCTCACCGTTTGCTGTCAAGCACATAGCTGCGCTATGTGGCACCCCGAACCCGGAGCGTTTGTGTCTTTACCCCTGCTTGAAGTCTGTGTCGCGTCGCTGGGCGATGCGCTGGCCGCGGTCGAAGGCGGCGCGGGCCGGGTCGAGCTCAACAGCGCCCTGGAGCTGGGCGGGTTGACGCCCTCGCCCGGGCTGCTGCTGGAGGTCGTCGAGGCCCTACGCGCGACGCCGGCGACGGTGATCCCGATGATCCGCCCCCGGCCCGGCGGGTTCTGCTACCACAAGTCCGACCTGCGGGTGATGCAGCGCGACATCGCGCTCGCGCTCAAGCTGGGCGCAGACGGCGTCGCGCTGGGCGTGCTCACCGAGTCGGGCGAAATCGATCGCGAACGCTGCGCCGACCTCATCGCGCCGGTGCTGGAAGCGGGCAAGGAGGCGGTGTTCCACCGCGCGTTCGACCTGACGCCCAACCCGATGGAAGCGATCGAGGCGCTGATCGACCTGGGTTTTTGCCGGGTGCTGACCAGCGGTCAGGCGAGCAGCGCGTTCGCCGGCGCGGGGACCATCGCCGCGCTGGCCAAGAAGGCGGCCGGCCGGATCGAGCTGCTGCCCGGCGGCGGGGTCCGGCCCAACAACGTCGCCCAGCTCATGCAGTTCACCGGCTGCCATCAGCTCCACGGCTCACTACGCGGCTCGAAGGAAGACCACTCCAACCGGAACAACCCCGAGCTGCGTTTCGGCGTCGCCAACCTGCCCCCCGAGTCGCAGTACAGCACGACGGACCAGCACCTGGTCGCGCGGGTCGTGGAGGCGATGCGGGCAAGCAAGTGAGGGATTCCTAAACCGCCAAGACGCCAAGTGCGCCAAGGAAGGCAAAGGAGGACTGTCCCTGACGTTTTGCAGTGGGCAATGTACCGGTAGAGTTGACGCCCTTGACTTCAGCCGTAGACACGTCCCATCGCTGAGCATCAACGGTTTCGATCGGACTTGCTGCCTTCCTTGGCGCACTTGGCGTCTTGGCGGTTTAGTCCATGCCCACCGGCTCGGGGACGACCTTGTCGAAGTGGCCGTCGGCGCAGAGGTGGTACTCGAAGACGTGGTTGTCGGTCCGTGTGGTGGCGGCGCCGACTTGGCCGTCGTTTCGGACCGCCAGTACGCTGATGCCTTGTGTGGCGGCGTGTGGCTCTCGGCGGATCATGGCGGCGAGGGTTGCGCTGCAAGCGGCTTCGGCGTCCTGGCCGCGTGCCATCGCGTCGGTGATGCGGACGGCGAGCGCGTGGCGGAAGATCGTTTCACCCACGCCGGTGCAGACCACCGCGCCGGCCTGGTCGTCGGCGTAGAGCCCCGCGCCGATGATGGGCGAGTCGCCGACCCGGCCCGGGCGCTTCCAGCCCAGCCCACTGGTGGCGACACAGGCGACGGCCTCGCCGGGGGTATCGTCCATCGCCGGCTCGTGGTGCCAGCCGAGTACGCCGACCGTATCGTGGCCGACCATGCGCGTGGGGTCGATTTCGCCGGCGTCGACCTTGGCCTTCCATTCGTCAAACGCGCGTCGTGTGCTGTCGGTCAGCAGCGACTGCGGCGTAAAGCCGTTGGCCAAGGCAAAGTCGTCGGCCCCCTGCCCCGCGAGGAGGACATGGTCGGTGCGGGTCGCGACCTTGTAAGCCACATCGATCGCGGGCAGTGTCTTGCGCAGCGCGGCGACCGCGCCGCAGCGCAGGTCGCTGCCCCGCATGAAGGCGGCGTCGAGCTCCATCACGCCCTCACGGTTGGGCAGCCCGCCCCGGCCGACCGTGGGGATCGTCGGGTCGATCTCGACGGCCGCGGCCCCGGCAATCGCGGCGCGTTCGAGGTCGTGCTCGGCCTGCCACCAGGCCCAGCAGGTCTGGACCGCGGCTTCACCAAAAGACCAGGTCGATACGAAGACAGTGTCGGGCATAAAAACACTCACGATCCTATTGCGACCAGGCGCAGGACTGATGACAGACTGAAACCCCGCCCCACCTACCGATGTTAGTCTAAAAAAAAGCCCCCGACTGACGGGGGCGTTAGGGCGAAGGACAAACGATCAGCGGTCGCGGCCGCTGGGGTCGTTGAAGCTGACGTCGAAGAGGCTCATCGGGCCGGACATCCGGGGGATCCGCAGCCCGTTCCAGCCGGCGCTGCGCATCGTTTCAAAGATCCTGCTGGGCGAGGTCGTGTCGGGGGCGTTGCCGCCGATGACCGAGGCCTGGATCGCGACGCCGTCCTTCACGTTGCGTGCGTTCATGGTGATGCTGACGGAGCTGCCCGAGGGCTTGACATCCATCGTCTCGACCAGGCGGTTGACGACCGAGGGGTGCGGCGGGTTCTCGGCGCGGGACAGCGCGATCTTGAGCCCCGCACGGCGCTGGGACAAGCCGTCGTTGTGTTCCTCGGCGAAGGTCTCGGCGTACTCCTTATCGTCGAAGGTCACATCGACAACCACCTTCGGGCTCGCGCCGGAAGTGACGTACATCGCGACCGATTCGAGGTGGATGACCTCGTTGAGGCGAGCCTTCTCGTCGTCGGTGTGGTCGATCTCGTCGTCGTCGAGCCGTTTCTGGGCGGCCTCGGTCAGCTTCTCGTGGGTGCGCCAGACCATGTAGGCGTGTGCGCCGGCGGCATCGCCGGCAAGCTTCTTGAACGCCTTGTATGCGTCTTCATCGCCATCTTCGGGGAGCTTGAAGCCGTCGGCACGGCCTTCGGTCGTCAGCCAGAACCACTCTTCTTCGCCGTCCACTTTTTCAAGCTTGACATCGTTGTTTTCGCGGTTGCCATTGTCCTCCGCGGCGTATTCCTCGATGGCTTCTTCGAGTTCGCCGGCCTTAGCGCCCTTCTTCACGCGGACCAGGACGTAGGTGCGGTAGTGGGTGGTCGGGTCGGCGTCTTCGCCCTCGCCCTTCTTTTCGAGGACGTAGTGCAGCGTCATAAAGCCGATGCCGCCGGCCTCGGTGAAGGCGTCCCAGCGTTCTTCGTAGCGGGACTCGACCATGTCGGCCTGAGCGGACATGAGCAGCCGGGCCTGGGGCTGGTCGTCGGACATGTCGTCGGCGATGCCGCTGATCATGTCGCGGGCCATGTCGGGCGTTAGCGCCTTGGTGTCGACCCACTGGATGGCGTAGCAGTCTTCGGTGATGGCGGACTCGGGCAGCGAGACGGATGAGCCACCGCAGCCGACGAGCGACGTCATCAGCATCAGCGCGAACAGGGACAGGGAGAATCGTTTCATGGGTTGGCCCCTCAAGGGTGGGATCGGACTTGATCCGAGACGGTCGTGTCTGAGACGTTACAAGGCCCGCCGCGTAGCGGACCCTAGCATCCTACCAAGCGTTGCGGGGGACGCCAAGGAGGTGGAAAGCTGGCGCGAGCCGGTATAGGCGGAGTGTCGGACGCGGGGTGCTTGGATCCCATGGCGTGCCGCAGACGGCAAGCCGTGGGCTTGGGGGTGGAGGTGGGGGTGGGGCATCCATGGCGCATCGCGATCGCTCGCGGAAGCAGCGGTTCCGCGCTGCCGAGCGGCTTAGATGCCTATACACACCCGCGTGGCGAAGCTCAGCCGCGTTGCGCGAGGGGGGTGACCTGGCGCTTTGCCGGGCCGGTAAAGACCTGCCGGGGTCGGTAGATGCGTTCCTTTTGGTCCTGTACTTCTTTCCAGTTCGCGATCCAGCCGGGCATCCGGCCCAGGGCGAAGATCACCGTGAACATGTTCTCGGGGATGCCCAGAGCCCGCATGATGATGCCAGAATAGAAGTCGACGTTCGGGTACAGGTTGCGGGACTTGAAGTAGTCGTCTTCGAGCGCGGCGGCTTCGAGCTGCTTGGCGATATCAAGTAATGGGTCATCGACACCAAGCTTGGCGAGCACTTTGTCGGCCGACTTCTTCAAGACCTGGGCCCGGGGGTCGAAGGACTTATAGACCGCGTGGCCAAAGCCGTAGAGCACGTCTTCCTTCTTCTTGACCTTGGCGAGGAAGCCGGGGACATCGAGGTCGGATTCGTGGATGCGTGCGAGCTGTTCGAGGACGGCGACGTTGGCCCCGCCGTGCTTTGGCCCCCACAGAGCACTGACCCCTGCGGCACAGGAGGCGAACATATTGGCGCCCGACGAACCGACCATGCGGACGGTGGAGGTCGAGCAGTTCTGCTCGTGGTCGGCGTGGAGGATGAGGATCAGGTCGACGGCTTCGACGAGATCGGCGTCGAGGTTGGCCTGCCGGCCATCGACGGTGAACATCATGTGCAGGAACTGGGAGGCGTAGGGGAGACCGCGCTGGGGCGGGACGTGCATCTTGCCGACCGAGTCCTTGTAGCCGGCGGCGGCAAGGGTACGGCACTGCGAGATCAGCCGGGCGGCGGCCTCGAGGAAGCCGGCGTCCCCTTTCACTTTGCTGAGCCCTTCGTGGCAGCAGCTCGCGGCATGGATCGAGGCGGCAAGCTTGGCCATCGGGTGCCCGCTGTCGGGGAAGCCATCGATCGCGTGGATGACCTGCGCATCGACCTCGGCGTAGTCGTCGATGAGCTTGCCGAAGTGCGTCAGCTCGTCGTGGGTAGGCAGTTCGCCGAACATGAGCAGCCAGGCGGTCTCGAGGAAGCTGCAGTTGGTGCAGACGTCGTCGATGCTGTAGCCGCGGTATCGGAGAATGCCTTTTTCGCCGTCGATGAAGGTGATACCGGAAGCGACCGACCCGGTGTTGCGGTAGCCAGGGTCGAGGGTGATGTAGCCGGTGGTGCCCCGGAGCTTGGTGATGTCGATAGAGCGTTCGCCCTCGGTCCCGGTGTAGAGTGGGAGGTCGAGTTGGTGTTCGCCGACGGTGAGCTTGGCGGAGTCGGAGGCGATCGCTTCTGTCATAACATCTTTTCCTGTATGCAATTGAGTCGGGTCGGCGTCCGCAGCCACGCTAATCACCGCCGGAAAGACGCGTGGCGTGGGCTCAGCCGGGACCAGCCGCCTCGTGTGTGCGAAACCTCATTCTAGGGGGTGAAGCGCCCCCCCGCCAGCGGGTAAACCCTGTGAGTTTTCGAGCTATTCTGCGAGCAAATCGCGGATTACGTGCCCAATCGCGTCGGCCCAGGCGACGTACCCTTCGCCCGTAAGGTGGATCGCGTCGCCCGCCATCCGGCCGTTGAGCGTGCCGTCGGCGTTCAGGAACAGCGGACGCAGGTCAAGGTAGGTGATCTGGTCATCGTCGTCCCCGATGTCGGCGATTTTGTCGTGCAAGACATCCGACGCGATCCGGTTCGGGCTGTCGGGCTGGGGTCCGGTCGGGAAACAGCCCAGCACAATCACGTGGGCCTGCGGCTCGTGTTCGCGCAGCGCGGCGACGACCGCCCGTGTCCCCTGGGCCGTCTCTTCGCCGGTGTGCCCCGCGGCGTTGATGTTGTTCACGCCGATCATCAGGACGATCACCCTCGGGTCGATGTGCTCGAAGTTGCCGTGGGCGATGCGGTAGAGCAAGTGCTCGGTGCGGTCGCCGGAGATGCCGAAGCTCGCGGCGTTGAGGTCGCCGAAGTGCTGGTCGAATGTGCGGTTGCCGCCAGCGCGGCTAAGCCGATCGCCTACCCCGGTGAAGCTCTGCGTGATCGAATCGCCGAGGAAGACCACGTCGATGTCGTTGCCTTCACCTAACGCGCTGATCGCCTCGTGCTGGTCCCACCACGTCCCGCCGCCCCACCCGGCCGAGCCCCCGCGGTACTCGACGCTGGGCATCGGGACCGTGGCGAAGTTGACCTTGCGATCGGTGGCTTCGAGGAAGAAGTCGACGATCGGCGTCGGGTCGGGCAGCGAATGCGGGTGATGGCCGACGCCGGGCTTGTGGATGACGGTGATGTCGCCGCCGAGTGCGCGGTAGCGCTGCTCCAGCACCGCGGTGTTTTCGCTGACGGGCACGACTTCGTCCGCGTCGCCGACGATATGCAAGAGCGGCACGCCGTGCTCGGCCAACGGGTCGAGGCCGTCGATCGGATTGCCGGTGAAGCTGGCGATGTCGTCTTCGGTCTCCAGCCCATACGCCGCCATCGCGCGTTGCCAGTCCCCCGCCGAGCCGCTGCCTTCACCCAGCCCGCCGGGCCAGCTCCGGAGATCGCAGACGGGCGCATCGGCGTAGATCGCGCTGACGAGCGTCGGGTTCTGCTTCGCCCAGTTGTAGATGATCAAGCCCCCTCGGCTCATGCCTTCGAGGACCAGGTCCTCGCCCAGACCGGCGTCGCGCATGGCCTGGTAGAAGCCGTCCCACCGCTCGACCGCCTCGGCGTTGCCGTAGAGGCTGCCCACGTCGCAGTAGACGACGTGCCAACCGCGCTCAAGCATCGCGAGGTCGGCTTGGGGCTCGTGCCCCCAGAAGCGGGCGTGCCAGACCCAAGGACGGCCGGCAGCGGCAACGCGCGGCATCACGACCCTCGCTTCCACGCCATCGAAAACAAACCCGATACCGCTGTACTCATGGAAATCAAATTGTGTTGAGTGTTCAGGATTCTCTATGCGCGTTGAGAATAGGACGTCTGGTGTATCCAATGAGGTCGTACTAGCCCCGTAAACTGCTTCGTAAACCTGTTTGGCGATCTGCTCGGCCCCGAATGAATTGGGGTGCACCCCGTCGGGGAACCAGCCCTGCCTGTCTGACAACGCGGCGTGTAGGTCGATGACCTCACAGCCCAATTGCTCCGCCACCGCGCATGCGCGCGGCACGACACCCTCGCGGACCCGTCCGCCGTCGATCGCGTCGCCCTGCGTCCAGGCGGGCACTGGGAGCATAAGCACGACGCGCGGCTCGGGCGCCAGTACGCGGAACGACTCAACAAGTGCGACATAGTCGACCTCAAACGCCTCCGCGTGCTCCCAGTTGTGCGCCTTCGTATCGTTCGTCCCCAGCATGATGACCACAACATCCGGCTCGAACGACAGCGCGTCCTGATACGCCTGCGTTTCGACATACGGGATGTCGCCGGCCGAGAGGAGTGTCGCGCCGTTGACGCCGAAGTTCTTGACCTCGTACCCGTCGCCGAGCATAGCTTGGAACAGCGCGGGGTAGCACCAGCGCTCGCGCTCGGGGATCATCGCGCCGTAGGTGATGCTGTCGCCGACACACGCGACGCGGATCGGGCGGGCGTCCGGTTCGGGGCTGTCGTCCTGCGCATGGACGGGCAGCCCGAGGGTGAAGAGGGCGAGCAACAAGGAGATGGTGAAGTGTTTCATGGTGTATTCAGTGTATTCGAATGCTGTACGCAAACGCTATGAATAGCCGCACCGCTACGCGGTGCCGGTCCGGCGCGTTGGGTCCTATGAATCGAGTGCGGTGCCAAGCACCGGCGTCGCGTAGCGACGCGGCTATTGTGCTCGCGTTTCGGACCTCTTATCTCGATCCTTATCACCCGACCACCGCATCTCGACGTGCTCGACGCCCGCCTCCTCGTACACCTCGCCAACGCGCACCCAGCCCAGCGCGGCGTACCAGCGTTCGAGGTAGGCCTGTGCAGACATGACGCCGACCCGGCCCGGCTCCTTACCGATCCAGTCCTGCACCCCGCGCATCAGCGTAACCCCCATCCCGCGCCCGCGCCAAGCCTGCCCCACCGCGACCCGGCCGACCTTGATCGTCTGCCCATCGTCCTTGGGCAGCAGCCGGGCCGTGCCCACAAGCTCCTCGCCGACCCACAGCATCGCGTGGTGACAAAGCGGGTCGTCATCATCGACATCCGGCACGGCACAGATCTGCTGCCCCACCACAAACACCTCGCCCCGCAGCTTGAGACAGGCATGCAGCTCGCGCAGCGACAACGCGTCAAACTGTTTGATCGCAACCGGGGTTTGTTGAGCCATCGGGCAACAGTGTAGTAAAGCACGGGGATGGCCATCCCCGTGCTTTAGGCCGGCAATGACCGTCAAGGCTGCGCCGCACCCAACCCCGGATCGGTGTAATCGACCTTGTCCATCCGAAGCTCGATCGGCTCTTGCAACTCATACGCCCGCTCCCCCAACACCACCAGCACCGTCACCCACTGCATCGCGGGCTCGGCCTCCGCTTCGCCCGCCTCATGCTCCCCAGGCTCCGCCCCGGCATCGTTGCTCGACGCTTGATGCACCGGCAGCCCGAATTCGCGCATCAACTGCTCTTCCTCGGTCAAACCTTCACGCTGAACCCGATTGGCGTTACGGGCCCAGACCTCCAGGTCGTACCGGGTGTAGTGTGCCGACCAGCGCCCCAGCTTGTCCGAACGAATCGTGCGGAACACGCAGATGTCGTGTTCCAACGGCAGCTCGCTCGCGAAGCCGCGCTCACGCAGTTGCTGATCTCGGCGCTCAAGCAGCTTCAGAAAATCGAGCACGGCATCGTGCGACGTGTCGCGCTCGACCCGGCCGTGCAACAGGTAGACCATGGGGCCACGCTCGCCCGGCACGGGGACCTGGCGTACCTGCCCGCCAAACGCCAGGACATCCGTCCCTTCGAGCCGGATATCCACAGCCGTGTCGCCGTGGGGCCCAAGCTCGCCCTGTTCGCGTTTGGCGATGTAGTAGCTCGCATCGGGGTTGTAGGCACGGCTGGGCCAGCGCGTGTGGTCGCCGTCCGTGACAAAGCTGCCCGTCGCAACACGCACTTCGCGCAGGCCGCCGTGATCGCCACTGGCGGAAAGCGGCACCCGCCCCAAGTCGTATCGCCCGTGGTCGTCGGTGGTCGCGGAAATGTTCGACCCGAGGTAACTACACCTCACCCCCGCGACCGGCTCGCCATCGGGGCCGGTCACTTGACCACGCAGCCGGGTCGACCCCGCCATCACTAACGCGAGGTCCGTTCGGTGCTCGCCGGGCGCTAGCGTCTGGAGCCGGAAGCGTGCGACGCCTTCTTCGGGGTGGTAGGCATAGATCGAACGCGAGTTCGCCTCGATCACACCCGGGCGCAGTTCGAACCGTCCCGCCGCGTCGGTAAACACACCATCGATCGCACCCCCGCTCGATCGCCCGGCATGGCAGTACGCGCCCACAAGCGCCCCCTCAACCGGCTCGCCCTCCGCATCGAGCACCCGGCCCGCCACCCTGGCACGCAGCTCCATATGGAAACCGTCGAGCTCCGTGGTCTCCCCCGCGCGCAGGCGAATCCGACGAGAGTCCCAACGGTCGGAATTGGGCGGCTGGTCCGCATACGTCTCACACAACGCGCGGTACTGATAATCGCCCGGGGGCAGATCGAGGATCTGGAACCAGCCGTCGTCGTGCGTCGTCGCGGTCCAGCGGGACATGGGCCTGCGCCTTGGCTCGATGATGATGGTCGCCCCCGCGATCGGCTCGCCCGTCTCCAGATCGCGCAGCACCCCGACCGCCGTCGCCGGCAGCCCGAGTTGCACCCGGCCGCCCGTCGAGCGCAGCCGGCTTGCCGAGTGCGGCGCAGAGACTTCGCCGTCCAAGCGGGCATAGACCGTGCCGCCGTCCCAATGCAGGGCATAGATCTGATCGAACTTGAACCGCCCCATCTCGTCGCACCGCTGGACCCAGCGCTGCCCGGGGTACCGCCCCGACAACACGACCTCCGCGCCCGCGGCGCACGAGCCATCGGCACGCAACACCTGCCCCTCGACCGGGGCGCAGGGCTCAACGCGCACCCCGACCATTTCAATAAACACCCCCGGCTCGGCGATCGCTTCCTGACGCCCGACAGACGTGTGCGAGTTGTAGCGCTCCGCGATCCGGTAACGCACCTCCGCGAACGCCACCGGGATCGCGAACGCGCCTTGCGCATCGGTCGTCGCACCCCACAACGAATACTCCTGCCGCGAGCCCGGGGCGATCGCTCGCCAGAGCGTGCTGCCGACCCCCATCGGCATGGCGTAGAGCTCGACCCCCGCGATCGGTTCACCCTCGGCGTCCACCACCCGGCCTTCGAGATAGACCGGGTCCGGGATCGGCTCAAGCGTGCCGTCGTGGGCCGCGGCGGGGGAAACGGCGGCCCCAAGCGCAGCGATCAGAAACAGCACCCATGAAACAGCCCGCTTGATTCGCATCGGTTTGCCCCTGAAGAGAACAGCGATGGAGCCATGATACTGGTGAAGGCGAAAAACCCTAGTAGAAAATGAAAAAGCCCACGCTCGGTGAGCGTGGGCTTCGGGGGAGTCTTCGGAGGTGTCGGCGGAGTCGGGATCAGCCCGCGTAGCCGGCGGTGAAGGATTCGCAGCCGGACTTGAGCCCGTCGACGATGCTGTCGTCGAGTGCCTTGGAGCTGTTGAGCGCGTCGTAGGTCGCCTTGCCCTGGGTCTTGAAGTAGTCGACGATCTTGGCGGCGTAGTCCTGGACCTGCTCGACCTTGATGCCGTCCATGTAGCCGTTGGAGGCGGCCCAGATCTGGATGACCTGGTCGACGGCGGGCATGGGCTGGTACTGGGGCTGCTTGAGCAGCTCGACCATGCGTGCCCCACGGTCGAGTTCCTTCTGGGTCGCGGCGTCGAGGTCGGTACCCAGTTGGGCGAACGCTTCGAGTTCGCGGTAGGCGGCGAGCTGGAGACGCAGCGAGCCGGCGACCTTCTTCATCGCCTTGATCTGTGCCGCACCGCCGACGCGGGAGACGGAGATACCGACGTTAATCGCGGGGCGGACGCCGGCGAAGAACAGGTCGGGCTCGAGGTAGATCTGGCCGTCGGTAATGGAGATGACGTTGGTCGGGATGTAGGCGGAGACGTCGCCTTCCTGCGTCTCGATGATGGGGAGCGAGGTGAGCGAGCCCCCGCCGTTGTCGTCGCTGAGCTTGCTCGAGCGTTCGAGCAGGCGGGAGTGGAGGAAGAACACGTCGCCGGGGTAGGCCGCACGGCCCGGCGGGCGACGC
>JBCCWH010000055.1:0-21229 GCA_039193915.1 Planctomycetota bacterium
GCCATGCTCATGCCCCGGGGGTTCGCTGCGCTCAACCCCGGCCACCAGAGGAAAGACGTCGCGTGCAGGGCTATGATCACGGGCGCCGACGCTAACCAACGGAGACCGATGATGCCCGACGAGATGACCCAGGACTGTTCGCTGACCGACGCCGCGTACCTCCGGCTCAAGCATGAGGTTGGCCACGACTACGCCGACTATGTCGCCGCGGGTACGCCCGACCAGCAGGCCGGCTGGGCCAAGGTCTACGAACAGGTGGAGCTCACCGACGCGCAGCGCGAGATGCTCGGCGGGTTCGTGCGCGAGATGCGTGTGCTGGTGGTGTCCGGCGTCTGGTGCGGCGACTGCGTCCGCCAGGGGCCGATGCTGCAGCGCATCGCAGAGGCGTCGAATGGCAAGGTGGACCTGAAGTGGTTCGACCGCGACGAGCACATGGACCTGCAGGAGAAGGTCAAGGTCTGTGCCGGCAACCGCGTGCCGATGGTGATCTTCGCCGCCGAGGATTTTGAGCTGGTCGGCTACGAGGGGGACAAGCTCTTGAGCCGGTACCGCGCGATGGCGAAGACAGCGCTGGGGCCAAGCTGCCCGCTGCCCGGCGCGCCCGTGCCGCAGGACGAGCTTGACGCGGAGCTGTCCGACTGGGTCGATGCGTTCGAGCGCGTGCATCTGCTGCTGCGGTTGAGCGGCCGACTGCGTAAGAAGCACGGGGACTAAAGGCCTTGGGTGCCACATAGCGAAGCTATGTGCATTCCTGCCTTCGCCGAGGTACTAACCACACATAGCTTCGCTATGTGGCACCCTCGGATTCATTGGGTTGCGCGCTGTCGATGCTTCGCCGCCTCCACCAGCGCCTTGATCACCCCGTGACACAGCATCGGGCAGTCGCTTTCTTCGCCGCGTTCGGGGTGCCACTGGACGCCGAGGTAGAACCGCCGGGCCGGGTCGTCGATGGCCTCGATCGTGCCGTCCTCCGCCCGCGCCGCGACGCGCAGCCGGCCGGGGTCGGCGATGCGCTGGCGGTGTGAAGACACAACCGTCCCAGGCATACTTCCGGGCGCGGACGCTTCGCCGTGCGTCAGGACGCTGTCGGCGTGCTCGATCGTCAGCGTGTGCCGGGCGTTGTCGGTGTGGTGGCGGGTCGCGTCTTCGCCGATCGAGTCGGGCATGTACTGGTCGAGCGATGCGCCGTTGTGCAGGGCCATAAGCTGCATACCCAGACAGATGCCCAGCACGGGCAAATCGCCGGCGAAGGGATCGACAGCCTCGTCGCGTTGCTGGTCGACCTCATCGAGCAGGGCGAGCTCGAACGCCTGACGCCGCTGGTCCATCCGCCGCGCCCGGCCGTCGGTCGCGCAGCCGAACTGCTCCATCACCGGGTCGGCCCCGCCGGTCAGCACCAGCGCATCACACAACGCGACATACCGCGCCGCCAGCTCCACCTCGTGCGGCAGCAGCACCGGCAGCCCGCCCGCCCGCGCGACCGCCCGGCTGTAACGCGTCGCCGACTCGTACTGCCCCGTGTCCGCGGTGTTGCCCTGGTTGTCAACGGTGATCCCGACGACCGGCTTGTGCATGCAACGTCTCCTGGGTGAACCCTAAGCATACCGGCATAAGCCGGCCCTGAACGCAGCGAAGGGCCGGATCGAACGCGTGTATAGTAGCCGTTTCTCGTCCTAATCCCCCCAGCCGGGCATCCGCGATGCGCTACCTCCTCCTCTTGCTGGTCCCCCTCGCCCTCAGCGCTTGCACCACACAGGCAGGCGCTACCCAACAAACCGCAGCCGAAGCCGACGAAAGCCCGCGCCCCAACATCATCCTCTTCCTCGTCGACGACATGGGCTGGCAGGACACCTCCGTCCAGTTCGGCCCGGAACGCACGTTCTGGAACGACCACTACCGCACACCCAACATGCAACGCCTCGCCGACCGCGGCGTGAAGTTCACCAACGCCTACGCCGCCAGCCCCGTCTGCAGCCCCACCCGCTGCGCGATCCTCACCGGCCAGAACCCCGCACGCACCGGCATCACCGACTGGGTCGGCCACGGCATCAGCGAAAACGAACAACTCCGCTCCCCCGAGTGGACCGAGCAAGGCCTCCAGCCCGGCGACGGGAATATCACGCTGCCCGCCGTGTTGCGTGAGCATGGCTACCTCACCGCCCACGTCGGCAAGGCCCACTTCGGCGCAGCGGGCACCGAGGGGGCCGAGCCAATGACGCTGGGGTTTGAGATCAACATCGGCGGCAGCCACGTCGGCCACCCCCACGGGCAGGGCCGGCAGGGCGCCTACTTCGCGCCATTCCCCGAAAACGTCCACCCCGGCCTGGAGGACTACCCGGCCGGGACCTACATCACCGATGCACTCACGCAAGAAGCCCTCAAGGTGATTGATTCCGCGATCGAGCAGGAGGTGCCGCTGTTCCTGCACCTCGCGCATTACGCCGTCCACACACCGCTCGCCGGCCAGGGCGACCCGCGCTTCCTCGACAACTACCCCGATGATCTGTCGCCCGTCGAGCGCGACTACGCCGCGATGGTCGAGTCGATGGACGCCTCGCTGGGCGCGGTGATGGACCACCTCGAAGAACGTGGCATCGCCGACAACACGATTATCATCTTCTTCTCCGACAACGGCGGGCTAAGCAACCACTCTCGCGCAACGACCGACGGCAACAACTCGGATGCCTGGGAACACAACTGGCACAACGCCCCGGCCTTTAGCGGGAAGGGCAGCGGGTACGACGGCGGGCTGCGCGTGCCGATGATCGTGGCGTGGGCTGGTACGAAACACCCCGGAGATGAAATCGATCCTAGAACAGGCGAGCCAAATCGTTGGCTGGATATTCCCTGGCGAGAAGTTTGTGAAGAGCCAGTCCATGCGGTTGATTTGTTCCCGACTATTTTGACGATTGCTGGCGTCATTAACCCGGTGCCTGATGATGAGGTGGATGGTATCGAGTTGACGCATGCCCTCATGGGTTTGCATATCGATGATGCTGTTCGCCCCAACGGCTTGTTCTGGCACTACCCGCACCAGTGGCACAACGGCCGGCATGCGACACGCGAGGCGGGCATTCGGCCGTTCAGCGCGGTGCGTCGTGGTGACTGGAAGCTGATCTACTTTTATACGCCGGGCGGTGGCGGGTGTGAGCTGTACAACTTGGCCGACGACCCCGGCGAGCAGGTCAACCTCGCCGAAGACGCGGAGCACCTGGAGACACGGCAACGGATGATTGGGTTGTTGCTGGACCGGCTGATCGGAACCGACGCGGCCCTGCCCATCGACAAGGCGACCGGCGACCCCTTTGACCTCCTGTCACACCTGATCGAAGAAGTAGGGCGATGACCTCGACGAAGATGCTTAGCCGTGAAGCGTTCGAGCGGGCGAAGCTGTTTCTGTTTGAGACGGCAAGGCCACTCGAAAAGCACCTGTTCCTGCACCTGTTCGCCGGGCTCCCGGCCGACCAGGCGTTGACGGAACTCGCCCGCTACGCCAACCCCGACGGTGGGTTTGGCCACGGGCTCGAGCCGGACCTGCGCTATGCTGAGTCCTCCGCGCTGGCGACGTCGGTCGCGCTGCAGTGGATGCGGGCGTGCAAGCTCGACGCCGACCACGAACTCGTCCAGCACGCGCTGGGCTACCTGCTCGACCCGTTCGAGACGCCGAGCGCTACTTCCGGGGGGGGCGGGGCCGGGGGTTGGCGGATCATCCCCCACAGCGCCCGTACCGATGTCTTCGATCAGGCCCCATGGTGGTCTCGTCCTGCGACTGAGCAAGACACTTGCGCGACCTTCAATCCCTCGGCGGAACTGCTGGGGTATCTGGTCGAGTGGGGCGTGGATTCAAGCAACGAACTCAACGCCAAGCCGCCAAGCCGCCAAGACGCCAAGGAAGGCGGGGAAAGCGAGAGACAGGATTCCGGGGGTTCTACTTGGCGTCTTGGCGACTTGGCGTCTTGGCGTTGTCAGAAAACAGCAGACGCAGCCGAACGTGTTTGGGCCTTGGTTCAAAACGAGATCGAAACCCAAGCCGACCCGCTCGAATCGCACGACCTGCTTTGCCTGATGCGGCTTGCGCAGACGCCGAACCTCCCGGAAGAACTCGCGGCCGTGGTTATCCAGCGACTGCTGCACGACGCACCGCGGGTCGCCGCGACGGACCCGGAGCAGTGGGGCGGCTACGTGCTGATGCCGCTCTGGCTCGCGCCGACCCCCGACCACCACGCGGCAAAAGCCCTCGGCGACGACCTGCTCCACCAGAACCTCGACTACGAGATCGACCGCCAAAACGAGCTTGGCCAGTGGGACCCGTCCTGGGACTGGGGCCCCGACCGCCGCGCCGGCTGGGAACTCGCCAAGCCCGACTGGCAGGGGGTGCTCACTCTCCAGACGCTCCTCACCCTCCGCGCCTACGACCGGATCGCGATAGACTAGGGCGCGTGGCTTGCTGTCAATAGCCGCACCGCTACGCGGTGCCGGCGAGACGCGGGAGGCTCAGTGCTCCCAAGCACCGGCGTCGCGTAGCGACGCGGCTATTCGCCCCGCATCATTCGACTGCTCTGCATCACGATCTCTGAAATCCACCATCCGAAATCCGCTATCCGAAATCCGATATCTGAAATGACCTCCGCCTACCAACAAGCCATCGACCCCGACGCCCCGCACCGCTACGGCATCGACGAGGTCCACGTCACCTGCCCCAAAGCCGCCGATGATGGCAGGGCCACGCTGCTCGACGTCTGCTACGACTGGGACCGCGTCCCCGTGCCCAAGAGCCTGGGCTACTTCGAGCACCGCTGGATGACCAAGGGCGAGCACGGCCAGGGGGCCCTCGATTTCTCCGGCGTCTGGCGCTTCCGCGAACTCCTGCCCTTCTATCGGCGCAATGACGACATCGTCACCGTCGGCGAGGGACGGACCAATCTTCAAGACGCCCGGCTGCTCGCGCAGGAAGTCGGCATGAAGCCCGGCAACCTGTTTTTGCAGTACGAAGGGCTCAACCCCTCGGGCTCGTTCAAAGATAACGGCATGACCGCCGCGTTCACCCACGCCAACCTCGTCGGCGCGCAGCGCGTCGCCTGCGCCTCGACCGGCAACACATCCGCGTCGCTCGCGCTCTTCGCCGCGCACTCCCAACGCACCGGGATCGTCTTTATTGGCAGCGGCAAGATCGCCTACGGCAAGCTCTCCCAGGCCCTGGACTACGGCGCGAAAACCCTTCAAATCCAGGGTGATTTCGACACCTGCCTGAAAAACCTCCGCACGATCGTCACACAACGTCGCGAGCTGGGCATCTACCTGATGAACTCCTTCAACCCCTTCCGCCTCGAAGGCCAGAAGACCATCATGTACCGCGTGCTCGAGGCGCTGAACTGGGAAGTGCCCGACTGGATCGTCGTGCCCGGCGGTAACCTCGGTAACTGCTCGGCCTTCGGCAAGGCCTTCGCGGAGCTCCACTACCTCGGGCTCATCAAAAAGATCCCCCGCCTCGCCATCATCCAGGCCCAGGGCGCGAACCCGCTGCACGAACTGGTCAACGACCACGGCATCAAATGGAACGGCGGCCGATACGACCGCGCCAAGGTCGACGCCTACTTCGCCAAGCTCGATGCCGAGGACAAACACGCCCACACCATCGCCAGCGCGATCGAGATCGGCCGGCCCGTGAACCTGCCCAAGGCGCTCCGCGCGCTCGACGTGATGGACGGCGTTGTGCGACAGGTCGATGACCAGACGATCCTCGAACACAAGGCCCAGGTCGGCCGGCTGGGCTTCGGCTGCGAGCCCGCGAGCGCGGCCAGTGTTGCCGGGGCACGCATGCTGCTCGAAGAAGGCGTGATCGACAAGAACGAGCGCGTTGTCTGCATCCTCACCGGCCACCAGCTCAAAGACCCCGACGCGACGGTGAAGTACCACACAGGCATCGACATGAAGGCCGCGCAGGACCACGCCCCGCACGAAGACCCGTCGGGCAAACTCACCAACCGCCCGATCCCCGTGCCCGACGACCTCGAAGCCATCATCGCCGCGATCACCGGCGGCACGGCCGAGGCGTCACAACTCACCCCCACAGATGCGTCGTGCCCCGTGACCGAGTTGCCGGTCAGCGAGTACTAATCATAGCTGGCTGGTGTCGTTACTGGGACGAGCAGATCTGCGACGGGCGACAGCGGGATGTCTGGCAGCGTTTCCGCGATCGCTTCGCGCATCTGCTTTCGTGCTCGCTGCAGCGCTGGGTCGGTCAGCGATGCATCGTCCCACATCGCCCGGCTGGGCCATTGGGCGTAGGCGAGCCAGACCCCGTCGTCTCCACGGTGCAGTCGCGAGCCCAGCCCGCCACACTGGTCGCGGATCGCGTGGGTGACCTGTGCCCACGCCTCGATGAACGCTTCTTCCCGGGCCCGGTGCAGACGCCAGCGGTAGATCACGGCGAAGCCGAGCGTGGGGGGGGTGTACGAATTCATGTGAATATCTTAGGCATCGTTAGATTCTGGAGATGCGCGGCCACGTGCTTTCTGCCATAATCCCCCGACTATGGCTAAACAGAAGACCGCGATCGTCCCGACCCGTCAAGACAACTACCCCGAGTGGTATCAGCAGGTGGTCCGCGCCGCCGACCTGGCCGAGAACTCGGACGTGCGTGGCTGCATGGTCATCAAGCCCTGGGGCTTTGCCATCTGGGAGAACATGCAGGCCGCGCTCGACCGGATGTTCAAGGACACCGGGCACAAGAACGCCTACTTCCCGCTATTCATCCC
This sequence comes from Planctomycetota bacterium, assembly GCA_039193915.1. Lineage (GTDB taxonomy): Bacteria > Planctomycetota > Phycisphaerae > Phycisphaerales > Phycisphaeraceae > JAHQVV01. Next base: position 6,759 of record JBCCWH010000055.1, read on the forward strand.
CAAGAGCTTTCTCGAGAAAGAAGCGGACCACGTCGAGGGCTTCGCCAAGGAGTGCGCGGTGGTCACGCACCACCGGCTCGAAGACGACGGCGAAGGCGGTTTGAAACCGGCGGGCGAACTCGACGAGCCGCTGATCGTTCGGCCCACGAGCGAGACGATCATCGGCGCGGCGTTTGCGCGCTGGGTCGAGAGCTACCGCGACCTGCCGCTGCTGATCAACCAGTGGTGCAACGTCGTCCGCTGGGAACTGCGGACCCGGCTGTTCCTGCGCACCGCCGAGTTCCTCTGGCAGGAAGGCCACACCGCGCACGCGACGAGCGAGGAGGCGGTGGCCGAGACAAGGCAGATGCACGACGTCTACGCCGAGTTTGCGGAGGAGTGGATGGCGATGCCCGTGATCAAGGGCGAGAAGACCGAGGGCGAGCGTTTCCCCGGCGCGGTCGAGACCTACACGATCGAGGCGATGATGCAGGACCGCAAGGCGCTGCAGGCGGGCACCTCGCACTTCCTGGGCCAGAACTTCGCCAAGGCCCAGGACATCATGTACCTGTCGGACGAAGGCACCCGCGAGCACTGCTGGACCACGAGCTGGGGCGTGAGCACCCGGCTGGTCGGCGGGCTCATCATGACGCACGGCGACGACGACGGGCTGGTCCTGCCGCCCAAGCTCGCGCCCGCGCACGTCGTGATCCTGCCGATCACGTTCAAGGCCGACGACCCCGACGCGGTGCTGGCGTATTGCGAAGCGCTGCGTGACGAGCTGCGCGGCAAGGCGTTTGCCGGGCGTGCCATCGAGGTCGAGATCGACACCCGAGACATCCGCGGCGGCGAGAAGACGTGGGGCTGGGTGAAGAAGGGCGCGCCGCTCCGCGTCGAGATCGGCCAGCGCGATATGGCGGATAACAGCGTGTTCGTCGCCCGCCGGGACCAGTCGCCCAAGGACAAGCAATCCGTCCCGCGCGATCAGTTCGTCGATGGCATCTGCGACACCCTGCAGGCGATCCAGGACAACCTGTTCGAGCAGGCCAAGGCCCACCGCGCCGAGCACACGCGCGTGATCAACGCCAAGGACAAGTTCTACAAGTTCTTCACCGCGAAGAACACCGACCAGCCCGAGATCCACGGCGGGTTCGCGCTGTCGCACTGGAACGGCGACGAGAAGATCGCCGACCAGATCCAGAAAGACCTGAGCGTGACGATCCGCTGCATCCCGCTCGAAGGTGAGTTGGAACGCTGCGGGTTTGGCGACGCCGTGGGCGAGGGCAAGTGCATCTTCACCGGCGAACCCAGCAAGGGCCGGGTCGTGTGGGCGAAGGCGTATTAGGCCGAGACGCGTTGCCCGTTGATTGTGGTTGCATCCGCTTTTAGCCGCACCGCTACGCGATGCCGGTGTGCTGTGGCGATGTGCGTGTTGTTGGTAGCGCCCCGGCATCGCGTAGCGATGCGGCTATTGGGGACGTGCGTTGTGAACGAGGGTTAGGCTGCGGTTGCGTAGTCGCTGGTCGTCGTTAGCCCCATCCAGGGCCCGAGGCCGTGCCAGAGGTAGAGGGCGGCGCTGATGCAGAGGGCGCCGAAGGCGATGAGTTGCCAGGTGGCGGCGCCGTGGCGTGTGAGGTCGCCGGCGTCGCCGACGCGGTCGATCCAGCCCAGGCCGAGGTAGACCCCGTTGGCGAGCAGGCAGAAGCCGGCGAAGAAGCGGAGGGCTTGTTGCGCGACGTGCAGGCGCTGGCGTAGCGCGAGCGTTGCAAGGAACCAGAAAAGCAGCGGCAACATCACGCCCGTGATCGGCCCGGCCCACGCGACGGCGAGCGGGCTTGGGTTGGGCGAGACATCCGTACGCGAAAAGCCGATCAGCGGTAGTACGATGCGCTCGACACTCCCGCCCGTGGCCCAGGCGGCGAGTGCGTGGCCCAACTCGTGGACGGCCATCATCGCGTACCACGACGCGGCAAGGACGGCGGCGGCGAACAGGAGCCGGGCAGGCGGCGAGAAAGCTTGGTGCGGTTGGTCGGGCATGTCAGGCGCGGGCGTATGAGGCGATTGGCTAGTCGTCCCAGTCGGGTTCGACGTCGATGCCCACGCCGACGGCGATGTCGCCGCCGTCCTGGAAGTCGTGTGTGACGCCGCCGTTGTCTTCGAGGTCGGTGCCGACGGAGTAGACGACGAATCCCGCGTCGGTCGTGCGGTAGCGGAGCGGTTCGCCGTCGATCGGATCGAGCGGGGTTTCGTCGAGGTAATCGGGGACGAGGGCTTCAAGCGACGCCGGGATGTCACCGGTCGCGAGGCGGTAGCGCTCGCATTGGAGGGCGACGAAGACGACTTGCTCGTGGGTTGCGTTTCGGACTTCGGTGTTCCGTGCGGCCCCGAGGGCTGGGAGCATGACGTTCATGAAGAGCGATGTGTGCAGATCGGTGTAGCGGTTGCGGGTGAGCGCCGCTGCGGCGACATCGCCTGCGATGTCGAGGGGGTCTTGGTTGAACATGGCATGCTCGCGTTCCCACTGCTCGTAGAAGCGTTGGCTGAATCGCTGGTATTGCTGATAGTCTTCGATACGCATCAGCCGAGTGAGTTGGCTGTAGTGGTCGTTGATGGTGCGCAGCGCGCGGTTGATGTCGAAACGCGGCGAGACATACCCGGCTCCCCGAGGGAGGCCGAAGACACCTTCGTCCGATGTGAGTCGTCCTGCCCAGAGGTGTTGGATCAGGTCGAGTGACATCGACCGCTCGCCGACGTTAACATGCTCCGACATGAGGACGAGTTCGACGCGGTCGTCCCAGCCAGCGGCGAGTTGTTCCAAGGCGTCGGCGTCAAACGCGCGGGTGTGGAGCAGGTGCCTGAGCGTGGCAAGCGCGTTGGCGTCGATCGAAATGCCGACCAGGGCGCCGATGAGCGTGGGGTCTTGGCGCTGGAGCGCCGCAAGCCGACGTACCGCGAGGATATCTGAGACGGCACGATGGAGGTCACCCCGATTGGCTTTGAAGTGGGTGCGGGCTTCCAGCGCGCGCGTGAGTTCTCGGTGGTACCCTAGCTGGGGCAGGTGGACCGAGAGGACGCTGTCCGTGCCCTCGCCCTGCGCGATCATTGGTGCCCAGTAACGTGGGCGTTCGGTGGCCGCGACGACGCGGTCGAGCGCCGCTGCGTTCGCTTCAAGCCAGCGGTGGCCGTCGGGTGTGACGGTGTTGTCTTCGCGCAGGTAGTAGTTGTCGGTGTGTGGGTCGTCGATGCCGTGTGCTTCCGCGTAGTCATCCCAGGTCACGAAGCAGGCGTCCTCGTCTTCGCGTTGCGGCGGCAGGCCGAGGGCTTCGAGCGTGGGGGCGTCGATCGCTTCCTGCCGTCGTGCCCTTGGCATCAGCAGCACCAGCTCCACATACGCGTTGTTCTCCAGGGTCACGCCCTCGGAGTACTTGGCGTTGAGCGCGGCGATGTAGTCGACCGTGCCGTCTTCGCGGAGTGGGCCTTCGAAGAAGGTCGTGCGGCGGCCGATCTCAAGTGGCTCGCGTTCCCGCTCGCGGTCGGGGTCTTGCGGGAGGATGACCCGGCCCGGGTCGAGCTCGGGCGGTGGGGCGGGCTCGTCCTGTGCAATCGCCGGGGGCGCGGACAGAGTGAGGGTAAGCAGCGGCGCAAGGTAGCGGTGCATGTCGGGCTCCCGGGAGGGTGAGGGTGTTGGCTTGCATTCTAGCTTCGCGGTGTCGGTGATTGAAGGGGATTGGTTTGAAGCGCCCACGGATGGAATCGGTGGGCTTCGGGGGGTGGGAAGTTCATCGCCGCTGTGAAAAAACAGCGCCGGGCGTTTTGCCCGGCGCTGCCTTGGAAGCTGCCTGCGTTGTTCCCCGTCGCCTTGGTGAGGCGTGTCGGCTACTGCTCGAACCGGATGCGGAAGGTGCATGTGCCGTCGCCTTTGCCGATGTTTCGGACGACGACGTAGTAGAGCCCGGCTTCCTCGCACTGGAAGTAGATGCGGGAGTTGAGTGCGTTGGAGAAGAAGTCGTCGTTGGTCGCAAGGATCGGGTCGTCTTCGCTGGCGCGTTCGGGGTCGACGGTCTTGCGGAGCTCGATGACCGTGTCGCATTCGTTGGAGAGGTCGAAGGTCTCGATGACGATGTATTGTGGCCCGGCCTCGAACTCGAAATCACCCAGCAGCACGAGGTCGTCCTTCGCGATCTCGACGCCCTCGGCGACGATCGCGTCGCGGGCGGGTAGTGCCTCGCGGACGAGGATGTTGAAGGTGCCGGCCCCGCCTTCGTAGACGCCGACGAGGACGTAGTAGTCGCCCGCTTCTTCGGCGGTGAAAACGATGCGGGAGCTGAGCATGCCCGCGTCGTCATCGTTCTCCGCGACGAGCGTGTCGGCGTTGCCGTTGCGGCCGGGGGTTGCGGCCCGGTACAGGCTCGCGATCGTGTCGCAGCCGTCGGACAGGCCTTGCGTTTCGATCACGACGGTCTGGCCTGCTTCGAGGCGGAAGGTTTCGGTTACGGCGTTGTTTTCGTTGTCGGCCGAGCCTTCGGCATGGACGAGGATCGCGGGGCCGGCGGTGGTTTCGGCCGGGCCATCGGCGTTTTCTTCGATGCGGTCTTCATCGGTGTTTTGCGCCACCGCATCGCCCGACGCGACGACGACGCGGTACCCGCCGGTGCGTCCCGCGGCGACGGAGCTGACGCCGACGGAGTATTCGCCTGTGACTTCGGGGGTGTAGACGATGCGTGAGTTGGTGCCCATCTGCGGGCCGTTGTCATTGAGCGCGAGCTGGTTGTTTTCGGGGTCGAAGAGGTAGGCCTGTGTGTCGAAGCCCTGGGCCGAGACGTCGATGGTGTAGGTGACGCCGGCGTTGAGTTCGATGAAGTGGTAGCCGAAGTAGCTGCCGTCTTCGAGCGCGATGTCGTTTTGGTCGAGCTGGTCTTCGATGACGGTGCGTGAGCCGATGCCCTGCCCGCCGTCGGGGCGTGGGCCGTTACTGTTGTCGTTGGCTTGGGGTGCGAAGGCGGGCTCGCCTTGCCAGGCGGTCACGGTGTAGTTGCCGCCCTGGCCGGGTTCGAGACCGACGATGAGCAGGGAGTAGTTGCCGTCGGCCGGTGCGGTGGCATTGATGTAGCGTCCGTCGAGCCCGACGCCGTTGATCTGGACGAAGTTGCCGTCGTTGTCCTGCATGTTGAGCATGACGGGGAAGCCGTCGGACTCGATCAGGAAGTGGAAGGTCTGTCCCTGGCGTAGGTCCATCGATAAGAACGAGAAGTACTTGCCCTCGTCGGTGACGATGTCTTCATCGCTCAGCGTCGCGTTGATCTGCTGGGCGTCGCGGGGGACGTTGATGTCCTGGACCTGGCCGTTGCCGGCGCCGCCGCTTTGGTTCTCGTTGTTGCCTTGTGCGCCGCCCTGGTTGGGGCGCTGGGTCGGTGCGGCGACGCCGGACTGCGACCGCAGGACGTATCGTCCCGTGGCGCCGGCTTCATTCGAGGTGACCGCAACGCTATAGGTGCCGCCGGTGGGGACCTGGATGGTGAAGCTGTTTTCGTCGGCTTCGTAGAGGCAGTCCTCGACCGGGTTGCCCTCGCCGGTGAACACGCCGACCGATGGGCTGAAGACGTCGCCCTCGGCGTAGAAGCGGTAGTTGACGCCGGCGTCGAGCTCGACGAGGTAGATGTCCCAGTGCTGGCCGTCGGGCGTGGTGAAGTCGCTGGCCTGCAGTGCGCCGGCGGCGTCTTGGCCGATGACGAGCTGCTGGAACTCGGGGCCTTGGTTGCCTGCGACCTCGACCTCGCCGTCGGCGAGCGCGGGAACAGCGAGGGCGAACGGGACGGCGGCGGTGGCGGCCCAAAGGGCGTTGATGAGAAGGCGGGTGGTCATGGCGGTCTCCAAAAAGCGTTGTGGTTCGAGGTTCACTGCCCGGGGGTTCCGGGCTCCACAGAGATATGCGAGAGCCGGCCTGGGCAGGGGCCATCGATTCTCAGAATATCGATAAACAGGCCAAACACACAGCGTATTCGTGCCCCAAGCCCAAAACAAACAACCCCGCCGGTGGGGCGGGGCTGTGGATGAGGCTTGGGGGTGGCTGCTGTGTCGGCTTAGCCGGCGGCCTTCTTGGCGTTGAGCTGGGCGGCGAGTCGGCTCTTGTAGCGGGCCGCGGTGTTCTTGTGCATCGCGGGGGTGCTGGCCGTCTGGTCCAGGGTCTTGTAGAGCCCTTGGAGCTTCTGCTCGGCCTCTTCGACCGTGCCGTGCAGGATCAGCTCGCGGAAATCCTTGATCTGCGTGCGGTAGTTCGTGTTGCGCCACCGGTTCAGGGCACGACGCTTGATGTTCTGGCGGGCACGCTTCTTGGCACTCAGGGAATGGGCCATGGGGTATATTCCGGGGTCGGGTCCAGTGGGACGGGTCAATTCGGGGTTGCATCGCACCCGCCGCCCGGCTTCGGGCGACGGCGAGCCGCGTATTATGCGCGAAATCGGTTCGGGGGGCAAGCGCGGGCCGGGGCGATCCAGGGCATTCGCATGTTGGTGAAACCGCCGGGCCACGCCCGGGGGCGGAATGCAGGACAGGGGTGGCAGCCGCTCGCCCCCGCGTGGTGACGCGCGATCCCCCCGCGTGGTGACGCGCGATACCCCCGCGTGGTGACGCGGCGGTTTCGTCCGCGACATGCAATCGCCCTGTGGGACGATCATGCCCTCAGGGCTCCACCAGTCGGCGGACCTCGACGACGGCCTGGACCGGGCCATCCTTGCCGACCTGCAGGACCTCGGCGATACGGAGCAGCACCATCGCACCGTCGCAGGTGGTCACGAGGAGGGGGGCACCATCGGCGACCGCTTGGTTGCTCAGGCGGTTGCTGTGTCGGTCGCCCCGGACCGACGCGATACAGGCCGCGGGGGATTCGTCCCAGAGTCCCGCATTGAGCATGTACACCCCACAGGCGATCGGATCGATCAGCGGGTCGCCCTCATCGTTGACACGCATCCGCAGGTCGACCTCGTGTTCTTCGTAGTACATCGCCAGTGCGGTGTCGTCGAGCTCGGCGTCGGGGAAGGCGATCGCCCGGGCGGAATCCAGGTCCAAAAGGCATTTAGCGCCGGTGTCGTAGGGGTCGAGCACAACGCGGGCCGGCTCGCCGAAGCGGTGGGCCGGGGTGATCTCGATCCGACGCTGGTCTAACTCGTTGGGTGGCAGGTCTGTCAGCAAGGACAGGTCGATCGGGTCAAACTCCGTCACCGAGAGGGCGTCGCGTTGGATCTCGGCCCGGGCGATGTCCCCGGGGGCGATGCTGCTGACACGGAAGCGTTCGTTGCCCTGGCGAGTGCTGGTCGAGCTGCGCTGCCGGCATTCCTCGTTGTTGTTGTCAAAAAACCTGATTCGATATCGCCAGGCAGTGTTGTCATAGTTTTCTTTAGTGTGGATTTCGAGTTCCATGCTCGTGTCCACGCCGCCGAACATCTCGAAGACTTCGTTGACGGCCCCGTCGGGTCGAAGCTCGCCGAAGTACTCGATACTGAAGTCGTCGTCGCCGACGGGGAACGCGTCGCCGGGGTGTGCTGTGGCGACGGTCTCCCATTCGCCACGCGAGGTCAGCATCCTGCTGTGGAGGGTGTCTTGCAGCAGGTCCATGCTGTCGATGTATGGCCGCTGGATGTGGTACCTGCCCCCTGACGTCGTCGTGTAGCGCAGCGATCCGCCGCGGACGAGGCCCGTCGCGGCGTTGGGGCCGCCCCAGCCCGCGACCTCGTCCATCACCGCACGGACATACTCGATGTCGGGTGGGAGAGTCCATGCAATCCGAAGCGAGCAATCCACCACGCCCCCGGCTTGGCCGTTGTCTCGTTCGCGGTAGAGTTCCGAGCGCTTGCGCCAGGGCTGCCACTCGCCATTAGGCCCGCGGAATTGCCAGTTGCTGAAGGGGATTATTCTAGGATCGGGCGGGTTGTCTTCGCTTCGGTGGCCGGTGAAGGGGTCGGGGTCCACGTCCGCATTGGGGGAGACGGGGACGAAGACATAGTGGTCAAACTGCGGCTCGGCTGGTGGGGCGGGGGCGGTGTCGCCGGGCTTCTCCGCCCAGGCCGAGGCTGCGGGCAGGACGGCAACGCACACGGCGGCGGTCAGGCGTCGGATCCGGCGGTGGGGCGTAGCGGTCTGTAGCATGAAGGGTTCCCGGATGCTGAGGGCGGATGTGTCGGCTACGAGCGGGGCATGGCTGCCTGAGGCAGTTCGTCTTACTAGCCTTCCCGACGCTCGTGCCATGCTAACCCGGCGCGGGGGGATCTCCAAGGGTTCTTGACCAGGCCAGCCCCGGGGCCTGGGGCCCAACCGCCCCCAATTTGACATTTTGCCGCTTTCATCTACAGTAAACGGTCCGAAACCGCGCATCGGGTGCGGTGGAACTGCTTGAGGCAGATGGTATGGATGTTCAGCACACCCTAGACCGGCAGGCCCGCGAGCTGTGATGGTGGTCACCCACCATCTTCGCGCCCCCCTGCAATCGCCCACGCGACGAGCCCCCGGCCTCCACATGGCCAAGCTCGCCGGCTCGGCCACCCCCGCCACGGAGGTGACGCCCTTGGGCTAGGTGCTCAACGCATCCCGTCTGGCAGCCCCGGCGACATCGCCCGGGCACGTCGGTTTTTTGCCGGCCGCCACGCCTCAAGCCACGAGTTCACGCTCGTGGTTTTTTATTGCTCCGCTCGGGCATACGCCCGCTCAACCCAACGACCTCACGCGACGGCCCAAGCCAACGCACGACAACCCGGCAACTGAATAGGCCCAACCGGCCCCAACCCAGGAATCCATATGAACGGCACCGAAATGCTCCGCCTCCTCGACGCGATCTCCCGCGACCGCAACGTCGAAAAAGAAGTCCTCATCGTCGACCTCGAGCAGGCGATGGAGTCCGCCGCACGCAAGCACTACAACGCGGTCGATACCGAAGAGTTCACCTGCGAGATCGACCGGTTCACTGGGAAGATCGGTCTCTGGCGCGGCGAGGAAGAGATCGAACTCGAAGACCTCGGCCGCATCCCCGCGCAGACCGCGAAGCAGGTGATGATCCAGCGCTTCCGCGAAGACGAACGCAACGCGATCTACGACGAATACATCGACCGCGTCGGCGAACTCACCACCGGCATCGCGCAGCGCTACGAAGGCGGCTCGCTGGTCGTGCAGATCGGCCGGGCCGAGGGCTTTATGCCCCGCAGCGAACAGATCCCCGGCGAGCAGCACCAGCCGGGCGAACGGGTCCGCTGTCTGATCCTCGACGTCCGCGACGCGGGCAACCAGGTGAAGATCGTTTTGAGCCGTGCGTCGCCGGAGCTGATCCGCCGCCTGTTCGAGGTGGAGGTGCCCGAAGTCGCCGAGCGCATTATCGAGATCAAGGCGATGGCCCGCGAGGCCGGCCACCGCACGAAGATCGCTGTGCAGTCGATCGACTCGAAGGTCGACGCGGTCGGCGCTTGTGTCGGCGTGCGTGGCTCGCGGATCAAGAACATCGTCGACGAGATGGGCGGCGAGAAGATCGACATCGTGCGCTGGAACGAGTCCAGCCAGATCCTGATCCAGAACGCGCTCAAGCCTGCGGAGGTCGTGGAGATCTCGCTGTGCTTCGAGCTTGGCCGTGCGACGGTCGTGGTGGATGAAGACCAGCTCTCGCTGGCGATCGGCAAGCGCGGGCAGAACGTCCGCCTGGCCGCGCGTCTGACGATGTGGGATGTCGACATCCTCACGCCGCAGGAATACACCAAGTCGATGGACATCATGGAGACCACGCTCCGCGAGCTGGACTATGTGACTGACGAGATGACCGACAAGCTGGCGGCGCTGGGCGTGATCAGCCTGTTCGATGTCGAAGAGGTCGGCCGCGAGTTCCTGTTGGAGACGATGGAGCTCGACGAGGAATCGCTCGACCAGATGCTCGAGGTTGTTTCGGTGAAGGCCAAGGTCGTTGCCGAGGAGCAGGCCAAAGAAAAGGCCGAGCAGGAGCAGCGTAAGCGCGAGCAGATGGAGCTTGCGGCCCAAGGGATCGACGATTTGCTCGGCGGTGCTGCAAGCGAAGCCGCAGGCGGCGGGGCGCTCGACGACCTGCTTGGTGGCGGCGCTACCTCGGGCGACGACGAAGCAGGCGAGGAAGAACCACACCGCGCCTACGGCGAGCCGGGCGAAGACCTGGTCCCCGCCGACCAGGTCGCCGAGGCCGAGGCCGAGGCGGGCGGCCCCGGGTCGTCGGATGCCGGCGAGATCGCCGAGCGGTCGGACGACGAAGACGGCAGCGAGTTTGTTGCGGAACATACCGATTCGGACGCGGGCGTCGTCGGCGACCCGCAGGACAGCCAGTCGTCCTGATTGACGGCGAAGGATTCATGAGCGCTCGGGCATGTGCCCCGGGCCAGTCAGCAGCGGGCAGTGAGCCCCAAGGAGTTTGGTTTTGGCCAAAACGCTACGCATCCACAACCTCGCCAAGGAACTTGGCGTCAAGAGCAAAGTGATAGTCGAGAAGTGCGACGCCGAGGGCGTGCCCGACATCACCAACCACATGTCTGTGGTGAAGCTCGGCCTGGCGGCGACCATCCGCCAGTGGTTCGCTGCGCCTGAAGAAGACCACAGCCACGACACGGCGGTGGAGCAGGCCGAGAAGGTGGATGTGAAGAAGGTCCGCAAGAAGGCCGCGAAGAAAAAGCCTGCCGCGAAGAAGAAGGCGGCGAGCAAGAAGGCCGCCGGCAAGAAGGCGGGCGATGCCGAGGACGCCGACGGCGGTACGGCGACGCTAGTTGAAGACGCGCCCGCGGCGTCCGGTGTGAAAAAGAAGGCCAAGGCCGCGAAGAAGAAGGCCCCGGCCCCGGCCAAGCCGGTTGTCGCCGAGGCTGAGGCCGTCGCCGAGCCCGCTGTTGAAGCGGCCCCGGAGGCGGCTCCCGCTGCTCCGGTTGCCGCCGAGCCTGCTGAAGAAAAGAAGGCCCCGGCTGGGCCGCCCCAGCCGGTTGGGACCGTCAATGTGCCGGATCGGCCCGACATCATCAAGCCTGCCGGCGAGCAGCTCGCGACGCCCAAGAAGGCCGCGATGCGTGGCCCGAAGGTCATCCGCATCGAGAAGCCCGACCCCATCGCGCCGCCGCGCCCACGCGGCCCGCGCCCCCCACGCGGCGGCTCGGACACCGGCGGCGGTGGGCTCCCCTCCGGCGAGATCGACGGCGTCACCCGCTCACGCGGCCCGGCCCGCGGCGGCGGCGTCAAGCGCGGACCCGAGCAGGCACAGCCCGCAGGCAAGTCCGGCCGAAGCCGGCGTTCGCTCTCCAACCGCCGGTCACGCGGCAACGACCAACTGCTCACCGGCCCGCAGCAGATGTCCAAGGCCGACATCGACGAAATGGACGCACGTCTCCGCGGCGCGTCCGGCTACGTCAAAAAACGCCGACAAAACTTCAACCGCACCGGCCACATCGGGCAGGCCGCCCAGTCGGCACTCGTCACCGGCGGCAAGGTCGAGATCGAAGAACCCATCACGATCAAGGGCCTCTCCTCCGCGACCGGCATCAAGTCCGCCGAGGTCGTCAAGTTCCTCTTCAAGAAGGGGGTGATGGCCAACGTCAACTCGGCGATCGAGACCGAACTCGCGATGGAGATCTGCCTCGACTACGACATCGAACTCGAGGTCAAGGAACACGAGACCGCCGCGCAGAAGGTCGAGCAGGAATTCACCGACCGCGAGCAGGTTGATGTTCAGCCCCGTCCGCCGATCGTCACGATCCTGGGCCACGTCGACCACGGCAAAACGTCGCTGCTCGACCGCATCCGCAAGGCCGACGTCGCCGACCATGAAGACGGCGGCATCACCCAGCACGTCGGCGCTTACCGCGTCACGATCGATGGCTCGGACAACCAGCAGAAGACCGTCGTGTTCCAGGACACGCCCGGCCACGCCGCGTTTACCTCGATGCGTGCCCGCGGGGCGCAGATGACCGACATCGTCGTGCTCATTGTCGCCGCGGACGACGGCGTCATGCCTCAGACGATCGAGTCCATCAACCACGCCACCGCCGCCGAAGTCCCCGTCGTCGTTGCAGTCAACAAGTGCGACCTGCCCAGCTTCAACGACGCGAAGCTGCAGGAGATCTACGGCCAACTCGCCGAGCACGGGCTCAACCCCGTCGCGTGGGGCGGCGAAACCGAAGTCGTCAAGACCTCCGCAGAGACCGGGGAAGGCATCACCGAGCTGCTCGAAACCCTCGACCTCCAGGCCGAGGTGCTCGAACTCACCGCGGATTATGGCGGCCCGGCACGTGGTACCGTCATCGAGGCCGAGATGCAGACCGGCAAGGGCTCGGTCGCGCGGGTCATGGTTCAGGACGGGCAGATGAAGGTCGGCGATTTTATCTCGATCGGCCGTGCATTCGGCCGCGTCCGCGACATCACCAACGACCGTGGGCAGTCCATCGAGCAGGCCGGCCCCGCGACACCCGTCGAGCTCTCGGGCATCGACGACCTGCCGGACTCCGGCGATAAGTTCTATATCACGCAGACCCTGAAGAAGGCCGAAGACGTTGCCAAGCACTTCCGCGACGACGAGCGTCAGCAGGCGCTGGCCGCGCGGACGAAGGTGACGCTGGACAACTTCGCCGCGACGATCCAGGCGGGCAAAGTCCAGCACCTTAACGTCGTGGTCAAGGCCGACGTGCAAGGCTCGGTCGAGACGCTGCGTAAGTCGCTGGGCGAACTGGGCAATGACGAGGTCGCCGTCCGTGTCATCCACGGCGCGGTCGGTGGGGTCACCGAGAGCGACGTGTTGCTGGCCGACGCGTCGGACGCCGTCATCCTCGGCTTCCACGTCAGCATCACGCCGGCCGTCCGCGATATCGCCGACGAACGCCACGTCGACGTGCGTATGTACCGCGTGATCTATGACCTGATCGACCAGGTCAAGCAGTCGCTCGAAGGCATGCTCGCGCCCGAAACCAGCGAAGAAGAGATCGGCCGGGCAGAGGTCAAAGAGGTCTTCAAGATCGGCAAGGTCGGTAACATCGCAGGCTGCCTGGTCACCGACGGCTCGATCACCAAGGGCCACAAGATGCGGCTGGTCCGCGACGGCGTGGTCGTCACCGAGGGCCGGGACCTCGAGACCCTCCGCCGTGTCAAGGACGAGGCCAAGGAGGTCCGGGCCGGCACCGAGTGCGGTATCCGCATCGCGGGCTTCGAGGACATCAAGCAGGGCGACGAGCTGATCTGCTACAAGGTCACCGAAGTGAAACGGACACTGGACTAGGCAACGCTTGATTGCTACGGCCCATCGCCGCTGCAGGCAGACCGAAACCCGCTGATAACCACGACAGCTCCGCAATGACCCATCGCGTTGAACAAGTCGAGTCCACGATGCGCAAGGCCCTGGCCCAGGTGCTGCAACGCAAGATCTCTGATCCGCGCATCCGCGGGATGGTGTCGATCACAAAAGTCGATATCAGCCCCGACCTCAAGACCGCGAAGGTGATGATCTCTGTCCTCCCCGACCAGTACGAGAAACGCACCCTCGCCGGGCTCCGCGCCGCCAACCGGCATATCCACGGCGAACTCAAAAAACTCGTCGCCTTCCGCGTCGTCCCGCACCTCGACTTCCGGCTCGATAGCTCGCTGAAAACAGCGGATGACGTCTTCGACGCCATCAGCGAAGGCCTGGCCCGCACGGGCGATGAAGACCCCGCAGGCGACACCAGCGAAACGAACACCGACCCCGATTCCAGCCACCCGTAACAGGACACCCCCGTTGGCCAAGACGGACACCAAACACCTTAAGGCGCTCAACGCGCTCCTCAAGAAAGCACGCTCGGCATGGAAGGGTGAAGAGCCGCCGCCGCTCGATCCGATCACCCAGCTTGTCGTCGGCTTTCTGACCTGGAACGCCACGTCGAAACAAGCCGAAGGCGCGTTCGACAAGATCATGTCGCAAGTCGTCGACCTCAACGAGCTGCGCGTCTCGCTGAATTTCGAGATCGTCGATCTGATCGGTGTGCGATACCCGCAGGCCGAGGAGCGTGCGATCCGGATGCGTCAGGCGATGAACGAGGTCTTTGAGCGTGAGCACGACTGGCGTATGCACTCGGTTAAGTCGAAGGGTAAGCGCGAGCAGCGGGAGTACCTCGACACGCTGCCGGGGATCCCGGCATACGTCGCTGCACAGGTCGCGCTGCTGTGTTTCGGGGCGCACGCATTGCCCGTGGATGACAAGCTCGCCGCGCTGCTGATCGCGGAAGGGGTCGCCGAGGCAGGCACGACGCCTTCAGATATCGAGTCCTGGCTGCTTCGCCAGATCAAGGCCGGCGACGCGCTCGACGCCCACCTCGCGCTCCAGCATTGGGCCGACGGCAAGAAGATGCCCGCCGCGAAAAAACCCGCGCCCAAGAAGAAGGTCGCCAAGAAGGCGCCTGCGAAGAGAGAAGCCCCCGCCAAGAAAGCAACGGTAAAGAAGGCGGCCGCGAAGAAGGCGCCAGCGAAAAAGTCGGCGGCCAAGAAGACCACGA
>JBCCWH010000056.1:0-21163 GCA_039193915.1 Planctomycetota bacterium
CACGAAACAAACCGATCGCTGACCGGCGTCCGTAGGCCGCCTGCTGTTCTCGCGGCGCAGAGTCGCCTCAACGCGCAAGCCCCGCTATCGTGGCCGCGCAATGACCCAGCTCTGCGTCCCGATTTTTGTTTATGACCCGGCCCAGGCACGATCTGATATCGCGCGCGCTGTCGAAGAAGGCGCCGACCTTGTCGAGCTGCGCATCGACCCCTGGGCGGACCAGCACGAGAACACTGCCGAGTCTGCCGACGGGCTGGTGGCACTGATCCGCGAGAGCCCGCTGCCGTGCATCGTGACGTGCCGGCCCGCGTGGGAGGGCGGGCTGTTCGATGGGGATGACGCCGACCGTATCTCGCTGATCGAGCACATCGGCGCCGCCTGTGCCGGGCACGGGCCGGCGTACTTCGATATCGAACTCGCGGCCTACCAACGGTCGGCGAACGTGCGGCAGAAAGTCCACCTCGTCGCCGACCACCCTGGGCAGGACACGCCACGCGAACGCGGGGCGGGGCTGATTCTGTCGTCGCACGACTTTGAACAAAGACCAAGCGACCTGCTGCGGCGCGTCGCGGACATGGCCCAGGCCGAGGGCTGCCGGGTGGTGAAGGTCGCGTGGTATGCGCGCTCGCTGCGTGACAACCTCGAGGCGTTCGAGCTGCTCGCGGCCCGGCACAAACCCACGGTCGCGCTGTGCATGGGGGAGTTCGGCCTGCCCTCGCGCATCCTGGCGAAGAAGTTTGGCGCGCTGCTGACCTTCGCGTCGCTGGGCGAGGACGAAGAGACCGCGCCGGGCCAGCCCACGGTCAGGCAGCTCAGGCAGCGCTACCGCTGGGACCACATCGGCCCGGCGACGAAGGTCTACGGCGTCATCGGCGACCCCGTCGCCCACTCGATGTCGCCCGCCATCCACAACGCCGGCTTCGACGCGGTGGGCTACGACGGCGTCTACCTGCCGATGCGTATCCCACCCGAATACGAGCACTTCAAGGCCACGGTCGATGCCTGGCTCAACGACCCGCGCCTGGATTTTTGCGGCGCTTCCGTCACAATCCCGCACAAGCAGAACCTGCTGCGCTTCGTGGCGGAGCAGGGCGGCCCCGGAAGCGAGATCGAACCACTGGCGGCACGCATCGGCGCGGCCAACACCCTGCACAAGCGCGACGACGGCACGCTCTACGCCAGCAACACCGACTACGCCGCGCTGCTCGACGCGGTGTGCGATGGGCTGGGCATCACACGCGAAGGGCTCGCCGGCCAGCGTGTCGCGGTTCTCGGCGCGGGCGGTGCCGCCCGCGCGGCCGTCGCGGGTTTTACCCACTACGGCGCACATGTCACGGTCCACAACCGGACGCCCGGCAAGGCCGCTGAGTTGGCCGAGGCATTCGACGCGCAGCACACCACGCTCGACGCATTCGATCCCGGCGCGATCGAAATCCTTATCAATTGCACCCCCGTCGGCATGCACCCGGACATAGATGCGTCGCCGATCGACTTCGCACATCGCACATCGCACATCGCACATCGCCCGCTCGTCTTCGACACGATCTACAACCCGCACGAGACGAAGCTGCTCCGCGACGCGGAGGCCGCCGGTTGCAAGACGATCCCAGGGGTCGAGATGTTCGTCCGCCAGGCCGCGGCGCAGTTCGCGTTGTGGACGGGGAGAAACGCGCCGACCAGTGTTTTTCGACACGTTGTTTTGACGGGATTGCGGGATTGACGGGATCAGCGGGATGAGACCGGACCCGATCCCGATCATCTCGCCCATCCCGTTATCCCGTCAAAGATCAGGAACAACAACATGCGTTACCAAACCCTCGGCCGAACAGGCCTCGAAGTCTCCGTCGCCGGGCTCGGCTGCGGCGGGCACTCACGCCTCGGCACGGCCTACGGCAAAGACACCGAGCACGCCGCCTCGCTTATCCGCCTCGCGGTCGAGCACGGCGTCAACCTGATCGATACCGCGCGGACCTACGGCACCGAGTCGGCCGTGGCGCTCGCGCTCCGAGACCTCGACCGTGACAAGCTGGTCGTCTCCACCAAGGCCGGGCTCTGGCCCAAGGACGAGGGCGACCCGCCGATCGGCGCGGACGAGTTTGAAAAACGCCTCAACGCCTCGCTTCAAAACCTCGGCCTCGACACGATCGATCTCTACCACGTCCACGGCCTGCTGCACGACCAAATCGACCACCTGCTGGACAACATCTTGCCCGTCCTGCACCGCGCGAAGGCCGCGGGCAAGATCCGCTTCCTCGCCGTCAGCGAGGTGTTCCACCATGACCCGGGCCACCGCACGCTGCCCGAACTGATGCAACGCTGTGACGACTTCGATGTCATGATGGTCGGCTACAACGCGCTCAACCCAAGCGCCCGGCAGCGCGTGTTCCCACTGACGATCGAGCGCGACATCGGCGTCGAGGTCATGTTCGCGGTGCGCAAAGTGCTTTCAAACCCAGAGCATCTTCGCAGCACCGTGGCCGAGTTGATCGCGCAGGGCAAGGTCGATGCAGACGCGGTGGACGCAAGCGACCCGCTGGGTTTTCTGATCGATGACGAGACGCCGACCGTGATGGACGCGGCCTACCGGTTCTGCGTGCACGAGCCGGGCTGCCACACGATCCTCTTCGGCACCGGCAACGCCGACCACCTGCGCGACAACATCGCGTCGATCAACAAACCCCCGCTCTCGCAGGCAAAACGCGACCAGCTCGAAGCGATCTTCGGCGGCGTGGATTCCGTGTCGGGGAACTGAGTGGCTTGGGTAGGACAGGCATTCCTGCCAGTCATAGGCCGAAAGCCTGCCCGTCGCGTTCGAGCTTCGCTCGATGACAGGCAGGAATGCCTGTCCTCCGTATCGACCTCACCACGCCGCCTCGAACGCGTTTTCGTAGTGCCGCACCTCCGGGGTCTCGCCGTCACGGAGGTCGACACCGACGACGTCGAAGCGGATGCCAAGCCCGTCGAGTTTGTGTTGTTGTTGGAGCTTGTAGGCCAGCGCGGTGAGCTTGCGCTGCTTCGCAGCGCCGACACGGTGCTCGGGCCGGACCGCGGTGGTGCGGTTCTCGGAGGTTTTGACCTCGACGAGGATGACCTGTTTGCGGTCGGGGCTGAGGACGAGCAGGTCGATCTCGCCGAGCTTCGTGCGGAGGTTGCGTGCGAGCGTTTTGTACTTGCGCTTTCGCAGGTAGCGCTCGGCGATGCGTTCCCCGCGCGGCCCCGGGCCGGCCCCGGTCCAGCCGTTGCGCGTCAGCCAGTGCAGTACTGATTTCATCCCTGCCCCCGTGTCGCGTTACCCCGCACTGTCGTACCGGGCGATCGCGATATCCAGCAGCTTCTCGGTCATCTGTACGGGGTCGGTGTAGCCCCCGGTTTCCCACAGGCCCTGTCGGAAGGCACGGAAAAGGACGTCCCACTGCTCCAGCCGCAGGCGTTGTTCGAGTTCCGCCTGCACGTCGCGCAGCTCGACCTTGACGCCGGGCTCGAACGACTCGAGCATGACGAAGAAGTGCCGGTCGCCCGATACGATCGGCCCCGAGAACGCGCCCTGCGACAGCGCGAGGATGGCGGCGTTGACCGTTTCGTCGCCCATGACCTGGTCGCCTTCGATCGGCTCGCCGCTGTTGAACTGCCCGCCGGTCGGGGCGTTGTACTGGTTGAGTGAGCCGTCGGCCGCGACATCGGCAAACGCATCGCCGTTGTTGAGACGGTCGGCGATGGTCTGCGCCGCGACCGCGTCACGTGTCATCATCAGGCGGATGACACGCTTGTCCTTGGAGTCGTAGGTGCCATCCTCGCACAGGTCGCTATAGAGCCGTTCGACGTCGCGCTGTTGCACGTTGATCTGCGGGAGCAGTTCCTGCTGGAGGTAGCGGCGGACGACGATCTCTTCGCGGTACTGCGCGAGGGCTTCGTCGAACTCGATGTCCTCGGCCGCGAGGAACTCGCGCTTGGCGCGGGTGAGCGAGCCCTGGCCGTAGTACCGCAGCATCTCTTCGCGTCGGGCCTGGACCATGCCTTCGACGCCCTGGCGTTCGCGGTCGCTGAGCCCGCTGCCGGCCTCGGCGAGGATGAGCTTGTCGATGAGGACTTCTTTGAGTCGGCCCGCGATGACGGCGGCGGCGCGTTGGAGGAACTCGTCGCCGTCGTACTGTCGTCCGAATGCGGCGAGCCGGGCGTCGATGGGTTCGAGGATGGCGTGGGCGTAGATCGCTTCCCCGTTGACGTGGCCGATCATCGCGTCGACGGCGAGCGCCCGGGTCTCTGTCGGGTCGCCGGGCGAGGCCGGGTCGGTGTTGTCGGTCGAGTCCTGCCCGGCCGCGGGGGTGTGGGCGGTCGGCGCGACGCCGGGGCGTGGCTGGTCGCCGACGAAATCTTCGAGCGCGACGCGGTGGGGCTGGGACGTGGTTGGCCAGGCCTCGCAGCCGACGAGCCCGAGCGAGGCGAGCAGTGCGCTGGCGAGCAGGGCTCGCGGGGATGCGGCGATGGGGCGGGGGTGTCGGCGGTTGGGCATCGTGGGGCTCTCGGAATTGGCGCAGGACGGCTGACGGGGCGAGCAAACAGCCGGCCGACAGGTGGTCATGTTATCGGCAGCCCCACGCGTTCGGGCTGAACAACGGCTGAAAGCGGCGGGGCTGCCAAGGTGCAGGGGCGACCGGGCTGGTGGCGCGGTCAAGTCGAGGGCCGATAAAAGGCGTTTTTTGAGCCAATAGGCCGTTTTTTGCTTGGTGGGGCGGCGTGTTTGAGTTAATCTGGATAAGGGTGGTCGCTCCTTCGACACGGCAAGCGGGAGGTCACGGATGTCACCTGCGGTCTTGGCACAAGCGCGAGAGTTGCTCGATGACGCGGTCCATCGCCGCGCGGATGCCGCTGCGCCGGGCGGGACCGATGCGGTGTATCTGCAGGCCAGCCCCGTCGCCTGGCTGTTGCCGCGTCTGCTGGAGCTGGTCATGCGTACCCACGACCAGCCTGTCGAACAGCTCGGGCCGACGGTCCGCCAGCTCCTGCTCGAACAGACCTACGCCAACGTCGGCGGCGACGGCGTGGATTGCGCTGCGTTGGATGCGTCCCTCGACGACGCGGTGGAACTGATGCTGGATGTGCTGCGCCAGGTGCGCGCCCATGCCGCGCATTGATCCGCGCCGACGATACGACCCTTGGTTCCTGAAGCCCGGGGGAGGCCTCCCCCGGGCTTTACTTGCGTCAGGATGTGTGGTGCATGAATCTGCGTGCTCGGATCGATCGCCTATCATCCCGTCATGCCCGACGACCCGAACACCGCACCCGACACCGTGACGCTCTGGCCTTTGCCCGACGCGCGACACATCTACCTCCTCGCCGCGGGGATCGTCCTCGGGGTCCTGCTGGGGCCGGCGGTGATGGGGCGGGTGCTGCCGAATCAGTACGAACAGCTTTTCAATGACGCCGGCCCGACCGCCGAACTCGACGCAGCGCGTGCCGAGTTGCTCGCCGCGCAGCAGGACCCCGCTGCCTGGATGCTGCCGCCCGAGGTCGAGGCCGAGATCAAGGACTATGAGACGCTGGCCTACGACGCGATGGAGGCCCGGCTCGAGACGCTGCGCGGGCTCAACATGACGCCGGCAGCGCTGGTTGAAGAACGCGAGCAATCCGAACAAAAAATCCTCGCGCACCGCGTTGCCCGCGAGACGCGCGAACGTGAACAGCTTCTACTTCAGCACACCCGTGATGTCGCGGTGCTCGATCTCCAGGCGAGTGTCGCCCGGCAGCAGCACCACCTCAAACTCGTTGGCATCCAGCTCGCGCTGATCCTCGCGCTTGTCGCCTTCGCGATCGCCGAGGGGCTTCTTGCCCCGACCCCCGACGGCGAGGGCCGACGTGTCGCGTCGCCCCGGCTGGCGCACCTGGTCACGATCCGCTACGCCTTGTTGGCTGGCTGGCTTTGCTTAGCCCTCGCCCAGCCCGCGGCGCTCAAGCAGGTCAACCCCTACTTTGCGGGGGTTTTGGTCGCCGTCGTGCTGGTGGTCGGGCTGGTCCCGTTGGGGAAGCGCGCCTAAACCGCCGCGTCACACGCGGGGGCGTGGCGGCTTGGTGCTTATCGCCCCCGGGCGTGGCCCGGCTGTTTCGCGATCCACGGTTCAATCCCACTCATCCAAGTTGATCACGATCGGCGGCAGGTCGATCTGCTGGTCCTCCCAGCCCGCGTTCACTTCGTCGTCGCGCTCGATGAGCAGGGCCTCTTCACCCTCCGGCAGCGGGAAGCCCGTGGGCCGATACGTCAGGTGCAGCCGCCACCGGCCGGCGGCCTCGTGCTCGTCCAGGTCGCACCATATCATCGCGTCCGCGAAGATGTGGTTGGGGTCCTGCAGCCTCAGGGATTGCATCTGCCCGATACCGTGCAGGCGGATCGCGTGCAGGGCGATCTCATGCGGCGCGAGCGGTTCGTGCAACTGCGCGAGTTGTTCGTCCAGGAGGTATTGATGCGCCGCCGAGGGTTCTTGATCGTCCAGAGGTTCGGCGATGATGCGCAAGTTGGCGCTATAGAAGCCCTCGTAAAGGTTGTCGGACTGGTCGGTCCGCCTGACATCCACCTCGGGTTGGATCCCCGGCCAGTGGACCGCTTCATCGGTCGTGTTCTCGATCAGCAGCAGCAGCAAGACCTCGTCGTGCGGGCCGTCGCCGACGATCTGCCGCACGGCCATGCGGACGCCGTTGACCGGCTGGGACCAGTCGCCAGCTATCACCGGGTCGAGGTTGTTCATTGGGGCGGGCGGGTTTTTCTTCCACGGCGCGGTGCCGAAGCCCGCCGCGGCGTAGCAGCCGGTCAGCAGCGGACAGATCAATGCAAACGCGAGGAGGCTTGGCAGGGGGTGTCGCATGGGATGTCTCCGGAAAAGTGGGTTGAGAGGGAGGACAGACATTCTTGTCTGTCTTTCGGCGCAGCCGAACGGTCTTGGGACCCGTGGTTCAGGCCTTGGGCCTGATGACAGGCAGGAATGCCTGTCCCCCTTTGGGGTTGTCTGATGGCCGACTCAGAACAACCCCGCCGCGTCTGCGTCATCACTTGTACGCAGCTTCACGCCCAAATGTTCCGCGCCGGTGCGGGTGAGCTGTCGGCCCTTGCGGGTCCTGGCGAGGAAGCCAAGCTGCAGCAGGTACGGCTCGACGGCCTGCTCCAGCGTGCCCGAGTCGTCGCCCAGCGTCGCGGCAACGGCTTCCAAACCGACAGGCCCACCTTCGTAGATTTCCGCGATGCAGCGGAGGTACTTACGGTCGAGCTCGTCGAGGCCCAGCGCATCGACGCCTTCGAGTTGGAGGGCTTCGTCGACGATAGCCGGGGTGAGTTGGTTGTCGTGCTTGACCTGTGCGTAGTCGCGGACCCGGCGGAGCAGGCGGTTGGCGATGCGCGGGGTGCCGCGGGAGCGGCGGGCGATGGTGGCGAGGGCGTCGGACCCCGCGGAATCGCTGCGCGACTCCGCGGGCATGGGGGGGATGTTCATGTCGAGCAATCCGGCGCTGCGGGTCAGGATGCTCAGCAGGTCCGCTTCGCTGTAGAACTCGAGGTTGTGGCTGAGGCCGAACCGGCTGCGCATCGGGCCGGACATCATCCCCGCGCGCGTCGTTGCGCCGATCAGGGTGAAGGGCTGGACCGGCAGGGTGATAGTCTTGGCGTGCATGCCGGAGTCGATCTGCACATCAATCTTGAAGTCCTCCATCGCAGAGTAGAGGTACTCTTCGAGCGCGATTGGCAGGCGGTGGACCTCGTCGATGAAGAGGACATCGCGGGGCTGGAGCTTGGTGAGGATGCCGACCAGGTCGCCGGGCTTGGTGAGCGCGGGCCCGGCGGTGACGGTGAGGTGGGTGCCCATCTCGTTGGCGATGATGTGGGCGAGTGTTGTTTTGCCCAGGCCGGGTGGGCCGTGGAGCAGGACGTGTTCCATGGGTTCGCCGCGCTGGCGTACAGCCTGAAGCGTGATCGACAACTTGTCGGTCAGCGCCGGTTGCCCGACGTACTCCTTGAGTGTCTGCGGGCGCAGCGCGAGGTTGAACTGTTCCTCGCGGGGTGACGCGGCGTCGGCTGAGATGATGCGCTCGGTGGCCATGTGGGGATGCTACCAGCAATCCGATTGGCTCTGGTAGGACGGCCATTCCTGCCCGCCACATGCCGAAGGTCTACGGTGCATCGCGCTTGTGGTCGGGCTGCGCCCGATGACAGGCAGGAATGCCTGTCCTACTGTTCGGCCCCCTGATCCATCGTGACCACCGGGCCTGCGTATCCCTCCGCAAAGCAGCGGGCCTTGAGGGGCTGGCCGTCTTCGAGCGTGATCGGCGCTGTGTATTGCGGTGATGCGTCGGTCGGCGTGCTGCCGTCCGCCGTGGTGCGAATGGTGAAGCCCTCGGGCGCGGTGAGTGTGACGGTGCCGTCGTCGCGGCGCTCGATCGTCGGCGTCACCGCGTGGATGTCCAGCTCGGCGATGAGCAGCATCGGCCGGGCGGCGAGCGCGGTGGTCATGTCCAGGCGGATGTATCGGCCCCAAGTTGGTTGGTCGAATGGCACACTGCGTTCACGTTGGAATGCGTCGAACGTGACCTCGGCGGCAGGGTCGTCGAAGTGGCTAGGGTCGTCGAGCATCGACACGGTCAGGTCTGCCGGGGCCGAGTTTTGATCACGGAAGATGAGCGACACCGCCGCGACCGGCACGCGCTCGCCCAGGTCGATGATGATGTGGTGCGGGAACGCGGCGGGGTCTTTGCCGGCGTTGGTCTGCCACACGACAGTGGTGCGTCCGTCAATCGCCCGCTCGGCCTTCTCGATCGCGCGCTCGGGCTCGGGGGCACCCGTCGCCTCGACGACCTGCCAGCCCCGCCGGTCCAGCCCGAATGTCGCGGAGACCGTCTCGCCCGGTGTATCGACCTCGTCGAACGCACGGGCCTTGACCAGGCCGCCGACGGGAAGCGCGAAGGGGGCGGTGTATGGGAGCGCGTCAACGGTCGGCGTGCTGCCGTCCAGCGTGTAGCGGATCGTAGGCCCCGGCAGCGTGGTGGCCAGCACGACGAGGCCCTGGGCGTCGCGCTCGATCGTGACGGGCGTCAGCTTCGTTGGGATCGTGGAGACATCGAGCCAGCCGGTGTCGGTCGCGCCGGTGATGTGCAGCCCGTGGTGACGGACGGAGAGCAGCGCGCCGTACGCGCCGTTGACGAGGTCTTCCTCGCCCATGTAGGGCGCGCCCATGTGCGGCATGGTGAAGCGCAGGCCGTGGCCCGGCTCCCACGCCAGCGCGAAGGTCCAGCGGAGCTGTTGCATGATGTCGGCAAACGCATCGGGATCAGCGACGGTGAGGGCGATGAGCCCGAGCGCGCCGCCGGGCTCGCCGTAGGCGTGGGAGTTGCGGACCCAGGGGAAGCGTTCATGCATGACGCCGGTGAGCGGGCCAACCATGTCCGGCCGATCGTCGCGTAGCGCGAGTGCGAGTGCGAGCATGCCGGTGCGTGACCAGAACTCGCCGAGGTCTTTGTAGGAGGCGTTGTATCCGAGCGCGCCGTGGCCGCCTTCGGCCGGGTTAGACCAGGCGTGCTCGACGGTGCGCCAGACGACGGGGGTGAGGTTGGCTGCGAGCCCGCAGCGGATCGCGAGGGACTCGGCGACCATGAGGTGGACGGTGGGCGCGACGAGCGCCTTGTTGCCGTAGGGCAGCCCGCCGGGCCCGTGGCCGAGGGTGGGGCGGTCCCATGCGGAGTTGTGGTCGCCCGCGGCGGCCCAGTCGATGACCTCCTGGAGCCAGGGCAAGACGCGTTCGTCGCCCGTGGCGAGGTAGTACTCCGCGGCGAGGATCGCGCCGTAAGCCGACTTCCAGTAGCCGAGGTTGCCGTAGGCCCAGGGGTCGCTGTGGCGTTCGAGGGTCCAGTCCATCGCTCGCTTGATCTGTGCGGCGTACTGCGGGTCGCGCGTGCCCAAGAGCGCCAGCGCGCTGAAGGTCGTGCGGATCTGGTCGTTCGACCAGCTCCCGTCGTCGCGCTGGGTCCGGGCGACAAAGCCGATCAGGTCGGCATACATCGCGTCGGCGGCGGGGTCATCGAAAGGGAACGACTCGGCGAACGCCGTGTCCCGTGTCAGCCGAAGGCGGAGGTTCATCGGTCGGCCGGCGCGGAGGACTTGCAGCTCGACAACGCCTTGGTGTGCACGCGGGGCGTCTTCGTTGAACGCCGCCTCGACCGCGCGGCCGAGCGTCGCTTCGTGGCCCTCACGAAACCATCGCCAGCCGGGGTTGGCGTCGTTCATCGGCAGGGGTGTGTGGTTGACGCCGACGATGCAGTCGCCTTGCTGCAGTCGTGCGCCGTGTGCGGGCGTGCCCTCGCGGACGTGGATGACGGTCAGCGCGGTGTGGTGGTGCTCGATGAGTGCGCCAAAGCCCAAGGCCCCGGCGTCGAGGTAGTCGGGGCCGGACTGTCCGTTGGGCTTGTTCTGTAGTTGCCGGGTCGGCGCGGTGTGGAAGCGGTAGCAGCGCACCGCGTGGACCACCGCCGGCCGATCGGTCAGCCCACTGACGCGAACAACGACCTCCTCGCCCGCCAGCTCCGCGAGGCGGGTCGGCGAGAGGTAGAGCCATTCGCGGATGACCGGCTGCGTGTTGATTTGTTCGGCGTCGGTGGTCTGGATGTTGACCTCGGCCGCGCTGGCGAACGGCTCGCCGTTGATCTCGCTGCGCGCTTCGAGTCGGACGTAGCGCGCGAGCCTCGGCAAGGGCAGGGTGATGGTCTGCTGGGCTTTGAAGTTGCCGGCGTAGTCGAAGGTGCCGGCCGCGGCGGGGTTGCCCCAGTCCTCGCCGTCTTCGGAGAGGTACACGGAGTAGGCGCTGATGGTGCCAGTCGACGCGCGGCTTTGCCGGGGCAGGTAGGTGACGGCCGTGATGCGTTTGGCTTCGCCCAGGTCGATGGTGAGGTGGTGCGGGTGGGGTGGGCGTCCGTCTTCCCACTGGGTGTGCCAGAGCGTGGCCGGGTCGCCGTCGATGGCGTTGCTGGCCGGGGCGTGTTCGCGTGGGCCGGGGTTCTCGCTGCTGGCCGAGGCGGACCAGGCGGCGCGCAGGTCGGCCGGCGCGGGCTGGCTGGTGAGTTGGCCGGCACGTGCGATCGCCTCGCCGGTCTCACGGTCGATGAGCTCAATGTTCACACCCGCACGGCCCCGGCCTACGCCCGCGCCTTGGATGTCGAGCGACACCAGCCCGTACCACCGCGCCGGGTCGCGCCCCTCGGGCAGAGCGGGGATCGTGAGCGTTTGCTCGATCACACCGCCGTCAGCCAGCGCGATGCCCCATGCGCCTTTGTCACCGAACCACGCCGTGACATCCGTCGGTTCCGCAGCCGCGAAGCGCCACTGCGGGAGCTGGTCTTGGGCGAATGGCTGGCCGTGCGACCGACCGCCTGCGATGTCGATGTCCGGGTTGTCGATCTGCAGGCGCTCGGCCACGGCCCCACCAGACATCAGCAGGGCACAGGCAAACGCGGCGGGCGCATTCCCAAGACGGGAGACGAAACGGGCCATCGGGGTACTCCAATGGGATCGGGCAACAGGCGCGTTGCCGAATGACATACTAGAGGCACCGGGATAGCGGGGCATTACAGGCGAAATGGCCGGGTGGAGATGTTGGCCGTTGGCTTAGGCTCTGTCCGAAAACGGTGGGATGGCCGTCTCGGCCGTCGATTGAGCTTCGTGACGGGCGGGACGCCCATCCCACCTTTGGTTTTCAGACAGAGCCTAGTTCGCAACGAGATCACTGAGCCACTCGGTCGCTTTTGCTTCAGCGCTCTGCCGCGACGAGGTCTTCGTACGTCTCGCGCCGTCGGATGACGCTGAACGTGTCGCCATCAACCAGCACCTCGGGCGGGTTGGGCATCGAGTTGTAGTGGCTGGCCATGACCATGCCGTACGCCCCTGCGCTGAAGATGGCGAGCAGGTCGCCGCGCTCGACCGGCGGCAGCGGGCGGTCCTTGGCCAGGTAGTCGCCGGTCTCGCAGATCGGCCCGACCACCTCGCTCACCTCCAGCCCGGCCATCGCCATCTCTTTGGTGCGCTGCTCGGGCACAAACGCGGGCGCGACGTCGCAAGGCCAGATGAACTGCCACGCCTCGTAAAGCGTCGGCCGAATCAGGTGGTGCATCCCCGTATCGCAGATCACAAACTTCTTGCTGCCGCCCTGTTTCAGGTACTGCACCTCGGTGACCAGGATGCCCGCGTTGGCGGCGATCGTCCGGCCGGGCTCGAGGATCACAGTCCCGCCATCCGAAACAAAACCCGCGAGCAGCGGGACGATCGCGTCGGCATACGACTGGTACGAAGGCGAGGCGCCGGTCTCGTAGTCGGCCGCAAACCCGCCGCCGATGTCGAGCGCGGTGATGGTGATGCCTTCGCCTTTGAGTTCCGCGATCAGGTCGAGCGCTTTGCCGATGGCTTTGACGTAGGGGTCGGGCGAATAGATCGGGCTGCCGATGTGCAGGTGCAGCGCGTCGAGCTTGAGGTGCGGGTTACTGCCGTAGGTCTTGAAGAACCGTCGGCCGCGCTCGATGTCGACGCCGAACTTCGTCTCCTTGCTGCCGGTTGTGGTCTTCGCGTGCGTCCGGGCGTCGGCGACATCGGGGTTGATGCGCAGCGCGCCGTGCGCGGTCTTGCCCAGACGCTCTGCGATCCGCGCGATGTTCTCAAACTCGGCCTCTGACTCGATGTTGAACCAGCCGATGCCCGTCTTGATCGCCAGCTCGATCTCCGCGTCGGTCTTGCCCACCCCGGCGTAGACGATCTTCTTCGGGTCGGCCCCCGCCTGTATCGCACGGAAGACCTCGCCGCCGCTGACGACGTCCATCCCACTGCCTTCGTCGACAAGCAGCTTCACGATCGACAGGTTGCTGCACGATTTGATCGAGTAGCAGACGATCGGATCGAGCGGCGCAAACGCATCACGCAACGCGCGGTAGTGCGACAGGAACGTCGCCTTGGAGTAGATGTACGCCGGCGTCCCGGCGGATTCGGCGATGTCGGCGATCGGCACATCTTCGCAGTGGAGCTTGCCGTCGCGGTAGTTGAAGTGGTCCATGGGGTAGATCGTTTCAGTGGGGGGACAGAACGCGAAACCGCACATGATACCCACCCCGGCCTGCTTGCTTCGGCAAGCAGGTAGACTCCCGCAGACTCCTCGGAAGCCCACGCTCGCTGAGCGTGGGCTTCCCGCGATCCGCGCCTACAATACCCCGATGCCCACGACCTACCTGGACAACAACGCGACGACCCCGCTTGCACCCGAGGTGATTGAGACGATCCGCGACGCGGCCGAGCGTTTGTACGCCAACCCGTCGAGCGTGCACCGGCCCGGGCAGGAGGTTCGTCAGCAGATCGAGCTTGCCCGGCAGCAGGTCGCGCTGCTCCTCGGGTCCGAGCCACGCGAGATCACTTTCACCTCCGGCGGGACCGAGGCGAACAACCTCGCGCTGCGCGGCCTCATCGAGCCCGAGCTCTGGCACCGCGCGATGAATGGCCCCTGGAATCCAGAAGACGCCGACGAGTCGACCGCCCCCGCCGTCGTGACGCTTCCCGTCGAGCACTCGGCCGTGCGCGACCCCGCGAAACACCTGCATCGGCACGGGGCCGAGCTACGTATGGCCGACGTCGACCATGACGGCCGGGTCTCGCCAAACGCCATCGCCGCGATCCTCGACGAACTGACGCCAGGTGACGCTTCCGGGGGCGGGGGGCGGACCGTGGTCGTCTCCATCCAGTGGGCGAACAACGAGACCGGCGTCTTGCAACCCGTCGCCGAGATCGGTGACATCATCGCCGCGAAACGCGAGGCGTTGCGCGGTGTCGGCATCATGCGCCCACGTCTCTTTTTCCATATCGACGCGACCCAGGCCGTGGGCAAGGTGCCCGTCGATGTGAATGAAAGCAAGGCCGACCTGCTCACCTGCTCGGCCCACAAGATCCACGGCCCCAAGGGCAGCGGTGCACTCTACGTCCGCCGGCTTGTCAAGCTGTCCGCACTCCAGCTCGGTGGGTCACAGGAGCGCGAACGTCGCCCCGGCACGGAGAACACGATCGGCATTCTCGCCCTGGGCAAGGCCGCCGAGCTTGCGCGTGTACACCTGGCCAACACTGACGAGTGCGACACAATCCGCAAGCGGCGCGACCGCTTCGAGCAGGCGATCTGTGAGCGTATCCCGTCGGCCGTGGTCAACTCCGCCGGTGCGCCGCGACTGTCGAACACCGCGAGCATCGCCTTCCCCGGCGTCGAAGCCGAGGCCATCCTGCTGGGCCTGAGCGAGCGCGGCGTCTGCGCCAGCGCTGGGGCCGCATGCAGCAGCGGCTCGCTCGAGCCGTCCAGTGTGTTGACCGCCATGCATCTAGACGAGCCCACCGCCCACGGCACCGTCCGCTTCTCCCTCTCCCGCTACACCACCGACACCGACATCGACCACGCGCTCGAGGTCGTGCCCGCGGTGGTGGAGCGGTTGATGAAGGTGCTGCCGACGGGGTGAAGGGCCGAACCGCTCGGACTGGTTGCTTAAGCAACCAGTCCAGTCGTCCTAACACATACTCGCACGCGCGGGGGAATCCGCTACCCTACCCCCATGCAGCTTATGACCTGGCAACTCGCCCGGCTTGGCAGCCGGTTTGGGCTTCTCTTTGAGCCTTACAAGCAGCGCGTCATGCACGGCGCGATGGGGCGGTTCCTCGATCGTCCCATGGACCTGTGTGTCGGCATGGTCGAGCCCGACGGGGCCGAGCGCGTCCTGCCGTTTACGAAGCACGGCCGACAGCTCGTGAGTTGTGAGCAGTTCGAGCGGTTCAATTCGATCACCTTCCGTGCCTATTCCGAGGTGCTCGGCGTCCGGTTCGAGCTGAACCTGCACGCGCCGTTTTACCCGCGGGACGAGAAGTTGTGCACGATGCCGGTGTTTTACCTGGAGTGCCGGGTGCACCATATGGTGCATGCGCGGTGGCGCAAGCAGCAGGAAGAACGCGCGGTCGATCAGGTCAAGCTGTTCCTCCGGCTAAGCCGACCCGACACCGAAGTCTCCGCGAGCGAGGGGCAGATCGACCTCGCCTACGACAACCATCTGACGTTCAACCCCGACCGCGGCAGCCCGTACCCGGAGAAGAATCTGCCGCCCAAGGACGGCCCTTCGGTCGCGGTGCGCGAGCGGATTGTTTCGCTGACGCCCGGCGCGACGCCGACGGCCCAGGGCGATGGGATCGAGATCACGATGCCCGTGACGATGCCGGACGCGGGCGAGAAGTGGCGGCTGCTGTGGTGTGCCCATGTGGCCGAGCCGGTGATGCAGGTCGGCCGAGGCGGCGGCGGCAGCGACGGCGGGGGCGGGCGGACGTTTGACGCGACGTTCCGCTACGTGGATCACTGGCCCGATCTGGATGCGCTGGTCGAGGACGCGGTCGAGACGCGGGACGACTACCTCGCGCACTCCCGCCGGACGGAGAAGCTGATCCAGCAGGCACCGCTCAACCTGCCCCAGGCACACCTGGTCAACCAGTCCTGGCAGTCGTACCTCGCCAACACCTGGTGGATGAGCCACGAAGACCCGGGCATCGCGGAAGAAAAATCACCGCCGGGGACACGCGCGTCGTGGTTCTCCGTGACCGAGGGTTCCCGGCTGTATCAATCCACGCTCAACGCCGAGTGCAACAGCGCGATGTTCTACCTCGCGCTTTGGCCCAAGCTGCTCAAGATGCAGCTTGGCCAGTGGATCGAGCGCTGCGGGGCCCACGAGCCCTCCGGCGGACGCATCATCGTCCACGACCTGGGCCTCGGGCTCGACGCCAGCCACGCGATCTACAAACACCCCTCGCCTGCCGAGCAGAACTCCGACTTCCTCGCGCTGCTCCAGACCTACTGCCATTGGACCGGCGACACGTCGATCGTCCGCGACCACCACGAGACGATCACCGGGCTGGCCAGGTATCTCGACTGGACCGACCGCGACCACTCGGGCTTCCCGTCCGTCGGCCACACCTCGACCCATAGCTCGCGCTACACCCCGGGCTTCCGCGCGTCGCCCAAGCAGACCTACCTGGCGATCAAACGTGTCGTGGGCCTGCGCGCCGCGGCCGACCTTTTGAAGCATGCCGGCAACGCCGATGTCGCGCCCGAAGCCAAGCAGTTCGACGAGCACGCCGACGACGCCGCGAACCGTATCGCACGCGACGCGTGGGTGGGCGACCACCTGGCGGTGTGCGTGGACCCGGCGCTCGAGGGCGACGGGGCGGCCACTGTCCGCGAGATCTACTGCATCTACAACAGCAACGGCGAGCTGCTGCCCTTCATGGCCGGCGTCCCGACCGCGATGCCGCGCGACCTGATACAGGTCGATATCTACGCCGCACAGCGCGAAACCAAACGCCGCTACGGCAACTGCAACACCTCCGTCGAGACCGACCACCTCCGCATCAGCCAGAACCTCTGGCGCGACATGCTCGCGCGCTACTTGCAGTTGCAAGGCCCTTCGTCCGCGTCGCACTACTGGGACATGCAGGTGATGGCCAACACCCACCACCAGTCTAAGGGCTTTGTCGACGCCTACATCACCGACAACCTCGCGCACTACCCACGCGGCATCACGACGCTGGGCTACTTCCTCGCGACCCCGCAGCTCATCATCGACAAGCTCGCGCCGGGGGCCGGCGGGACGTACATCACGATCGACCCCGACCGCAAGCTCCCCGCGCGTTGGCCGCTCCTGCCGCTGGCCGACTGGAAGGCGGGCAAGGTCCCCATCGCCGTGGTCGACGGCCAGGGCCGGGTCACGATCGAGTCCGAGATCGACCCCATCATCATCCACGGCCAGCAGGACGTCGCGGAGGATGGGTTAATCGGGTGAGGAGGGAAGTAAACCGCCAAGACGCCAAGTGCGCCAAGGAAGGCATTAGAGCGAAAACTCAATCGGAGTTTGTCCAGGTCAAAATTGCGGGGATCGGGAACGATTCAAATCCTTCGTAAATTTGAAGCCCCTTCTCTTCTGCCGGTGGCTTGCTCACTTCGACATGCACCCAAGCTTCACACGAATTCTTCAGCAAGCTTCGATCCACTGCGATATTTCTTAAACAATGGTTTTCATGCAGGCACGATTCGATAAAACTCGCATCCTTCTCTGTGAGGCCGCTTTGCGCGCCGGATCCGTTGTGTAGTGGGCCTGTAAAGTAGTTGAATAGTGCGTTTTCGGGGCTAAGTAGCTTGTTGCCGAGAGATGTGTCGTTCCCGATTGGTACAAAAATGCCTTCAATGGATTCTTGAAAACAGGAGGTCCCCATGACTTGATTGGAATACTCGATACCTGATGGCCATGGGATGATGAGTCCTGTGCCAACGTGATCCCATTAACGAACAAGTAGGCGTGATGATGCCGGCATCCTGTTAACCTCGATATGGATAGATGCTACTTCGGTTGCCTTCCTTGGCGCACTTGGCGTCTTGGCGGTTAGATTCATTCGCACGGGACACTTGGCGTCGCCCGCTAAACGGGGTGGCTGCGCTTATTCATCAATCCCCAGATCACTCTTCGTAAACAACGCCTCGAACGCGAAGCCTGCGGCCTCGATGTTTTCTCTTGCGCCCTCTTCGCGGTCGATGGTGGCGATGATGGTGGGGACGTTGACCTTGAACTCGTCGCGGAGCATTTGGCCGGCTTCGAGGACCTGGCCGCCAGTGGTGGCGATGTCTTCGACGAGGACGACGGTCTCGCCTTCATGGATCGCGCCTTCGAGCTGCTTGGCGGTGCCGTAGCCCTTCTTCTGGTTGCGGATGAGGATGGCGGGTTTGCCGGTCGCCATCGCGGCGGCGCTGACCAGCGGGATGCCGCCGAGCTCGGTGCCCGCCAGCCGATCGACGCCATCGATCTGATTGATGCGTTCGGCGAATAGCTTGCCCAGCGCCTCGAGGATGTCCGGCTGGGTCGTGAACAGGTACTTATCGAGGTAGTACTTGCTCGTGCGGCCTGAGCGGAGGGTGAACTCGCCGCGGAGGAGGGCGGCGTCGGCGATACGTTGGATGAGTTGGTCTCGTGTCATGGGTGAGAGTGTAACCGCCAAGACGCCAAGCCCGCCAAGGAAGGCGGGGGAGTCCCGCAGATTTTGCAGATGGCTTAGATTCGAAAAGAACCACAATGGCCACGGAGACACGGAGGGCACAGAGACCTTTGTTTTTGGACTCTGTGACCTCTGTGTCTTTGTGGCCTCCGTGGTGACTCCGGATCGTGGCTGTGGCATCTGTGGCGACCGGGCTCTGCCACGCCGGACGCTGCGCGTCGCGCGCTAAACGGGGGGCGGGTACACTTCCCACATGGCCCGCGATCTACACGACAAAGTGATCCTGATCACCGGCGCGAGCAGCGGGATCGGCGCGGCGACGGCGCTCGCGTGCGCGAAGGCGGGGATGCACGTGTCGCTGGTCGCGCGTCGGGCGGACAAGCTCGAGCGGGTCGCGAAGCAGGTGTCGCAGCTTGGCGGCAAGGCGCAGTTTTTTACCGCGAATGTTGGCCGATCGGCGGATATGCAGGCGGCGGTGGATGCCTGCTGGAAGACGTTTGGTCGGCTCGACGCGGTGTTTGCCAACGCTGGGTACGGCCTGTTTGAAGAGGTCCTGCAGACGCGCGACGACCAGGCCCGCGCCATGTTCGATACGAATTACTTCGGCACGGTGTACACGACCCAGGCGGCGCTGCCCAAGCTCAACGAGACGATCAGCGGGCTTCGGCATGTTTTGATTTGTAGCAGCGCGGCCAGCGAGATCGGGGTGCCGATGCTGGGGGTGTACTCGGCGACGAAGGCGGCGCAGGACTCGATCGCGGGGGCGATGCGGGCGGAGCTGCACGGGCAGAACATCCATGTCACGACGGTGCACCCGATCGGGACGAAGACGCCGTTCATGGAGGTTGCGGGCGGCGGGGGCCACGACAACACGCCGCCGATGATGCAGCAGTCGGCGGAGCGGGTGGCCGGGTGTATTGTCCGGTCGCTGAAGCGGCCTCGGCCGGAGGTCTGGCCCAGCGGGTTGACGCGGGTCGGGCTGGCGGCGGGGACGCTTTGCCCGCGTTTCGCGGCGTGGGCGATGCGTCGACATTACCGGAAGCTGAAGGGCGGAGAGTAGGGGGGGTGGTGCGACACCGCCAGCGAAACCCCCCCCGCGCGAACAACCAACATGGAGCTGGCGGTGGGTATCGTCGCGGACTCCTCCACCCACCCGACTTCGGGAAGTCCGGCGTCCGTAGGCCGTGGGCTGTCCTGTATTGTTCATCATCCGATACACTTCCCGCATGACTGCTGCACCCGACCCCGCCTCTCTGTTGAAGACAAACCTTGCCGATGTGTCCGCGTTGGCGGCGCAGTGTGGTGCGCTTGCGCCCGCGTTGGCGGAGGCGGCGCGGTTGATCGGGGACGCGCTGACGGCCGGCCACAAGCTGCTGGCCTGCGGAAACGGCGGCAGCGCGGGCGATGCGGCGCACCTGACCAGCGAGATCGCCAACCGCTACTGCGACGACCGCCCGCCTTTCCCCGCGATCGATCTCACAGCCGACCACAACATCGTCACCGCGATCGCCAACGACTACGGTATCGATCAGATGTTCGCGCGGCAGGTCTGGGCGCACGGCAAGGCGGGCGATGTGCTGTGCGTGTTCTCAACGAGCGGGAACTCGGCGAACATCCTCACGGCGCTCGAACAAGCGAAGTCGCAGCGGCTGCAGACGGTCGCGTTCCTCGGCAAGGGCGGGGGCAAGTGCAAAGGGATCGCCGACATCGATTTCATCGTGCCCAGCGATGTGACGGCCCGGGTGCAGGAGATGCACCTGGTGCTGTATCACACGATCTGCGAGGCGCTTGAGCCGGTGCTGAAGGGGTGATTGAAACATGTTGTATAGCCGCGTTGCTACGCAACGCCGGTCCGGCATCGCGTAGCGATGCGGCTATTGTGATCCATGCATGGTTGTGCTGTCTCAATTCGCCATCAGGAACGACAGGATGGAGAACGCGAGGTAGCCCAGGAGCAGGGGGTATCCCATCCACTTGCTGAAGTGCCCGTCTTTGGTGGCTTTGAAGATGCACAGGCGGAAGTAGAGGAGCATGAGCATCATGCTGGGCAGGGCGACGTAGACGAAGGAGGTGGTCTCGTCGGCGATGGCGAGGGGGGCGGCGACCGCGGCGGCGCCGATGACGAAGAGGACGTTGAGGATGTCGGCGCCGATGACGTTGCCGACGAGCAGCTCGAAGTGGCCTTTGCGGATGGCCTGGATGCCGACGACGAGCTCGGGCAGTGAGGTGCCCAAGGCGACGATGGTGCCGGCGATGACGACGTCGGGCACACCCCATTGCGACGCGAGTTCGCTGACCGAGCCGACGAGCCCGTCGCCGCCGACGATGACGATTGCGAGCCCGACGATGCCCATGACGCAGAGCATGAGCAGCGAGTGGTCCTCGGCGTGTTCGTGCATATCGACGTCGACGTTATCGCTGGCGGTGTCCTGGTCCTCGGTGACGATGTGCGGCGAGCCGTGGGCGTGTTGCTTGGCCCACTTGACGGAGATGGCCATGTACGCGACGAGCGAGGCGAGCAGCAGTGCCCCGATCATCCAGCCGATGGTGGCGTCTTCACCGTAGAGCGCGAAGAGGACCCAGCAGGTCACGGCGAGGAATGTCGCGCTGCCGAACTGGACCCAGCCCTGGCGGGTGAGGACGAACTTGTCGGCGGGGAGTGCGACGAGGACACAGCCGAGCCCGAAGATGAGGCCGGTGTCAGCGATGATGGACCCGACGCCGTTGCCCAGCGCGAGGCCCGCGTTGCCGGCAAAGGCGGCGAGGACGGAGACGGCGGCCTCGGGGGCGGTGGTGCCCAGGGAGACGATTGTTGCGCCGATGATCACTTTGGGCATGCCGAGCTTGGCGGCGATACCGGCCGCGCCTTCGACGAGCCAGTCGGCGCCCTTGATGACGGCTGCCATCGCGATGACGGCGATGAGGATCAGGACGGCCTGGTTGCCGCCCTCGAACCAGCGTCCGGGGAGTAGCGAGGCGAGCGTGATGGCGTCGGTCAGGTGTGGCATGGGTGGAGGCATCATACCCGGGTGGTTGGTGTTTTTCGGCGGAGCCGGGGCGGATAGCCGGCGGCCAACGGACGCCGGTCGTCATGGCTCGTCTTGG
>JBCCWH010000057.1:0-20710 GCA_039193915.1 Planctomycetota bacterium
CGGCCTGACGGCGGGCTGGAAGCCCGCCCCACCTTTTTGTTAGGGGCTCTAAGAAAGTTTGACCCAGGGCACCGGCGATCGAATCCCCAAGGCGCTCACTTTCAAGGTGAGCGCCTTGCTTGTTTTTCTGCCTGTGCCAATCCGTGCGCACGGGGCCGGCCCTTGGGCCGAAGGTAGCGGGCCGCTGTCTGTGCCCGTGGCCGTCGCCTGAATGACCGACATCGCGCCGCCGTGTTGAGCCCACCCCACACCTACAGGGGGATGGGTGGGGTCGGGGTCTGTCCAAACGGCGACGGCGGAGCATCGCCCTTCTTCCCTTTCTGGAGCCCCACCGATGAACTTCCCAACCGCAGACCTCGGCGGCCGCGAGCGTATCGACCCAAAGAACACCGTCACCCAGAGCGCCGAAGTGATACGGCTTAGTAGTGTCGCCCCGACAGGCGTCAAGTGGCTGTGGGAGCAACGCATCGCGCTGGGCAAGCTGACGCTGGTCGCGGGCGACCCCGGGCTGGGCAAGAGCTACCTGACCCTCGACCTGGCGTCGCGGGTCTCGACGGGTGAAGCGATGCCCGGCGACTGCTGGGACGATGGCCGGCCCATGCAGCGCAAGCCACGCATGGCCGTGCTGCTCTCGGCCGAGGACGACCCGAGCGATACCATCCGCCCCCGGTTGGACGCGGCGGGCGCCGACCCCGAGCGTGTCCTCCTGGTCGCCGGTGTGCGCACAGGCGAACACGTCCGGACGCTCAATCTCAAAGAAGACCTTAAATTTTTACGCGGGCTCTGCGAACGCGAGGACGGCATCCGCCTCATCGTCATCGACCCCATCAGCGCCTACCTCGGCGACGACGAAGGCCACTCCAACACCAAGGTCCGAAACCTCCTGGCGCCCCTGGCCAAGCTCGCGCAGGACTTCGATGTCGCCGTCGTCGCCGTCACCCACCTCAACAAGTCCGGCGGGCAGGGCGGCGCGGGGTCGGCCATCTACCGCACGATGGGCTCGCTCGCCTTCACCGCCGCCGCCCGCGCCGTCCACCTCGTCGCACGCGACCCCGACGACCCCGACAAACGCCTCCTCCTGCCTATCAAAAACAACCTCGGCCAAGACCGGCAGGGCTACGGCTTCACCCTCACCCACGACCACCCCCACCACGACGCCCGCATCCAGTGGGACCCCGCACCCACCGAAGAAACCGCCGACCAACTCCTCGCCCGCCTGGGCACGCCCAGCAGCGGCAAGCCCAAGCCCGCGCCCCAGCGCGAGCAGGCCGAGAAGTGGCTCAAGGACGCCCTGGCCGGCGGCTCGCGCCCGATCGTTGACCTCGAGCAAGAGGCCCACGCCCTGGGCATCACCCCCGCCACCTTCCGCCGCGCCCGCCGAAACCTCGGGCTGGTCCCGTCCAAGACCGCCTCGGGCTGGCACCTCAAGCTGCCCAAGAACGACGCCGAGGCCTTCCTATACCGCGTCCCCGACACCGACACCCAAGGCGCTCACCTGGACATGTGAGCGCCTTGGGTCGGTCCCGCGTGACACGCGGCGTGGCTACAATGCCCCCATGAGCGAGCAAGAAACAGATACCGCGCCAACCGACGACGCCGCCGAGACACAGGCCGACGCGACCGCGCCCGCCGAGTTCGAGGACGCCGAGCAGGCCGAGCAGGCGGACGACGCCGAGTCGGGCGTGCCCGTGGTGTTGCCCGAGGATTTGCCGGCCCGGGTGGAGGCGGCGTTGATGACCAGTGAGCGTCCGATGACGGCCGCGCGGGTGGCGGAGGCCCTGGGCATCAAAGGCGCGGGCGGCGCGGTCGAGGAGGCCATCGCCGAGCTCAACGAAGCCTACCAGCGGACCGGGCGCAGCTTCCGCATCGAGAAGGTCGCGGGCAGCTACCGGGTGGTGACGCTGCCGGCGTATGCGGATGCGCTGGATGGCTTGAAGCGTTCGAAGGAGAACAACAAGCTGAGTGCGTCGCAGATCGAGACGCTGGCGATCGTGGCGTACAAGCAGCCGGTCGTCCGCGCCGACATCGAGGCGATCCGCGGGGCTGCGAGCGGCGAGGTGTTGCGTGCGTTGATGGACCGCCACCTCGTGAAGATCGTCGGCCGGGCCGAGGAGCTGGGTCGGCCGATGCTGTACGGGACGACGAAGCAATTCATGGAAGTCTTCGGGCTGGGCACGTTGAAGGACCTGCCCGAGGTCGATCAACTCAAGCCGGTGGTGTAGGGATGTGCGATGTTCGATGTTCGATGTGCGATGTGCCCTTGGGTGCCACACAACTGCCCGAAGGGCTGCTGTGTGTGAATGCCCATGCTGCTGAATCGGCCCGCACACAGCAGCCCTGCAAGCAGGGCAGTTGTGTGGCACCCAGTTGTGTGGCTCCCGGGTGGTTGTTCGCTTTGCTGTTGCTGTGCTGCGTTTGGATGACCGGCTGCGCGGGGCCTTATGTCCTGCAGGGCAAGGTGGTCGAGGGGCCGGTGGCGGAGGTGCTCGTGCTGGACGCGGACGACCCGCGTTTTACGCGTGAGGACTACTCGGGCGCGGGGGCGACGGTGTCGGCGATCTTCGAGCCCGGGCGTGGGATCGGCAGCGAGCGGCTTGGCCGATTTACCGCAGACGAGGACGGCCTGTTCGCCGTGCCGATCGACGAGGCGGGTGTCGGGCTGTTGCAGTACGAGGTCGAGCTGGTCGCCCGGCGTCAGGGGCACCAGTCGGCGGTCGCGACGATCGTGATCCCCGGCCGG
Organism: Planctomycetota bacterium; assembly: GCA_039193915.1. GTDB lineage: Bacteria > Planctomycetota > Phycisphaerae > Phycisphaerales > Phycisphaeraceae > JAHQVV01. The sequence continues at coordinate 2,741 of JBCCWH010000057.1, forward strand.
GGCAAGCGTGTGCTGATCACGCTGCCGGTCGGGACCGACACGCTGCGACGCCCCGAGGACTTCGTGGAAGAGACGCTGCGCGATGCCCGGCCGTACCTTGAAGGTGGGCGGTAGCGGGACGCCGTCCCGTAGGGCGGGTGGAGGGCGTCCGCGACCGATACCCACCGCGTGTGACGGAAAGTCAGGGGGACAGGCATTCCTGCCTGTCGTCAGGCCGCAGGCCTGAACAAGCCCGGGGCTTCGGCTCCGCCGAATGACAGGCAGGAATGCCTGTCCCCCTTTCTGTTGGAGGGTGCAAGGTGTTCACTTGTGACGTGAGCGCCTTGGGCTCGGCGTAGAATGGCGGGCGGTATGAAGCCGCGTCGATCACGCATGGAGGTTGGGCCCACGGGCTATGCGTATCTGTTTGTGTTGCTGTTGTCGATCGGCGCGGCGGTGTATTCGCAGGCGAACATGATGTTCCTCGCGGCGGGCCTGCTGCTGGGGGGGCTTGCGGTGTCGGTGGTGTGGGTGTGGGCGGGGCTGCGTGGGCTTGAGCTTGAGCGTGCTGCGCCGACGCACGGGGTCGCGGGCGAGGAGCTGGTGCTGCACTACCGGCTGGCGAAGCGTTCGCGTGTTCCGGCGTTCAGCCTGGTGCTGACCGAGACGTGGGGGCGGGGCGCGAAGGGGTACCGCACGTCGGGGCCTTTGTCGCACAAGCCCAGGCGGCTGCTCGAGCGGCCGACGGGCTGGGTGATGCACCTGCCGGGCCGGCGTGTCTGCCAGGCGCAGGCGTCGTGCTGGCCGGCGCGGCGTGGGGTGCTGGGGCTGCAACGCGTCGAGCTGCACACGGACTTCCCGTTCGGGCTGCTGCGCCGGACGCTGGTGTTCGAGGATGCGGACGAGGTGCTCGTGCTGCCGCGCATCCGGCGGATGACCCGCCAGGCGATGACGGGGATCGCCCGGCTCGACGCGGGCGGTTTCAACCACCTGGACAAGGAAGGCGGGACCGAAGAGTTCTACGCGCTGCGTGACTACCGCAAGGGCGACTCGCTCAAGGTGATCGACTGGAAACACTCGGCGCGGACGGGCAAGCTGTTGTCGCGTGAGCTGACCCAGCCCGTGCCGCCGACGATCACGATCCTGCTGGACCTTGGCATGTTTGCCCGCGCGTCGCTCGATGCGCCGCCGCGCGAACTGGGGGAGGACCAGCTACGCCAGGTGGACCGCGCGGTGGCGCTCACAGCCTCATTGATCTGCGACGCGTTTATCGCCGGCTACCGCGTCGGGCTCACCGTCAGCGGTGCCGAAGGTGACCCGCTCAAGCCACACCACTCCCAGCCCCACCGGACCCTGGCGCTCGAACGCCTCGCGCGCCTCGTGCCCGGCACGGCGCCGGCGATCGAGCGGCATACCGGCGAAGCCCCGTCGGTCATCGTCAGGCCAGGCCGAGGCGGCGGACGCACCATCCGTGCCGGGCGACGCGCGTTTGAGCTCTACGGCGACGACCTCGATAAACTCACGCTCTACGCCAAGCCCGAGCACGTCCTGCGCATGCACACCGCCGGGCCGCGCGAACCAAGCCCCACCCCCCCGCAAACCCCCACGCCCACCGCAACGAATCCCGCGGCAGGCCCAACGCGGAAGGCCCGGGCATGACCAACCCTGTCGACCAACGCTTCCGCCGCCTTGCCTTCTTCCAGGTCCTGCTGGGTATCCTCGCGTTCACGATCGCGGATGGCCAGCCCGTGCTGCTGCTGGTGGTCGGGCTGCTGTGCGTCGTGGCTTGGTTCGTGACCGAGGGCAAGACGCCGCGCGGGCTGCCGCGTCCGCTGCTGAACATCGGCGCGATGCTCGCGATCGGGCTGGTGCTGCTGGAGTACCACCTCACGGGCGGCGCGAGGCCGGTGGCGATCGTCGGACACCTGACGATCGCGTTGCAGGTCTTGATCTTGTTTGGCCACCGCCAACGCCGGGAGTATGCACAGCTATCGCTACTCAGCCCGCTGCAGATGATCAGCGCGAGCGTGCTGCCCGGTGGGGTGACACTGATCTATGGTGTCCTGCTGGCCTTGTACTGCGTCGTCACGCTGATGACCGCGGTCGCGTCGCAGGCCAAGCGTACGGGCGACCAAGTCTACGAAAGCCAGCTCCGCGCCGCGGCGGGGATGGAGGGCGACACGCCGATAAGGACAGCGCCGAACGTCGGGGCACACTACGCGCTGCAGCGCCGGGCCGTCATGCTCGCGATCACGGCGGCCTGCGTGCTCGTGGCGGCGTGTATCTTCCTTGTCGCGCCGCGCAGTGCGCGTTCCGATTTCGCCTCCGCGCTGACCGGCCCGGCGTCACCGCGGCTGGCCGGGTTCAGCCAGACCGTCGAGCTTTCGGGCGGGTCGATCGGCGCGGGCTCGCCCGAGCCGGTGCTGAACCTGAGCGTCTCGATGGACGGCACCAACATCGGGCGCAAAGACCTGCCCTGGCTCGTCCGCGGGTCGGTGCTCGACCAATACAACACCGAGCAGCGCACGTGGGTCCGGTCCCACTTTCGTTCGCGGAGCGATGTCCCGCTGCTGCGGGCCGACCGCGGCGTCACGCTCATCAACTCCATGGCCGGGACGCAGATGCAGTCGCAGGTGACGCTGCGCCAGATGGCGGACCACACGATCTTCGTGCCCGTGCCCGCCGACGGGCCTGTGGCGGTGTCGTGGCTCAAGACCTCCGCGGCGCAGCGTGTCTCGTTCGGCGCCGAGGACCAGCAACTGACCGCGACGACGCCGATGAATTCGGTGCAAACCTACACGCTGCAGACCTGGCTGTTTGAGGCCCCCGACGTCCGGCCCGCGCACCGTGCGCTGGCGCAGGCCCGACGCAACGCCATCTGGCACAAACGCCCGCCCCGGCCCACGGGCCAGCGGATGACGCCGCAAGAGCAGCAGGCATTCGCCGATGCGGGCAGGGCGCTGATGCTCGAGTGGACGGTCGAACGCGACGCCGTCCAGCAGTACGCCGAAACGATCCTACGCGGTGCGGAGATGCCGACCGACCTTTCCCGCGCCTCCCCGGACCAGCGGCTTGCCGGGGCACGTGTGCTCGCAGAACACCTGCGGACGCAGTATCGCTACACCACCAACAACCCCCGCGCCGGTACACGCGACCCCGTCACCGCGTTCCTGTTCAATCAGCGGGCGGGGCATTGCGAGCTCTTCGCCTCGGGGCTGTGCGCCCTGTGCCGGACCGTCGGCATCCCCGCGCGGATCGTCACCGGCTTCCGAGCAAGCGAGTACAACGACATCGGCGAGTACTACGTCGTCCGCCAATCCCACGCACACGCCTGGACCGAGATCGACCTGGGGCCCGGCGCCGGCTGGCACAGCCTCGACGCGACACCCGCCGCCGACGTCGACCGCCAACACCAGACCAGCACCGGCGTCTTCGCCGGCGTACGCGAGCTCTACGACCACTTCGAGTTCAAGTGGATCCGCACCGTCATCACCTACGACCAGTTCGCTCAGGAAAACATGCTCGGCGCGATCGGATCCTTCGTCACGCAAGGCCCCGACCGCTGGGCGGGCGGACTGGCCGACTGGGCCGAGAAGCAAGCCCGGGGGATCGAGCTCGACACCGTCGGCTACCTCTCGCTGGGGATCTTCAGCATCACGCTGCTCGTCGCGATCTTCAGCCTGATCCGCCTGCTGATCCTGCGACACCGCCGCATGGTCGCCCTCCAACTCACCGCGCTGCCACGCGCCAAACGCAGAGGCCTCGCACGCCAGCTCCGCTTCTACATCGTGATGCTCGAAATCCTCGAGCGTCACGGCCACATCCGCCCGCACTGGCAATCGCCCTACGGCTTCGCGCAGGGCCTCGCCGAGCAAGACCCGACGCGCTTCAGCCCCGTCGTCTCACTCACCGAGCTCTTCTACGAAGTCCGATTCGGCTACCGGCATCTCGACGAAGACCGACGCACAAGGATGAAGGCACACCTGCGCCGGCTTGAACAAACGCTGGCCCAGACCACCCGGTCGGCCAACAGGGACTAATACGGATCCCAGGCGATACGCGCGCGTTAGTTTGGGTGCCACATAGCGCAGCTATGTGCTGTTTCCACAGGTGGCCTTGCTGTACCGCACATAGCTGCGCTATGTGGCACCCACGGGACGCCTTCAGATTTCCTGGGATGCGTATAAGGCGACCCGCTCACGCTGTTATCGGCGGGCCAACGCCTCCCGCCCGACTCATCCGCCCCCCATGTGGCCCCAAGGTAGAATCTACGCCTGCCGCGCACACCGTGCGGTCCCTTTGACCATGCCGCACGCAACACCCCATCTCGACGAGATCGATGAGCCCGACACCCCGGCTCGCGAAGCAGCGCCCGGCCCCCCGCCCAAGCCCGACCCGGTACAGCCCGACACCGAGCTCCCCCCGACGCGCATCCGCCGGCCCAGGGTCAAACGCGATGTCGGGACGGCCTGGCTCGTCTTGCTGGGCCTCCTGTTCGCCGCCGCCATCCCCCTGCTCATCGACCTCAGCCGGCCGGGCCAGTTCACCCACGACGAACAGCGTGCCGTCGGCACCGCCATCGAAACCTTCCAACGCAAGCAGGACTTCAAAGCCAGCAACGAAGCCCTCGAGCCCTGGGTCCCGGTCGACCTGGGCCGGCTCCGCTACGACCAGCCGCCCGGCACGACCTGGCTCCACGTCGTCGCGATCTCCCTGGGCCAGAGCCAGCCGCTTAACCCATCGGCGAAGACCGATGTCCGCCGCGCGACCGTGATCATGGCGCTCCTGCTGATCGGCTCGGTCTTCTGGGCCGGGCACAACATCGGCGGGCTCCTCACCGGGGTGCTGTCGGCGCTGATCGCGATGACGATGCCGGCGCTCCTGTTTTTCGGGCGTATCGCGGTCCCCGATGTGCCGATCGCGGCGTGGTCTGCCTTGGCGATGGCGGCCGCGCTGTGGGCGATGCGCCCGCTGCGCCGCAACCCTTCGCTGCTTCGGCAGTTCTTGGGCTGGCTCATCTGCGGGACAGCGCTAGGCGCGGTCATGCTCACGGGCGGCCCCATCGCCGTCCCCGTCGCCGCCGTCCCCATCCTCGTCATCGCGATGCTGTGCCCCTACCGCGTCGGTCACACGCTCGGGCTCCTCGCCGCCGTCGCCGTCGCCGCACTCGTCGTCACGCCTTGGGCCATCTACGTCCATGAGTCCACGCCCGACGGCTGGCAGCGCTGGCTCTCCACCCTCTCCCCGGGCACCGGCGGCAACTCGCTCCTGGACTACGCCGCAACCGTCCTCTGGCGCACCCTTGCCATGACCGTGCTCACAGGCGTCTGGATCGTCTGGGTCGTCCCGGCCTGCCTCCTCGCCTTTAGCCCGTCCACCGGCGAACCACGCCGACGGCTCCTGCTCGGCACCGCCTGGATGATCGCCGCGGGCGGCCTCCTCGCCTTCGCTCCCGGGCCGGCTCGCTACGGCACACTCCTGGGCATCATCGCCCCGGCCTCGCTCGCGCTGGGCCAGCTCATGCGCCACTTCCACAACCTCTCGGCCGAAGGCAGACACACCCACCTCTGGAGCTCGTGCAAGTGGGTCGCCATCGGGCTTACCGCACTGCTCTCCATCACCCTGCCGATCTTCGCCTGGCTCGAACGCGACCTGCCGAGTAGCTGGCCCTGGCCCTTCGCCACCGGCACCCCGCTGTTCGCGGCGATGCATGTGGGCTACTGGATCGGGCTCGCCGCGGTGCTCGGCCTACTCGCCGCGCTCGCCGCACGCTTCGCCATCGCCAACCACCCCGGCCGCGCCGTCGCCGCCTGGGCCGGCTGGACCCTCGCCGCCGCCGCCGTCCTCGCCGTCCCCCTGGCACGCGGCCCGGCGCTCAACACCCCCGCCACCGCAACGCTCCCCGCCACCGCAACGCCGTAGCGCTGGGGCAGGGGTTTCGGGTTTCGGGCACCGCAATACAGGCCCGCGCGAAGCCGTCAGGCCCATTCCGCATACAATCCAAGACACATCGAATCAGGCCGACTTGCAAGCTAAGGCAGCCTGATACGGGACGCGCAAAGAACTTGTGCGGATGGTCCCAGCCCCGCATGTTTCTAATGGGGTGCGTAAGACGGATCCCCGAAACCCCAGACCCGAAACCCGCCCCATGCCCCCGACCCTGCGCATCCTCGACGCCAACGCCAACCGAGCCCGCGAAGCCCTGCGTGTGATGGAAGAAGCCGCGCGGTTTATCCTCGACCACGCCGAGTTGGCCGGCCAGCTCAAAGCGCTGCGCCACGACCTCGCCGAGTCGCTCAAGCCGCTGCCCGAGCTGCTGTACCACCGCGACACGCCGGGCGATGTCGGCACGACGATCTCCGCCAACAGCGAAGGCGAACGCCGCAGCGCGACCCATGTCGCCTCCGCCGCGGGCAAACGGCTGACCGAAGCGCTCCGCGCGATCGAGGAGTACGGCAAGCTGCACCGCGAGCTGCCCGGCGCAGCCCAACTGCCCGAGCGCATCGAGCAGCTCCGCTACCGCGCATACGAGCTCGAGCTCGCGCTGGGACGGGCGATGGGCACGGGCGAGGGTAAGCAGTGGCGGCTATGCCTGCTGCTGACCGAGGCGTTGTGCAGGCCCAGGCCGTGGCAGGATGTGCTCGACGCGGCGCTGCGTGGCGGGGCAGACTGCATCCAGGTGCGCGAAAAGCAGATGGACGCCGGGCCGCTGCGCGAGCGCGTCGCCGCGGTGATCCAGCAGACCCAGGGACGCGCGGCCGTCATCGTCAACGACCGGCCCGACGTCGCGCTCGCTACCGGCGCACACGGCGTCCACCTCGGCCAGACCGACCTCAACCCCCGCGATGTCCGCAAACTCGCGGGCCACCAGCTCGTCATCGGCGTCAGCACGTCCAACCTCGACCAGGCCCGTCGCGCCCACGAAGACGGCGCAGACTACTGCGGCGTCGGGCCGATGTACCACACCAAAACCAAACACAAAGACACCCTCGCAGGACCCCAGTACCTGCGCGAGTACCTCCAGTGGAACCGCCTGCCCCACCTCGCCATCGGCGGCATCAACACCGACAACACCGACACCCTCCGCAAGCTCGGCTGCCAGGGCGTCGCCATCAGCAGCGCCATCTGCGCCGCCCAAGACCCCTACGCCACCACCCGCGCGATCATCACGCACCTGCCCGGCCCCATCGCGTCACACGTTTAAACACAGCCCATCGCGACACGCGCCTCCGCGATCGGCACCAACCAAACATCGGCAAAGATTCAGCCGCCCGCACCATGCAAGGCGTTCATCTGGGACGTGAGCGCCTTGAATCCTGTAGCGGCTTGCATTGCGTTCGACAGCACACTTGGGCGCAACACGCTTGAGGGGGACACAGGATTCCTGCCTGCCCCCCTGCCAGCAATAGTGCGATGGCGATAACCGTTACAACCGGCACACCTTTACACGGTCTTGCCCGGCTTACCCGGAGGCCGTAGCCGGGGCGAAGCAAAAAAACACGGGCGAGCTGCGACTAAACCATGCGTGTTCGCGTGAGATCGCCGCGGATGAATTCGATACTGCATGCAGGTTCACCCGCACACAGGAGAGCACGCCATGCCTTACCGAGCCATCATCTTTGACCTGCAAGGGACGCTGATCCGTCGGCCCCACCCCCGGGCGATGTGTGACTCGGTGCGCGAGATGGCGACCGAGCTGGGCGTCGACCCGATCGAGTTCGCGTCGCTGTGGTTCCAGCACGGCTCGCATTCGCCGTCGCAGCGCACCCTGCCCTGGATCGAGTCCAACCTGCAGGCGGTCTGCGTGGCGCTGGGGGTCGAGCTCGATGTGCCGACACGGCGACGCCTGTCGGCCATGCGTGAGGAACTGATCCTTCAGACCTTGACCCCGCAGCGCGGCGCGCTCAAGGCGCTGACGATGATGCGCGGCCGAGGCCTGCGCACCGCCGTGATCGGCGACACGCCTTCCGAGTTGCCGCCGCTGTTCCACCAGACCGAGCTGGCCAAACACATCGACATCTCTCTGCTGTCGTGCGGCTCGGGCTACCGCCACGACGACCCTCGCGTGTTCAAAAAGATCCTCGAAGAGCTCGGGCTGCCCCCCTCGGTCGTGCTCTACGTGTCGGGCCGGTGCGACCAGTCGCTCGACATCGCGGAATCGCTAAAGCTGCGGCCGATCCGCTTCTGCCCCGACCTGATGGTGGACGGGATGCCCGCGCCACTCTGCGCCCACGAGACCCGCGGGACGATGCTCGAACTGGCCTGGCTGGCAACCGGGCGCAGCAGGCAGGCGGTGGCGTAAACCTGCAGACACCACACGGTGAGCCCCCCAAAAAAAAGCGCCGCCCTTTGGGCGGCGGCTAACTCGTCTCGCGATACGATCGGCCTGGCCTACATCCGGTTCGCCGCGCCGGGCGACTGCGGGTTGCCGACGAGTTCGTCGTTGGTCTCGAAACGCTTGAGCGCCCGAAGGAGCTGGTCGATCTGCTGCACGGGGTTCATGTTCAGCAGCCGGCGACGCAGCGCGTTTACCGTTTCGAGCTCCTCGGCGTTCGTGATCAGCTTGTCTTCGTTGCGCGTGCCCGACGCCGCGAGGTCCATCGCGGGGAACAGCCGCTGCTCGGCGATCTTGCGGTCGAGGATGAGCTCCATGTTGCCGGTGCCCTTGAACTCCTCGAAGATCACCTGGTCGCCGCGGCTGCCGGTGTCGACCAGCGCGGTCGCGATGATGGTGAGCGTGCCGCCCTCCTCGAACTTGCGTGCCGCGCCGAAGAGCTGTTTGGGCACGGCCAGCGCGCCGGCGTCCAGGCCGCCCGAAAGCGTCCGGCCCGTACTCGCCATCCCGGGGCACGTGTTGAACGCACGGCCCACCCGCGTCAGCGAGTCCATCAGCACGACGACGTCTTTGCCCTGCTCGGCCTGACGTTTACAGTGTTCGATCGCCGCGATCGCCAAGCCGCAGTGCCGCTCGGGCGGGTGGTCGTTGCTCGACGCCCAGACGGTACACGGGACGTTGCGTCGGAAGTCGGTGACTTCTTCGGGCCGTTCGTCCACAAGTAGCGCGATGACCTCGACGTCCGGGTGGTTGTGCCGGATGGCGAAGGCGATGTTCTGGAGGAGCGTGGTCTTACCGGCCTTGGGCGGGGAGACGATCATCCCGCGTGTGCCGTAGCCGATCGGGCAGAACAGGTCGATCAGCCGGCAGGCCGGCGGGCAGCCGGGGTACTCCAGCTTGAGCCGGGGCTCGGGCATGATCGTGGTGAGGTCTTCGAACTTCGGCGTCTTGGGGTACTCGGCGGGCTCCATCCCTTCGACCTTCAAGACCTCGCCGACGCGCCGGGCCTTGGGGTCGATCGCGAAGTACTTCTGCTTCTTCTTTTTCTTGGAGCGCTGCTGGTTGTTGTTCTGATTCCCGCCGCCAAACGGCTTGCCCAGCGACGCCTCGATCATCACGCCGGGGCGCAAGTCGAAGCGTTCGACGAGGTGGCCGGGCACGACGGGGTCGGTCGGGTAGGAGAGGAAGGTGTCCTTGAGTTGACGCAGTCGGCCATCGGACTTGGGGCCCTGCTCGTAGATGCCGGTAACAATCTCGGGCGGGAGCTGCTCCTGCTGCTTCTTGGGTTTTGATTCGCCCTGCGGGTTGCCCTCGCTCTGCTGGCCGTTGGCGTCCGGGTTGCCGCCGCCGTTTTTCTTTCGGCGTCGGCGGGATCGGCGGCGACGCTTGGGCTTTGATTCGCCCTCGGCGTCGGGGTTGGCGTTGCCGTCGGCGTCGGCTTTGGCACTGGCGTCGGCGTCGGGGGCGTCGCCCTTGCGGTTGCCGGGCTCCGCGACGTTGCCGTTGGCCTGGGGGACGGCCTCGCCGAGGGGGGCGTCGTCCGAAGCAGGCTGCGCATCGGGCTTCGCCTTCGCGGCCTTCTTCTTTTTCTTCTTCTTGGGCTTGTCGGCCACCTGCGCCTCACCGTTTTCGGTGGGCTCAACAACCGTCTCGGCCTTGGCCTTGGCGGCCTTGGTCGTCTTCTTGCGTTTGGTGGTCTTGACCTTGCGTTTGCGCTTGGGCTTCTCGTCACTCGGGGGTGCGTCCGAAGTCGTGGCGGCGGTCGGGTCGGTGTTGTCTGGGCTCATGCCTGGGTCCCTGAAGGCGGATACGTGGGGTCCGCCGGGGCGTAGCGTCCATCGAGGAACGCGAAGATAAAGGGCGAAGGGTCGTAGAAAACGCGGGTGAGTTCGCTCGGCCCACCGGCGGGGCCGGGCTGGGCAGTCGCCCTAAGCGGCGCCGGCAACGGGCGACACAAGGGCAAACGGGCGCCACAAAATGGGCTTGTCAGTGCTCCGCAATGGCGGTGTGGACGGCGGTTCTCCCTGACGCCGATGGGGCCCTCCCGGCCCAGCGCACGTCGGCCGTCAGTTGTGGCCGCAGATACCCGGTCGTCTGACACGGCGATCCGCTGCTTCGGGCCGGCCAACAGCCGAACCCTGGACCCGATACGCGACATGACCACATGCCACGCCCGGTCGTCTGCGATTGGAGGGGGCGACGTCTGGGACCCGCAGGCCACCATTCGTCAGCACCATTATTACCCATATCGGCCCGTGAAGGCAAGCGGTTGACTAGATATCCACACCCGATCGAGCCGGGCAACGCTGCCTCGCGCTCAAAAACGCACTTTTCGCGCCTCAGGCCGGGCGTTGGAGTAGCATACGGCACAGGTATCACTGAAACCCCCTCGACGAGCCGACCTTGCCGCTACCCGCCCTGCTTGCCGTCTACTGCCTGGCCATCATGGGCGCCTCCCTGCTGGGCGGCTGGGTGCCCCTGCGCGTCCGGCTGACGCACAACCGCCTGCAGATCGCCAACTCACTCATCGGCGGGTTCATGCTCGGCGTCGCCCTGCTCCACCTCCTGCCCCACGCCCTGCTCCACGCCGCGCCCGGACCGGTGACGCTGTGGATGACCGCCGGCGTGCTGACCATGTTCATCCTCGAACGCATCTTCCACTACCACCAGCACGACATCCCCTCCCACCCCGGGGCCGACTGCGACGAAGACGACCCCGGCCACAGCCACGACCACCACCACGACTGCGACCACACCCACGAAGACCCCGCCGCCCCGCACTACGACGGCAAGACCCCCAAGCTCTCCTGGGGCGGCGCCGCCATCGGGCTGATCCTGCACAGCGTCATCGCTGGCATCGGGCTGGGCGCGGCGATGAAGTCCGAGTCGGGCCCCGAGTTCGACGCCGTGCTGCCCGGGCTGGCGATCCTGATTGTCATCGTCCTGCACAAGCCGTTCGACTCGATGACGCTGCTCGCGCTCGTCGTCAAGGGCGGGCACTCGCACCGCCGTGCCCACCTCATCAACGCCCTCTTTGCGCTGGCGGTGCCCTCGGGCGCGGCACTCTTTATCTTCGGCATCGCGTCCGGGGCCGTCGAGCACAGCGCCGTCGTCAGCTACGCCATGGGCTTCGCCGCCGGGGTGTTCCTGTGCATCGCGCTCTCTGACCTGCTGCCCGAGCTGCACTTCCACCGCCACGACGCCGGCAAGCTGACGGTGTGCCTCGCCATCGGCCTCGCGCTGGCGTGGACCATTAACTTCTTCGAGATGAAGAACCACAACCGCGAGCCCCAAGTCGATAACGGCTACCCGACCCTGAAGAAGGGCGACCGCTACGACCGCAGCCTCACGCGCTTCCCCGACACCAACGGCTGGCACCTCCACGACCACGACAAAGACGGGGTGGTGGATCACTGAGAGGGTGAGACGGGTGATCCCACGGTATTGCTGCGCAACACCGTGGGCATAGGGGGGAAAGGGAACCTCATGCCCATGGTGTTGCCGAAGGCAATACCGAGGGATACCCTCACCCCATGCCTATTCCGGGGAAACGCTGGTACCACGTCACATTCTCCACCTACAACAGTTGGCTCCCCGGCGACCCGCGTGGCTTCCGCAGCCGAGGCCACAAGCTCCACTCCTCGGGCGACCACCGCAACCCACCGCCCAAAGGCGAACATGCCGGGCTCCATCAGCACGCCAAAGCCATTTCAGGAACGCCTATCACGCTAGCGCTCGCCCTGCGCCCCACCGCGGGCCGAGCCATGATCCGAAACATGGAACAGCATGGGCACCGCCCGGTGGTCGTCGCGGTCGGCGGGCAGCATGTGCATCTGCTTGCCGAACTGCCGCAGTCCAGCGCCGAAGCAAAAACAGCGGTCGGCAACGCCAAGCTCGCCGCGTCCATGAAACTCAAGGATGCCTTGCCAGGGCGGGTGTGGGCCAAAGGGTGCAACCTCAAGCCGATCCGGGATGAGCAGCACCAGCGAAACACGTTTGCTTACATCGAGCGGCACCGTGCTGAAGAGGCGTGGGTGTGGACGTTTCGGGAGGGCCTAACCGGGTGATCCCACGGTATTGCCTGCGGCAACACCGTGGGCATAGGATCTCTCCCTCACATGCCCATGGTGTTGCGCAGCGGAGCGGAGCAATACCATGGGATCAAGCACGATACAATGCCCCGATGCCGCCATCCGCTACTGAACAACACCACGTCAACACCGTCGCGTTTGTGTCGTTGGGCTGCCCGAAGAACCTCGTCGACTCCGAGAAGATGCTCGGGCTGTTGGCCGAGGACGGGATCACGCCCGTGCCCAGCGACCTGATGGACGAAGGCGAGGCCGACGCGGTGGTCATCAACACCTGCGGGTTCCTCGAAGCCAGCAAGATCGAATCGATCGAAGAGATCAACCACGCGGCCGAGCTCAAGAAACAGGGCAAGGTCAAGCGCGTCGTCGTCGCCGGGTGTCTGGTCCAACGCCACAAGGCGAAGATGCTCGAGTGGTGCCCGGACATCGACGCGATGATCGGCGTGTTCGACCGCGACAAAATCACGACCGCGGTCAAGGGTTCTGATTCTTCAGGCGTGGCGGCTTCAGCCGCCATGCGCGAAACCTCCATCGAGCTCCCCGTCTACTCCTCCATCGCCACCAACGCCACGATCGCCAAGCAACACCGCGCGATCCAGGGCGGCACCGAGCTGGGCTACTTCGAAGCCGACAACGCCCGCCTACGCCTCACGCCGCGCCACTACGCCTACCTCCGTATCTCCGAGGGCTGCAACCAGGGCTGCGCCTTCTGCACCATCCCCAGCATCCGCGGCCGCATGCGCTCCAAGCCCGTCCCGCGCATCCTCGAAGAAGCGACCGAACTCTTCCAGGACGGCGCGTTCGAGCTGTCGCTCATCGGGCAGGACACCACCAGCTTCGGCGAAGACACCGGCTACACCGCAGGCCTCTCGGGCATGCTCACCGAGCTCGACGCGCTCGCCAAACAGCACGGCGGCGCATGGCTGCGGCTCATGTACGCCTACCCGTCCTGCTTCACCGACGCTATGATCGACACCATCGCGAAGCTGCCGCATGTGCTGCCCTACATCGATATGCCTTTGCAGCACATCAACGACGAGGTGCTCGACAACATGCGGCGAAAGACCAGCCGCAAGCTCATCGAGACCCTGCTCGACAAGCTCCGCGACCGCATCCCGGGCATGACCATCCGCACGACCTTCATCTCCGGCTACCCCGGCGAGACGGATGCCCAACACAACGAGCTCGTGAAGTTCGTACGCGACTTCGGCTTCGAGAACATGGGCGTGTTCCCCTACTCCCCCGAGCCGGGCACGAAGGCCGCCGCGTCGTTCAACAAAGGCAATGCGATCCCCGACGACGTGATCGACGCCCGCATCGACGAACTGATGCGCACCCAGCAGGAGGTCGTCTTCCAGCGCAACGCCGACCTCGCCGCCTCTGGCACCGAGTTCGACGTCTTGATCGACCACGCCCAAGCCGTACCTGAGCAAAGCGAAGGTGCGGATGGCGCGACGAACCCATTCACCGGCCGCACCTACCAACAAGCCCCCGACATCGACGCCGTCACCTTCGTCGAAACGAAACAACAACTCGTCCCCGGCGAGGTCGTCCGCTGCCGCATCACCGGCCACGCCGATTACGACCTCATCGCCACCCCCCTCGAAGACCTCAACACCGACATCCGCCTGCCGCTGGCGTAGCCGATGCCATCGCATATAGCCTACACCGACATTCTCCACGCGATCCGACAGCAGTACCTCTTGGACTGGCAAGGCATCCACGGCGTTCGGCACTGGTCACGCGTCATGCAGAACGGTCTACGCATCGCCGAAGACAACGATGCCGACACCACCGTCGTCCGGCTGTTCGCGCTCTACCACGACGCCTGCCGATGCAACGATGGCCACGACCCCGGCCACGGCGCACGCGGCGCAACGCTCGCACAGCAGCACCACGGCAGACTCTTTCACATCACCGAAGCCCAGCTCGACCTGCTCATCGAAGCCTGCCGACACCACACCGATGGCTCGACCAGCGAGGAACCGACCCTCGCAGCGTGTTGGGACGCGGATCGGCTCGACCTGCCACGTGTCTGCATCTACCCACGGCCCGAGTTCTTGAGCAGCATGCTGGCAAGGCGGCACGACACTCAACGCTGGGCCGCCGAGCACGCGAACGCGAATACGCATGCCGACTGCCTGCCGGCCGACTAACCAAGGGGTTGTTCGGCGGCGTTTCTCACCCGCTGATGCTGTAGCCAACACGCAAGACACGCGTTAGAATGCGCAACCCGATCAGGGATATCCCTGATCGGGTGCAATGTCACGTTTCATCCCTCCGGAAATGCACGATGGCCACCACCGATAGCGCCGCGAAGACGATCGACAAGCTCGCATTGCTCGAGCTGATGTACCTTTCCCGTGAGGGCGACCGGCGTGAGGGCATCCTGCTACGCCAGAGCAAGGGCTGGTTCCAAGTCGCCGGCATGGGGCACGAAGGCCTCGCGACGATCGCCAAGCTGCTGGACAAAGACGACTACCTGTTCCCCTACTACCGCGACCGCGCGATGTGCCTGGCCAAGGGGCTCACCAACCGCGACCTCGCCCAGGCCTACTTCGCCAAGCGCGACTCCAGCAGCGCGGGCCGGCAGATGCCCGGGCACTACTCCTCACGCAAGCACAACATCTGGTCTGTCCCGACACCCACCGGCGGCAACCTCCTGCCCGCCTGCGGCGTCGCGTGGGGCATGCAGCTCGAGGGCAAAGACGGCGTCGTCGTCGCGACCATCGGCGACGCCGCGTCACGACAGGGCGAGTTCTACGAGGCCGTCGTCTTCGCCGTCTCCCGCAAGCTGCCCATCATCTTCCTCATCGAAGACAACCACTACGGCATCAGCACCAACACCGAACGCTTCAACCCCTTCAACCTCGACATCTTCATCGACACCGGCGGGCTCAAACACATCAACGCCCGCAGCGTCGATGTCTTGCAGGACTACGGCACCACCGCGATCCAACGCGCCCGCACCGGCGGCGGGCCAAGCGTCCTGGTCTGCGACCTCGACCGGCTGTGCAGCCACACCTCCAGCGACGACCACCGCGTCTACCGCGATGCGGCCGAGATCGAAAAAATGTCCGAGCGCGACCCGATCACCCTGCTCGCCAACGAGCTGATCGAGAAAGGCGAGCTCACCGCCGAGTACTGGGACCGCAAGAAGAAGGAGATCGAGGAGCAGGTCGACCGCGAGTACCGCGAGGCGGAGCACGCCGAAGACCCCAAGGCGTCCGAAGTGATGGACGAGTTGCTGGGCACCGCGCCGACGCCCGACCCCGTCGAGCTCAAGCCTGACGAACGCTGGCGCATGGTTGATGCGGTAAACCAAACGCTCATGGCCGGGCTCAACCAAGACCGCCGACGCGTGTGCTTTGGCGAAGATATCGAGGACCCTAAGGGCGGGGTGTTCGGGCTGACCAGCGGGCTCTCGACCGCGCATCCTGACCGCGTCTTCAACTCCCCATTGGCCGAGGCCACGATCGCCGGCGTCGCGTGCGGCCTGGCGAGCTACGGGATGCGCCCCGTCTTCGAGCTCCAGTTCGTCGACTTCGTCGGCCCCGCGTGGAACCAGATCTCGCAGAACTGGTCCACCCTCCGCTGGCGCACCCGCGGCGACTGGACCTGCCCCATCGTCCTCTACGCCCCGTACGGCGCGTACCTCCCCGGCGGGTCGCTCTGGCACAGCCAGGCCAACGAATCTTCCTTCGCGCACGTGCCGGGGCTCCGCGTCGTCGTGCCCAGCACGCCCGAGGACGCGTCGGGCCTGCTGTGGACCGCGATGCACGCCGAGGACCCGACGATCGTCCTGCTGCCCAAGCACCTGATCCGCCAGCCCGCGCCGATGCCCGACGCCGCAAAGGCCGTGCCCTTCGGCCAGGCCCGTGTCCGTCAGGCAGGCAGCGACGTCACGCTCGTCTGCTGGGGTAACTGCGTCGAGGTCGCCGAGCAGGCCGTCGAACAACTCGGCGATAGTGTGTCGGTCGAACTGATCGACCTGCGCTCGATCCAGCCGTGGGACAAAGGCACGATCGCGACATCGCTCGCCAAGACCGGCCGACTGGTGGTCGTGCAGGAAGACAGCGAGTCGTGCAGCGTCGGGCAGATGATCATCAGCACGCTGACCAGCAACACCGACAGCTTCTACCAACTGCTCAGCGCTCCAAGGCTGGTGAGTAAGCCCGACGTGCACATCGGCTACAACCCGATCTACGAGTACGCCGCGCTGCCCTCGGCGGAGGATGTGGCCGAAGCAGTTAGCGCGTGCATGAAGGACTAGAAACACTTTGGGTGCCACACAACTGGCCTGCTCGGAGGCCTGCTGTGTGCGGTTGAAACAACACCGCAACGGCCCCGCACACAGCAGCCCCGCAGACGGCGCAGTTGTGTGGCACCCGGAAGACCGACCCGAAGAAGGACTCAACCCCAATGCCCACCGTCCCCATCCGAATCCCGCAGCTTGGTGAAGGGCTCGCCGAAGCGATCCTGGTGGAGTTCCTCAAGCAACCCGGCGACACCGTCGAGCGCGACGAGCCGCTGTACGTGATGGAGACCGACAAGGCGAACTCGGAAGTCGAGTCGCCCTTTGCTGGCAAGGTCGTCGCGTGGACCGTTGAGCCGGGCAGCGTGCTGGCGATCGGGGCGGAGGTCGGGCAGATGGAGGTCGCAGAAGGCGTGAAGGACGTCGGCGAAAACCCGCACGGCCCACCGGCCGCCGCCGCGAGCGCGAAGCCCGGAAACGATGCCAACGAAGTCGGGGGCACGAAGCTCACCGCGATCCGTATCCCGCAGTTGGGCGAGGGTCTGGCCGAGGCGGTGCTGGTCGAATACCTCAAGCAGCCGGGCGACACGGTCAAGCGTGACGACCCGCTTTACACAATGGAGACGGACAAGGCGAACAGCGATGTCGAGTCGCCCTTTGATGGTGAGATCGTCGCGTGGACCGCCGAGCCGGGCAGTGTCCTTGCGATCGGCGCGCAGGTCGGGACGATGCGTGTCGCCGCAGATACGGCCGACATGGCCGCGGGTCACGGCCCAGCCCCGGACGCGGGCGCTGCGGCGTCCAACGCACCGGCCACCGCCAACGGACACACCAATGGCAGCGCGTTCACCGAGGTCCGCATGCCGCCGCGCACCCGCAAGCTGCTGCGCGACCGCGGCCTCATCGGGCAGGCGGCCGACATCCCCATGGCCGGCTCTACCCTGATGCCCGATGACGTCGAACGCTTCCTCGCCGGCGACGGCGCACCGGCCCCCGCGAAGCCTGCGGCCGCGTCCAGCACGGATGCCTACGACGAGGCCCCCCTGCCGACGACGCAGCAGACCCTGAACTACCGGCTGCTGCGCGGCGCGCAGGTGTGCGTGCCCGTTGTTGTCGTTACCGATGCCGACTGGTCGCGCATGGACGCCGAGCGTGCGGCCGTCAAAGCCGCGGGCGGCGGGCCGACCGCGTTTGCGATGATGCGTTCGACGTCATCGGGCATCAGGGTAGAGCCGGCCATGGGGATGTCGGCCGCCTGCCCGATGAGGCCGCGGTCGCGCAGCAGCTTGCGGGTGCGCGGCGGCATGCGGACC
>JBCCWH010000058.1:0-20498 GCA_039193915.1 Planctomycetota bacterium
CACCGAAGCGATCGCCTCACCCCCTTCGACCGCCGCCACCACCCGTTCACGCAAGTCCATCGAATAGGTCATCAACAAGGCCTCCATGCCTGAAAACAACATCATGACAGATGGAGATCAATCGCGCCAGTTGCTCTAAGTATTTCAAGCGGGAGGATGTCGGGGTGATCTATCAGATGAATGTCGTGCCCGAGCGGCGGCGGGGGCTGGTCGCGGCGTCGTTGCTGCGGGCGATGTTTGAGCGCAGCGCGTACGGGGTGAAGCTGTATTGTTGTTGGTGTGCGCAGGACCTGGCAGCGAACCGGTTTTGGGAGGCGATGGGGTTTGTGCCTTTGGCGTTTCGGACGGGGAGCCGGAAGAAGTCGTGGAAGGGCGAGGACGGGGCGCGGCACAAGGGGCCTCGGATCCATATCTTTTGGCAGAAGCGGATTCGGCAGGGGGATCACGAGACGCCGTGGTGGTTTCCGTCGCAGACGGGGAGCGGGGCGATGCGTGAGGACCGGATCGTGCTGCCGATTCCGCCGGGGACGCATTGGAGCGATGCGAAGCCGGCGGTGCTACCGGGGGTCGATTCGGTGTTCGGGGAGATCGCGGACCAGCGGGCCGAGGCGGATCGGATCGCAGGCGCGGAGCAGAAGCGATTGCCCCAGAGCAAGGAGGAGCGCCAGCAGCGTCGTGCCGCGAAGCAGGCGGCGCGGGAGGAAGCGGCGGCACGTTCGGAGAGTGTCGCGGCGGGGGGATTGCACTTTGGCCCACGCGCGGATTCGGAAGGCGCGGCGGGATCGGAGGGCAAGGATGAAACGAAACGACAACAGAAAGAGGCCCGGAAACGTGCCCAGGCGGAGGTGTCCAAGAAGAATGACCCGCGGCTGGTGGCGATGGCGCGGGAGCTGCGTGACCGGTGGCTGGAGTATGTCGCGGCGCAGCCGGGGATGGTCGGGGGCGGGGTCGGGGGCGGGGGCAGGATCGGGAAGTACGACATCAGCCGGCGGATCGAGGGGTGTTCGGTTCATGAAGAAGGAGCCCGGGCGGTGGAGGTGGTGGAGACGGTAGGGGTGAAGCGGTTGGATGCAGCTTGATAAGCTCGTGCCTTGAATGGCATGTTTCTCCCCATCTCGGGGCCGCTCGGTGAACTGCTCGATCCCCTTGCCCAAGTACATCTTGAAAGCCTGGAGCGTGACGCGGTTGGCCCGGCTGGAAAGCCGAGTGTTGAGCTCGTTCTGGAGCCGGATCAGCGGCTCGACCTCGCTCAACCGACGCAACCTCGGCCGTCGGAGCTGGACATGATCCTCAAGCAATGAGGCGATCTTGGCGGCGTGCCCAACCACTTGGGATGTGTCGGATGTGCGCCTGGGGTGTGCAAACAATGGGGGCATCAATGACAGCTCCGGCAAAAGGCCCCGCCCATGATGCGACGGGTATACACCCTTGGCCCGGCTCCCGACCCCGTGCGCACACAGCGCCCCAAACAGCCACAAGAACCGCCCTAAGTCCTTGCTCAGGCGTGTTCAATAAAAAATAAACATTTCAACTCAGGCAGCACCCGCGACTCTACGACGTGTGCGCACAAGGCCGAGAGCTGCTTGCCTCGACGCCGATTGTCTTGATAATAGGCACATCATGAATCGATATGAACAAGAATTAGACACGCTGGTCGACATCAGCCAGATCCTGAGCGACGGATTCGAGCTCAGCGAAGCTTTTCAGCGAGCCGTCAATGTTCTAGGCAAGGCCCTGGGGATGGACCATGCCGTGCTGACGCTCCAGGACCCCGCCAGCGAGCAACTCCGGATCGTCGCATCGGTCGGGCTATCCGTTCAGGAACAGCAGCGCGGGCGATATGCCGCGGGCGAAGGCATCTCGGGCAGGGTGTATCAGACCGGGCGAGCAGAGGTGGTCCCCGACATCGCGAAGCAGCCCGAGTTCCTTAACAAAACACGCTCCGCCGATACCGGGAGCCGACGCCAGAGCTTCCTCTGCGTGCCGGTGTTCGACGGGTCGCACCCGGTCGGCACGATCGGCGTCCTGAAGCCCTACACCGATGACGAAACGCTCCAGGCCGACACCCGGCTGATCTCCATCTTCTCCGGCATGATTGCGCAGACCATCCGCATCCATCAACAGATGCGTCTCGAGCGCGACCAATGGCTGCAGGAAAAAAAGCTGCTCACCGAAGACCTGCGATCGCGATACCGCTTCGACAACATCATTGGCACGAGCCCAGCCATGGTCGACGTGCTGGGCACGATCGCACAGGTCGCGTCATCGCGTGCGACTTGTCTGCTGCTGGGCGAGACGGGCTGCGGCAAAGAGCTCATCGCGAAAGCCATCCACTACAACTCACCACGCCGTGAGAAGCCGCTCATCCGCGTGAATTGCGGCGCGTTGTCGGAGCAGTTGCTTGAGTCCGAGCTCTTTGGCCACGTCAAAGGCGCATTCACCGGCGCGGTCCGCGACAAGGTCGGCCGGTTCGAAGCGGCCGAGGGCGGCACGCTCTTCCTCGACGAGGTCGGGACGCTGAGCCCACAGCTCCAGGTCAAGCTGCTACGCGTCCTGCAGGAGCGTGAGTTCGAGCGTGTCGGCGACCACCACACGGTGAAGGCGGATGTCCGCATCATCGCGGCGACCAACCTCGACCTCGAAGAGGAAGTCCGGGCTGGCACGTTCCGCGATGACCTGTACTACCGGCTCAATGTCGTGTCGATCCACCTGCCGCCCCTTCGCTCTCGCCGCGAAGATGTGCCGATGCTGATCGACCATTTCCTCCAGCGCTTCAACCTGGAGAACGCGCGGTCGGTCAAACGCATCAGCCGAGACGTGATGAACGTGCTGCTGCGGTACCCCTGGCCCGGCAACGTCCGCGAGCTGGAAAACGCCATCGAGCGCGCCGTCGTGATGGCGACCGGCGACGAGTTGGGGATCGACCTGCTGCCGCTGCAAGTCCGCCTCTTCGCTGAGCAGCGCCGCAGCGAGGCCGCCGACGAAACCGTTGAAGCCCTGTGCGCCAAGCTCGCCGACCACGCCATCAAACAGCTCCAGGTCTACGATGGTCAGGTCTACGACCTGGTGATCCACGAAGTCGAACGCCAGCTCCTGCGTGAATCGCTGGTCCACTGCAAAGGCGTCAAGCTCTCGGCCGCGAAGTTCCTGGGCATCAACCGCAACACGCTCAACAAGAAAGTCAAGGACCTGGCGGTGCCGGGGGCATGAAGAGGATCATCCTCGGGTTGCTGCTGACGGGTGCCGCAGGCTTGGCCGGCCTTGTGTGCGGCGCTTTGCTGGTTATCCTCTTCGGGGTGCTCTTGTTTGGCTTCGGACCCGCCGCACCCTCGCCCGCATTCAACACACTGACGAACATCGCAGGGGTGGGCCTCCCAATACTCTTCGGCCTCGCGGGGGTCGCGGTCGGCTGGTACGCCTTGATGCGTGAACCCGAACGCGACCGCCAACGCCTGGGCGAGACGCCGCTCTGCCCGCATTGCGATTACAACCTGAGCCACAACACGACGGACCGCTGCCCGGAATGTGGTCGGCCGATTTCAAGCAGCCAGCAGCAATACCTTGACAGGGAAACACCCCGGGACCTCTAACGCCATGCCCGAGCTCGACACACTCACGATCATCCAACTCGGCGGCATCGCAACGACCTTCCTGCTCGCCATCGGCGTCGGGGCCTGGCGGATCCGGCGCACGACAGGGACCGACCGGGATATCCTGCTCCTGTTCGTAGGCGTGGGGGGATGCATTTTTTTGACGCTGATCCAGTTTGTTGCCTTGATGATTCGGCACGGGTAGCGTCTGGGATTGATGCGTTGCCGCGGAGTTAGCGGCCGATAACCTCCGGATATCCAAACGAGTGTCAAGTTTTCTGCGCGCCATCACTGATAAATCAGCCACCTCTCTGTCGCCTGCGCCGTCCGGCGGGGGCGTAACGGGCGGAGCGTCCTGCCCGCTCGTGGCATCTTTTCGTGCTGTACCGGTTAACCGACCTGCGTGGTGGGCCGATGGTGCTACTAGCCACCCGTCGCGGACGGGGGCCAGGAGACCCCGAGAAGAGAGGCACCCATGGCACGACAAAAAGACATCCTGACCACCGGCGAAGTCGCCACCATCTGCAACGTCGCCCCGCGCACCGTCAGCAAATGGTTCGACTCGGGACAGCTCAAGGGCTACCGCATCCCCGGCTCCAAAGACCGACGGATCCCGATGGCCAACCTTATCCGCTTCATGAAGCAGCACAACATCCCGCTCGATGGCTTGCAGTCGGGCAAGACCCGCGTGCTCATCGTCGACGGCGAATCCGAGATCGTCGATGTCCTCAAGAAAGTCCTCGCCGAGCAGGCCGGCTACGAAGTCCAGGTCGCCCACTCCGGCTTCGCCGCGGGTGTCGAGTGCGAGAAGTTCCGCCCGCACGTGATGCTTCTGGATATGCACCTCGAAGACATCAAGGGCGAAGACGTACTCAAACTCGTGCGTGCGAACAAAGACCTCCAACTCACCAAGGTCCTGGCCATGTCCGGCAAGCTGACCGACGGCCAGGCCCAGCACCTCCTGCACAACGGCTTCGACGGCTACCTCAAGAAACCCTTCCACGTCCGCCAGGTCGTCGAAGCGGTCGAAGACGCCGTCGCGATCGTGTACTAAGCACGCGTCAGGCTGTTCGCCAAACGCGACTAGCCCGAATCTGAAACTAACGAAGCCCACGCTCATCGAGCGTGGGCTTCTTCGTGCTGCGCCAAGCGGCTTCCCGGATGTCTAACGCCACAGCGATCTAGCTTGCTGCCCCGGTCTTCGCCAACATCTCCATCGCCTCCTGCCTCCCCATGTCGTAGCCCTTGTCTTCGGCCTGCTTGGTTTGCTCGGCCTGGCGCTTGGCGTCGCCCGGCCGGGGGACGAGCCACATGCCGATACCGGCGAGAAGTGTGGTCAGGATCGCGCCGCCGGGGACAACGGCCAAGCCGGGCAACGTCGCCTCGATGCCGGTGTTGATCGCCGAGCCGAGCAGGGACTCGATGAACGCGCCGTCGGCGATCTCGGCGTCGAGGGCGTCGTTGCTTGCGGCGTGGTCGGCGAGCTGGGCCTTGAGGCGCTGCTCGATCCGCCGGTTGCCCTCGCGACGCAGGATGCGGGCATCGCGCAGCGTCAGTGTCGGCGGGACCTCGGTCTCGAGTGTTTCACGGAAGTGGGCGCGGGTGTTGGGCGGGATATCGACCGACACGATCTCGTCGAGGGCACAGCCGCCCGCGCAGGACATAGCGGTGAGCAGCAAGGCGATGGCGATCCAGAGGGTGAGGGGCTTCATGCGGGGGCTCCATGGGAAAGCGGGGTCTTTCATGGCCCGCCGGCCGGCGCGGTGCGCACAGCCGCGTTGACGGGTGGGTAATCCGTGCATAAGCCGTTGATAAGCGGCCGGATAGCGGCCCCGGATGCCGCTGGCTTTTCGCATTTCGCGCGTTAAAAACGCTTCACGTCGTGCGCACAAGCGTTTACCTACACTGGCGATACCGTGCCGCCGACGTGGCGGGCGGTGCTGTTCTATGGCTGCCCGACACGGGCGAAACTTACGGAGATGAATCATGGCAGAAGCAAGCGAAACAACGGTGGTCGGCGCAGACTCGCACTTCAAGGGCGAGCTGTCTTTCGAATCGACGGCGAAGATCGTCGGGCGGTTCGACGGGACGATCACGGGCAAGGGGGAACTCCAGGTCTCCAAGAACGCCAAGTGCATGGCCGACGTCAAGGCCGGCGCAGTCGCGGTCGATGGCCGGGTCGAGGGCAATGTGAACGTGAGCGACACGGTGAAGCTCAACAGCAGCGGTGTGGTGAAAGGCGATATCACGGCCGCCAAGATGGTCGTGGTTGAAGGCGCCAGCTTCATGGGCATGTGCGCCGTCGGCCCCGAAGCGCAGAAGCAGGCCGGCGCCGCTAGCCCACAGCAGCCCAAGCCCGGCGAAGGCGGGGGAGCCCCACAAGGCAAGAAGTAAGGCGCGTGCCCGAGACGAGTTGAGTCTGCAGCCCCGTTTCATCTGAAGCGGGGCCCGTCGCCGTCCCATCACTGGGGCGGATGATTGTGCGCACGCGAAGTCGGCCACTCCGGCCGCGCTATCTGCGTTGCGCTTGACGCTCGAAGCTACCGACACCGCTGCGCGCATGGCCCGCAAAGCAAAACCCGCCGGACCACACCAGGTCCAGTGCTACCACTGCCGACACCGGTTTGAGGTGGGCGGTCGCGCGCAGAGCACGTCGTGCCCGGGCTGCAACAAGCCGGTCATCGTCGAGGACATCGTTGTCGACAAGCTCAAGGCCGGGCTGATCGAGCTACGCACCTGCGGTTCGATCACGGTCAAGAAGAAGGGCCGGATCATGGCCGAGCGCATCGAAGCGCACGGCGGGATCGTCTGCGAAGGCATCATCGACGCGAAGAAGGTGCTCAGCGGCAGGGGCGTGGTGATCGGCAAGAACGCTACGTTCAAGGGCGACCTCGAGGCGCCGTCGCTGGACCTGAAACTCGGCGCAAAAGTAAAGCCGAGCATGTTCAACATCCCCGCGGACCCGCTGGAACTCGCGGACCTGGACCCCAACGCGGCTGGAGACGATACGTCGTGATTGACCGATAGAGACTACTGATGGACCTGCCCTCGAATGCTCTGGTATCGGCAGCGCTTGCGGGACTTGCCGCGGCGCTGGCGTGTGGGCTGGGCGTTTTGCCCCTGTTTATCAGGGGGATCGACCCGGCGCGCCACCGCGGACTCGGCTATGCCGTGGCCGGCGGGCTGATGTTCTCCGCCAGTGTGTACAACCTGATCCTGCCGGGGATGGGCATGGACCCCGCCACCGACGGGTGGTCGCTGGGCACGGTCTCGCCCGTGATCCTCGGCATCCTGCTGGGCGCGGCCTTCCTCGCGCTCACCGCCAAACTGATCCACCACGACCAGGCACACGACGACCTGCATAGCGGCGGTGAAGCGATCGACTACCTGCCCGCCGCGAACCTGCCTGTCCGCGCGAAGGGGTGGGGCGGCACCGTCGGCTTGCTCGTGTTCATCGCGATGACGATCCACTCGATCCCCGAGGGCGTCGCCGTCGGTGTGGCGTACACAGCCGATGCTGCCGAGAAGAGCGCGACCGGGCAGATGGGCCCGACGATGGCGCTGGCGATCGCGCTGCACAACATCCCCGAGGGGCTCGCCGTCGCGATCCCGCTGCGCAGTGCGGGCGTGTCGATCGGGCGATGTTTCCTCGCGGCGGTGATTACCAGCCTGCCCCAACCCATCGCGGCAGTGCCCGCCGTCCTACTGGCGTGGTTCTTCCAGCCGCTGATGCCATTGCTGATGGGCTTCGCCGCGGGCGCGATGATCTTCCTGGTCGTGTTGGAGCTCATCCCCGAAGCGCTTGAGAGCGAATCGCCCGGCAAGACCGCGTGGGCGTTCACGATCGGCTTCTGCGCGATGCTGCTGGTGCAGGTGCTGCTGTGACGGCGTTGCCCATGACGGCTTCGCTCCAACACCACTAACCGAAAACCACCTGCGGCTAAAAAAAACACGCGGCCAAAGCCGCGTGCGGGAGCTATCACTCGTTATCGACTACGAACGTGTGTCAGGCCAGGTCTTCGACCAGCGCCTCGATCGCGGCTTCAATCCGTTCGTCGGTTTCGTAACGGCCGGCCTCGATCTCCGACTTCACGGACTCGACAAGGCCCTCGCGGATGTCGGGCAACTCGTTGAGCTTGCCCAACAGGCGGGCATGGTTCGAGAGCTCTACGCGGTCGTCCTGGCGCGCGTTGGTCTTGGCGGGTGTGTCGGGCCGGACGGTCTTGGCGACCGCGTCGAGCGTCGCCGGGCTGGGTCGGTGGATGGGGCTGATGTCGCTCATCGTTGGGCTTCCTTGGCTTGGCCGGGTCGGCCTGCGTGCGTGTGGGTTCAAGACGACTCGGCTCCGTCTCGGCCGCCAGTCTTGGGTCGGCCGGTCGTTGCAATGCTGTCGCTGCTTGTCTTATCGCCCAATACTTTCGGCAGTCTTGAAGATATCGCCTGAACCCGTATCACACGCCTAAGATGCCAATCAACAACGACTTACGGGCATTTAGCAGGCTAGGTCGTCCAATAATCCACACCCAACCTACGGTGCCACGGCGTACGCAAACCCTGTAGGAGACGGCGCTTACCCCAATCAGTGAGCGCGGTTCTCCCAAAAACAGGAAACTACGTTTGTTCGTAAAAAATTAGTATTTTCCGTCCGATACCCGGACGGCCGATGCCACCGCCAGGGCTTGCCGGTTGGCCGCGACGTCATGGACCCGGAAGCTGCGGACCCCGGCCGCATACCCCAGCACCGTCGTCGCGACCGTCCCGCCCAGGCGTCCACCCGAGTTGGATGGCGCGGCATGCCCCTCTGCGGCGTCGAGCAGCGCGATGAAACGCTTTCGGCTTGCGCCCAGCAGCACCGCGTACCCCGTCGCCACGAATCGCTCCAGCCCATCGAGCAGCGCCAGATTGTGCTCAAGCGTTTTACCAAAGCCGATGCCCGGGTCGATCGCGATCCGCTCGGGCATGACGCCGGCCCGCTCCGCCTGGGCGGCACGCTCCTGCAAGAAGGCGAGCACTTCACCGACAACGTCACCATACGCAGGGGCGTCCTGCATCGTGCCCGGCTCACCCAGCATATGCATCAGCACCACCGACACACCCCGCCTCGCCGCCAATGCCAGCATCGTGTCGTCCTCCCGGCCGGCCGAGACATCGTTGATGATCGACGCCCCCGCATCCAGCGCCGCCTCCGCAACCGACGCGAGCGTGGTGTCGATGCTGATCGCAACGCCGTGGAATGATTCGCCATCAAGTGCCCGACGCAGCGACGCGATCACATCAACGACCCGTCGGCACTGTTCGTCTGCATCGACCCGACGGGCGCCGGGGCGGGTGGACTCGCCTCCAACATCAATGATCCGCGCCCCGTCACGCGCCATCATGAGCCCGTGCGCAACCGCTTGGTCGGCATCCACATGGCAGCCGCCGTCAGAGAAGCTATCAGGTGTGACGTTGAGGATGCCCATCAACACGGGCGTCTCGTCGGCGTGGCGCGGCAGGATGGCGAGTGGTCCAGTCATGTGTACAAAACAATCGTGCTGCTTACTTCTCGATCGCCGGGCCTACCGCAGCTTAATCGTCGCCAGCGCGATCGCGACGAGCATGGCGGTCACGACCCAAAAACGCACGACGATCTTCTGCTCGGTCAGCCCGAGCTGGTGGTAGTGGTGGTGGATCGGGGCACACTTGAAGATGCGCTTGCCGCCGCGGAGCTTGAACGAGCCCACCTGCAGGATCACCGAGAGCATCTCGAAGAAGAAGACCCCGCCGATGATGAGCAGCAGCAGCTCCTGGCGGATCACGATCGCGAGGTAGCCCAGCGTCCCGCCCAGCGCAAGTGAGCCGGTGTCGCCCATGAACACCTGCGCGGGGTAGCAGTTGAACCACAAGAACCCGAGGCAGGCGCCCGCCATCGCGCCCGCCAACACCGCGAGCTCGTCCGCGTGCGGGATGTGCGGCACGAGCAGGTACTGCGCCAACACAAAGTTCCCCTTCTCGTAGCCCGCGATCAGGCAGAGGATCATGAACGCGAACGCGACGATCACCGTGATCCCCGACGCGAGCCCGTCCATCCCGTCGGTCAGGTTCACCGCGTTCGACGTGCCCGCGACAAACAGCACCGTCAGCGTGACAAACACACCGACCGACAGCGTGATGAGGCTGCGCGAGGGCTGCCAGGCGCCGTCCTCGAAGACCCATGTCTTGAGGCCGGGTAGGTTGAGTGTGTGCGCCATCTCGCCGTAGGTGTTGTACTCGACGAACTTGGCGGTGCCGTGATAGAAGATGAAGATCCCAAGAATCGCGGCGAGACCGACCTGGAAGACGAGCTTCTCCCAGGAGTAGAGCCCCTCGCGTGAGCCGGGCTTGCGCCTTGCAGTCGTGAGCTTCAGCCAGTCGTCGGCCGCGCCGATCCCCGCCATCGCCAACAGGCAGATCAGCCCCATCCACACATAGAACCCGCTCGACCGGCTGACATCCGCGAGCAGCAATGTCGTCGCCGCGACCGCCCCGACAATCAGGACCCCGCCCATCGTCGGCGTGTTGGCCTTGGACTTCATCAGCTCGTTGATGTCTTTGCTAAAGAACTCCGGGTTGTCGCCGATCTTCTGCGACACCAGCCAGCGGATCACGCGCGGCCCCGCAAAGATCACCGCGAAGAACGAGACGATCATCGCCAGCGCCGCACGGAACTCGATAAACGTGAACACACGCAGGAAGCTGAAGACCGTGCCTTCGAGCTTCGCTTCGAGCGCATTGATGAGGAGGTAGATCAAGGGGCGGAGGGGGAGTTAGGGTTTGGGGGTTGGGGAACAGGGTACAAGCGTTGACGTTAGCCGCCGCCGGCACGGCGGCGCGTTGGGCGGGAGACGATGTAGAGCATCCGCCCACCCGGTGCGTCGCCGTGCCGGCGACGGCTAACACCACGCGGTTACGTCTCGTCTGCCTTGCCAAAACGCTTTTCGATCGCCGGGATCAACCGCTCCAGCCGCATCCCGCGTGAGGCTTTGAGGAGGACGGTGTCGCCGGGCTGTAAGAGCGCAGCTACCTGGTCGGGGAGGTCGTCGGTCCATTGTTCATGGTATCGCGTCGAGACGTCTCGCTTTGCAATAGTCGCCGCCGGAGCAGTCTGCTTCCCGATTGCGATGAATTCGTCTACACCCATGCAGCAGACGGCCTGACCAACCCCCTCGTGTGCACGCAAACTCGCATCACCTAACTCATACATTTCCCCGAAGACAAAAACTCTGCGATTCCCTGGCTGCCCACCGAATGAGTCGAGCGCCTGCAAGACGCTGGTCAGGTTCGCGTTGTAGGCATCATTGATAAGCGTAACGCCTTGCCCGTAATGGCATTTTTCCCATCGACCCGGTGGCGTTGTCGCGCATTGCATCGCATCCAATGCGTCGTCAAAAACGACACCCATGATGAGTGCCACCCACGCCGCGAGATGGGCGCATTCGCGGGTAGGTTCATGGGTCGGATCAATCACGCGTCGTATATCTTTGACGGCATATGCGTGAGGCTCCGCGCGGAGAACCGCTGATTCCAAGGCGGTGTCGTGCCAGGGAACGCTGCTCCCGACAACGCAGTAAGTTTCATCATCAAAGTGATTCGCGATCGACAATTCTTCCTTTGTCACGCCATCCAGGTCTTTGAAAAACTCCAAGTGCTCTTCCCCGATGCTCGTGATCACCGCGATGTCGGGGCGGCAGATAGCGCTCAAGAAATCGATCTCGCCGGGGTGGTTGGTGCCGATCTCGCAGGCGACGAAGTCGTCGGTGGGCCGGGCCGCGAGCAGCGTCAGGGGGACGCCGAGGTGGTTGTTGAAGCTCTTGGGGCTCTGGGTGCCGGTCTTGCCGGCGTGGGTGAGGACGTGGTGGATCAGGTGGCGGGTGGTCGTCTTGCCGTTGGACCCGGCGACGCCGATGACTTTGCATGAACCCCTAGCCAGTTCGTCGCGGTACGCGCGGGCGAGGTCTTGCAGGGCCTTGACGGTGTCTTCGACTTGCAGAATGGTGGATGGCGGATGGCGGATAGCGGATGGGGCAGAATCTGCATCAACGATCGCGAGGGCTGCGCCTTTTTCGAAAGCATCATCGACGTAATCGTGGCCGTCGAAGTTCTCGCCCTGGATCGCGAGGTAGCACTGGCCGGGCTGGAGTTCGCGGGTGTCGTGCCAGAGGACCGGGCCGGCGTCGCGCAGCGCGGCGGGGAGTATCGCGTCGGCGTCGGCGGGCGGGACGCGCCAGGTACCGGCGGTGACTTGCGCGAGATGGTCGTAGGTCCAGAAGGTCATACGGGGTGCAGTTTAGCCGTCGCCGGCACGGCGACGCGGGGAAGGGCGGGTACGCATCCCACGGCATTACTGCGTAACGCCGTGGGCATAGGTGTGGGTTATGGTTGGCTCTGGAGACGTTCCCGCATCGCGGCGGCGGCGTGTTCGCGGTCGTCGAAGTGTACCTTGGTCGTGCCAAGGATCTGGTAGTCCTCGTGCCCCTTGCCGGCGATGAGGACGGTGTCGGCGGGGGTCGCGAAGCCGATGGCCTGGCCAATCGCCTTGGCACGATCGATCTCGACGTGTGTCTCGGTGTGGGTGCTGCCATCAAACCCTGCGGCCGCGTCGTCGAGGATCTGCTGCGGGTCTTCGGTCCTCGGGTTGTCGCTAGTAAGGATGACGACGTCGGCGTACCGGCATGCGGCCTTGGCCATCAACGGCCGCTTGGCGCGGTCGCGGTCGCCGCCGCAGCCGAAGACGACAATGAGCCGACCGCCTTCCGCGATCAACGGTCGCAGCGCGGCGCAGACATTCTCCAGCGCATCCGGCGTATGGGCATAGTCCACCAGCACGGCAGGGAGGTGCTTGCGGTGGCTTTCCGAGACGGTCTTAGGCCAGCGCGGCCCAACAGGCTCAAGCCGACCGGGCACGGGCGGACACCGATCGAGCGCGGTTCGCAACTGCTCATCCCCAACCCCCGTCACGGCGTGCGCCAACGCCGCCGCCTGAATGGCGTTCGCGAGATTATGCGGCCCCACAAGCGGCAGCACGGCCTCCACTTCGCCCCAAGAGCCAACGAACCGCGCTCGGCTGTGCGAAGCGGACAGTTCAGTCGCGATCGCGATTGCCAGGCCCGACCCCGGTGAACAGAACTCATCCAACACCCCTGGATCGTCTGTGACACGGGTGATGACGGTGCTCGCTTTGCATCCACGCGCCATGCGCTTCGATGCCGGGTCGTCGCCATTGAGCACCGCCGTCGCATCCGCGTCGAGCGAATCAAACAGAATCGCCTTCGCATCGGCGTAGTCCGCCATCGTGCCGTGGTAGTCGAGGTGGTCCTGCGTCAGGTTCGTAAACCCAGCCGCGGCAAACCGCAGGTGGTCGGCCCGGCCCTGGTGCAGCGCGTGGCTGGAGACCTCCATCACTGCGCAGGTACAACCGTTGTGCACCATCTCGGCCAGCAGACGCGACAGATCGATCGCCCCGGGGGTCGTGAGTTCTGCCGGCCGTGGGCCCTCGGCGTGCCCGGTATCGACATGAACCGTGCCCAGCAGGCCGCAGACCTCACCGGACGTGCGCAGGAGGTGCTGCGTGATCGTTGCGGTGGTTGTTTTGCCGTTGGTCCCGGTGATGCCGATCAGGCGGAGCCTGGACGCCGGACCGCCAAAGAACCGTTCGGCAACACGGCCGGCCAGACGCTGATCCACCGTGACACCGTCGTCTGCGACGAGATGGACCACGCCCGGCGAGATCGATAGCGGCGGTGCCTCTTCTGCCAGCGCCTGGGTCAACACCGCCGACGCCCCGGCCGACACGGCCTGCTCAATGAACCCCGCCGCGCGTTCATCGACCGTGCCACGGCAGACAAACAACCCCCCGGGCACAACATGCCGTGAGTCGTCGGTGAGGTCCGTGATGACCACGCCATCGCCCCGGCCCGTGGCATGGGTGATCGGGAAACCTGCGATCAAGGCGGCGAGCAGCATGGTCCGTCAGAATCCGTCGTTGGAGGAACGTGCATGGGATATCAGTCCCGGATGCTATCCGTTATCGGCCGATCGATCCGTTCGCGCGAAAAAGCAATCCCGCAGGGGGCTGAAACGGCGCGCCGTTCTAGCCGATACACACCGTGATGGGCAGCCCAGCCCACGCCCCCCCGAGGAAACGCGATGAAGTCACGGGATCATGAACCGATCGAGACGCTGCGGATCAGCGACCGCGACAAGCAGAAACTCGTCGATTCGGTCAATGAAACCGGCGACATGTCGGTCAAACAATGCCGACGCGCGCTGCGGGTCCAGTACACCGAAGCCAAGGCGATCCTGACGCTGCACATGGAGACGGGCGGGTCGACCCGGCTTGCCGTCGTGCCGCGTAATCTCAGCCGATGGGGCATGGCGTTTGTCCACGGCCGATTCATCTACGCCGACGCCCGCTGCGAGGTGATGCTCAAGACCCTGGCGGGGGAGTGGGAAACCCGGCCCGGGGTGGTCCGGAGTTGCCGACACGTCAGCGGGATCGTCCACGAGGTCTCCGTCGTCTTCGACAGCGCGATCGATCTGAGCGAGTTCTGCCACCTCTCGCCCGAAGAGGAGATGATCCACCTGCAAGAACTCGCAGCGGACCTCTCGGAAGATGGCGACGACATCATGTCACGCAACCTGGGGTCCGTACTGGTTGTCGATGACTTCCCGACCGACCGCAAGCTCTTTGGGCTGTGGCTAGGGCGTGCCGGGTTCAAGACGCACTCGGCCCCCGACGCGCCAAAGGCCCGCAAGCAGGTCGAGGGCGAGAACTACGACCTCGCCGTGATCGACCTTCGGCTAAGCAAGGAGAACGGGCTGGACCTGATCAAGTCCTTGCGTGCCTCGGGCTTCTCTGCCCCGATCATCGCGGTGTCGGCGGACGAAGAGGCCAAGGTCGGCGATACCGCGAAAGAAGCCGGGGCCAACGCATTCCTCACCAAGCCCTTCACCGTCGATCAACTCCTCGAACAGGCGCAGGCCCTGCTCGGCATCGATCTGTCGAACGATGACGACCAGCAGCCGATCTTCTCGACCGTCCGGGACGACGAAGAGATGGCCCCGCTGCTGACCGAGTTCGTGCGGGGGTTGAGCGGCTACATCACCAAGCTACGCGACGCGAACGCGAAAGACGACCTCGACGCCGTCGAAGGCATGACGCACATCCTCAAAGGTGCCGGCTCGGGCTACGGCTTCGACGCGATCACCGAGCAGGCCGGCGAAGTCCTCAAGGTCGTCGAAGACGAGGCACGCGATATGGACAAGGTCCGCCAGCAGATCAACGCGTTGATCCGTGTGCTGCACCGCGTCAAGCTCTAGGCTCTGTCCGAAAACGGTGGGATGGCCGTCTCGGCCGTCGATTGAGCTTCGTGACGGGCGGGACGCCCATCCCACCTTTGGTTTTCAGACAGAGCCCAGCATCACCCGGGGTTCGACACATCGGCAGTGATGTGCATGATGGCACGTTGCGATGTTGCCTGCCCTCTTCCAATACCTCCGCGGCTTTGCCCCGTCCCGCCAGCCGGTGATGGCGAGGCCCGGGTACCGCCGGGAACTCACCAGCTTCGCCACACTCCCTTTCGCCACCGCGCTCATCGAGGGCTCGGTGATCTCCGTCCTCGCAAAGTTGCATTTCGAGGTCGGCGACCTGGGCTTTGCCACGATCGTCGCCGCACCCATGTTCGCGAACATCACTTCGGGGCTCTGGGCCCGTGGGGTCCGTGGCCTGCCCAAAGCGCCGACGCTCGCCGTCATCCAGCTCCTGCTGATGCTCTTGATCGGCTCGATCGCACTGCTGCCGACGAAAGGGTGGGGGCCTGTCGCGCTGGTCGCCATCATCGTCGTGGCCCGGTGCCTGATTGCCGGGATGCTCAATGTCCGCTCCATCATCTGGCGGGCCAACTACCGCCGCGACAAGCGTGCCCAGATCACCGGCCGATTCACCGTCATCACCGCGCTCCTCCTCGCGGCGGTGCCCTACGCCGCGTACACCTGGCTCAATGATGCCCCCGAGCGGTTCCGCCTGATCTACCCGATCGGCGCGGCGATCGGGCTCGCCAGTGTCGTCGCCATCGCCAGGCTGCGCGTCCGCAGAGAGCAATCACTGCTTGATTTTGAACGCCGGGAACATGCCGAGCCGTTCCCCGAGCAGGACCCCGCCGACTCGGGCATACTCCAGCGCGAGTCATTTTTTCAAGTCCTCCGGCGCGACCACCTGTTTCGACAATACATGACCTGGCAGTTTGTCGCCGGTATGGCCAACATGGCGGGCAATGTCGCCGTGCTCCGCCTCATCATCGGGCTGATCGAAGAACAACACGGCGACCAGGGCTACGGGATTTCAACCCTGCTCACCGCAACCCTCCCGATGATGATGACCACCCTGAGCATCCCCTTCTGGGCCCGGCTGCTCGATGGTGTCCACATCGTCCGATTCCGCGTTCGTCACGGGCTCATGTGGATCCTGTGCCAGTCCATGTACCTCGCCGCCGGGCTCACCGGTAGCCCGCTGATGTTCATCGTCCCGCGCATGGCTCAGGGCATCACCACCGGCGGAGGCGCGCTGGCCTGGCAACTCGGGCACCACGACTTCGCCGACCGCAGACTCGCCGCGACCTACATGGGCATCCACCAGACATTGACCGGCGTCCGCGGCATCGTCGCGCCTTACCTCGGCGTCCTCCTCCTTGCCGGGTGGGGCAGCGAAGGCTTCGTCGTCGAAAGGCTGGGCCTACCGGTGTTCTTCGGCATCGGGCCGTGGGTCTTCGCACTTACCGCTGCGGGGTCGGTGGCCGCCTGGCTCGGGTTCGTCCATCTCGCGCAGCAGATCGAAGACAAGTGATTCGATGTTCGACGTTCGATGTCGAAAACGCCCACACAAGCCCGCGGCTTTGACGCGCAGCGTCAACGCTGCGGGATACAACATGGATACCGCCCGGATAAACCCCGCCTACCCCGCGTCCTCACGCAGCGGCGACTGGTAAAAGTGCAGCCGCATCCCGCCGTACACCGCGACACCCGGGCCGTCGTACCCCGCGACCTCCGGCAGCTCGACCTCAACCGGCGTCCGCACGACCGCGACGCCGCCTTGCTCCAGTGTCGGCAGCAGACGCTCGACCAATGCCAACACCTGCCCGCATGTCGCCTCGTCCTCGACCAGCTTGTACGGCGGGTCGACAAACGCCAGCCGAACCGAACCCGCCGACAGCGACGCGGCCCAATACCCTGCCAGCGCCGAAGCGTTCACGATATGCGACCGCTCCGTCTCGCCCAGCGACGCCAGGTTCTGCTTGAGCAGCGCCACGATGTCGCGGTCCTGATCCACAAACGTGCAGTGCGACGCCCCGCGCGACAGCGACTCGATCCCCATCGTCCCTGTCCCGCTGAAAACATCCAGCACCGCCCATGGCCCGTCGTCTGCGGTGAACATCCCCAGCGAATGGAGGCGATTAAACAAGTTCTCCCGCACACGGTCCGTGATCGGCCGAGTGGTCGTGTCGTCCTTGGGCGGGAGGATCTTTCGTCCGCGATGGGTGCCGGCGATAATGCGCATAGTGGGGAGGATACTGACTTCATCCACATACGGTCCAATGGCATGACACGGCCTGGTTGCTTAAGCAACCAGGACTAGCATCACCCATCACTAGGCCTTCCCCTGCTATCCTACCTCTATGCCCAAAATCAAAGACAAGCCCAAGACCCGCCCGGCCGAGCAGGACAAACGCACCCAAGCCGACCAGGCCGACAAGTACCTCCTCTATGGCATGTCGGTGCAAGAACCCACTAACGAAGTCGAGTTCTTCGCCGAGACCTATGAAAAACTCAATGGACGCCCGCCGCGCCTGCTGCGTGAAGACTTCTGCGGCACCCACGCCGTCTGCTGCGAGTGGGTCAAGGCCCATCCAGACAACCTCGCCTACGGCATCGACCTCGACCCCGAGCCACTCGCGTGGGGCGAAGACAACCTACAGGCCCAGCTCAGCGCCGAGCAGCGCAAACGCCTTACGCTTGAAGAAAAAGACGTCCGCACCGGCAACACCGCCGACGCCTTTGTCGACGCCGGCGGTGCCGATGTCCTGGCCGCGCAGAACTTTTCGTTCTTCCTGTTCAAAACCCGCGACGCCCTGCGCGACTACTTCGAGCACGCCCACGCCAACCTCGCCGACGGCGGGATCATGGTCATGGACATGATGGGCGGCAGCGAGTGCCACATCGAAGACCACGAAGACATCCGCACGATCGAGGTCGAGGACAAGCCCCTCGCCAAGCGCCTGGGCTACAAGAAATTCAAATACATCTGGGAGCAGGCCCGCTTCAACCCGATCTCCGCGGATGCGCTGTTCCACATCCACTTCAGGTTCAAAGACGGAAGCCGAGTCGACAAGGCTTTCACTTACGACTGGCGTTTCTGGACCCTGCCCGAGACGTGCGAGCTGCTCCGCGAGGCAGGCTTCAGCAAAGTCGATGTCTACTGGGAAGGGGAGGGCGACGACGGCGAAGGC
Organism: Planctomycetota bacterium; assembly: GCA_039193915.1. GTDB lineage: Bacteria > Planctomycetota > Phycisphaerae > Phycisphaerales > Phycisphaeraceae > JAHQVV01. Next base: position 18,110 of record JBCCWH010000058.1, read on the forward strand.
GACGGCGTGTTCAGCCCCGCGACCGAAGGCCCGGCCGACCCAAGCTGGATCGCGTACATCGTCGCGCAGAAATAATGGAAGGCGAACCGCCAAGGCGCCAAGAGCGCCAAGGTAGGCAAAACACTGGGAATCCATCACCTGTCTTTTGCCTTCCTTGGCGCTCTTGGCGCATAGGCGGTTTTTTCATTCCCAACCCGGCCCCGCTAAACTACGCGCATGACAACGACCACCGCTAAAACCACAACCGCGCCGCTGATGCTCTCGATCTCCGGCATGCGCGGGCTCATCGGCCTCTCGCTCACCCCCGACGTCGCGACCCGCTACGCCACCGCCTTTGGCAACTGGCTTCACGAGGCCGACCACCGCCGGCCCGGCAACGACCCCACGACCCCGCCCCACGTCGTCATCGGGCGCGACTCGCGCGGGTCGGGCCCGATGATCGAGCACGCCGCCGTCGCCGGGCTGCTCGCCGCGGGCTGCCGGGTCACACGGGTCGGCATCCTCTCGACCCCGGGCGTCGCGGTCATGACAGACCACCTCCAGGCCGACGGCGGGATGGTCATCACCGCCAGCCACAACCCCTTCCCTTGGAACGGCATCAAAGCACTGCGTCACGACGGCGTCGCGCCCCCGCCCGACCAGGCCAACGACATCATCCGCCGCTTCCAAGAGCACGACCTCGCGTTCGCTGATGTGCCGTCACTCCAGACCGCGACGCAGGACGACACCGGCACCGCCATCCACGTCGAGCGCGTGCTGAAGCTGGTCGACGCGGACCTGATCCGTGGGGCAAAGCTCTCGGCCGTCGTCGACTCTGTCCATGGCGCGGGCGGCGCCGAGGCGCGTGTACTGCTTGATTCCTTAGGCGTCACCGTCCACCACCTCTATGCCGAGCCGACCGGTGACTTCCCACACGTGCCCGAACCCACGCGGAAGAACCTCACCGAGTTGTGCGACGTCGTCAAAGGCAAGGGGGCCGACATCGGCTTTGCCCAAGACCCGGACGCGGACCGCCTGGCCGTCGTCGATGAGCAGGGCACCTACATCGGCGAGGAGTACACGCTGTCGCTGTGTGCCTTGCATAAGCTGGGGCAGGGCGAGTCGGTCGCCGCGAACCTTTCGACCAGCCGCATGGTGGACGATGTCGCCGCAGACGTCGGCGGGTCGGTGATCCGCACCCCCGTGGGTGAAGCCAACGTCACCGAGGGCATGCGCGCCAACGGCGCGACGCTCGGCGGCGAGGGCAACGGCGGCATCATCGACAACCGTGTCAGCCAGGTCCGCGACTCCCTCATCGGCATGGCCTACCTCTGCGAGATGCTGGCCGCCCGCAAGCAGTCGCTCAGCGCCATCGTCGCCGAGCAGCCGAGCTACGCGATCGTCAAAGACAAGGCCGACATCGACCCCGCCGTCCTCGAAACGATGCCCGCGAAGATAGCCGAGGCGTTCGCGGAGCAGAAGATCGATACGCAAGACGGCGTGCGTGTCGATTGGGACGACCGCTGGGTGCATGTCCGCCCGAGCAACACCGAGCCGATCATCCGCGTCATCGCCGAGGCCCGGGAGCAGGCAGACGCGGAGCAACTCGTCGCGCAGGTGCGTACGGTGCTTGGTTTGTGAAGGCACCGGCGTCGTGTAGCTACGCGGCTATTCTCACCGCGTAGTTGAGCTTCGCAGGCGCAATAGCCGCGTCGCTACGCGACGCCGGTCTTAGACATCACCCACCGCCTCGACGGTCACCACGTTGCCTTGCACCTCGATCACCGTGACTGACGTCCCGGCTTCGACCCAGCCGCCCGTAGAGGTGACATCGATGAGCTTGTCGTCGATCTCGACTCGGCCCGTTGGCCGCAGCCCGGTCGAGGTCACCGTGCCAGTCATGCCGACCTGGACCCAGCCCGCGCCGACGGACTCATCACCCGAGACGCGTTGCTCAGGCGCATCGATCGGCTCACCGGCGCTGTTGAACGCCTGAGCGGTGGGGACATCTTCGAGGACGAGGCGTTTGAGCCCGGGCAGTTCGCCGAAGTAGCGGACAATGACAATGAACGCGGGCACAGCGATGATGAGCCCGCCGCCCATCGAGAGCGCAGAGACCAGGAGCTGGTTGGCCGTCCCCGCCGCGGGCAAGCCGTTTGGCCCGGACTGCACCGCCGCGAGCGCGAGCCCGACGAGGATCATCACAAGCCCGACGACGACAAGGATGCCGCCGGTGGAAAGCGTGACGAGCTCGAAGATCAGGATCATCAGACCAAGCACAACGACAACGATGTGCCAGATACTCGCAAGGCCAACGACGTAGGGCGCCCCGATCAACAGGACCAGCGCGATGCCCGCCAAGGTGCCGGGCAGGATGAGCCCCGGGCTGACGTACTCGATGAACCCGCCG
>JBCCWH010000059.1:0-20318 GCA_039193915.1 Planctomycetota bacterium
ACTACGCCCGCGCGAGCTACGCCGACTTGTCCGCCGCGCGGCAGCAGGATAGCGAGCAGGTTGATGACCTCCGCCAGCAACTCGACGACCTCCGCCTCGAAGCGAGGATGACTGTCAAGAACGCGATCCTCATCGGGGAGGCAGAAGCCCAGCGGACCCTCGACGAACTGACGCCAAGGATTACTGCAATGGAGGCGCGGATCAAGGAGGCGGAACGGCGGTCCGTCATGTCCGCCGAAGAAATCGACGGTAATCTGTCGCAAGCCCTGGACCGGCTTCAATCCCGCGCGAACGATCTATCCCCCGCCAGCCATGCCGCGCTCCGCCAAGTCAATGGGCTGCTGATCGGGTCGCTAACGATCGACATGGATACGCTGGACATCGAGATGGAGTTGAGTCTCCCTCAATGGGCCCTCAGCGCGCCTGAGGGGCTGGGCGTCAAGAGGAACCCTGCCAGCAGGACTGCCCCTGACGCCCAGCCCCGGCTTGTTCTGCAGCGTGTCGCCCTGAAGTATCAAAGTCCCGGGCATTGGATCGTCAGCGAGATGGGCCGTAAGGCGGGGTAGCGGCAGTAGGGTCCAGGTCCAGTTGGGCTGCCCGATGGGTAGGCGAACGGCGCGACAACCAGCCGGGCCTAGGCCTAGCCTTGTGCGTTCTCACCGAAGTACGCGCGGTATATACCCATGATCGCATTACGGACCATCATTGGCTTTCGCATGGTGTAGTGGTCGCTGATGCCCGTCGCGTGACCGGCTAGCAGTTTAGTCTGCGTCAGATCGGCACCGGAATCGATCGCGGCGGTATAGGCACCGTCACGGAAATCAGCACACTTCACGCTGTGATCGATGCCCACCTCCTTGCGGAGACGACGGAACTGGTTGGTCGCGGTCTTGGTGCTCCAGCGGGTGGCCTCGCGCGACATGAAGATCGGCTGGTCGTGAGGGGCGGGGACGTCGGGGCGGAGCAATTCGATCGCTTCGATAGTTTCACGCCAGAGCACACCAATGCGGATGATCTTCGTTTTGTTGCGGCTGGTGGTGAGTGTTGCGGCTTCTAGGTTGAGTTCGCCCCAGTCCAACGCCAACGCTTCCGAAGGATACATGCAGCAGTTGAGCATGACGAGAAGAAATGCGCGCATGCAGGGATCCGTCGCCTGGCCGAGCAGGGTATGGAAGTCCGCACGGCTGATAGGGTGGGGGGCGAGCATTCGGCGGTGCTTGCTCACCTCCAGCACCGCACAGCAGTCCAGGGCATGTCGCAGATCGGTCGCATTGACACCGCGTTTACGCGCGAAGTTGAAGACGCCCTTGATCGCGTTGAAGCGGTGCTTGAGGTAGACCAGCGACCCGCCTTCCTTCCCTCCGTCACGCTTGCCACGGGCGATCGCCTTCTCGCTGTCGCCGTAGGCGGCGAGCAGGGCGGGGGTCAGCTGATTGAGGGTCTTCACATCCTGCCCGGCCATCCACTGCTGGAACCGGCTCCAGAACAGGGCAACCTGTCGTACCTGCTTGGGCTTGGCCTCGGAGTGTTCCTGGTACAGCTTGCCGAGCGACTTCAGGGTGGGCGAAGGCTCGGATCGGGGCAGATCGGCAAGACGGGACAACTCGGGAATGCCAGTTTGTTGGGCGGCGTACTCCGGCCGACTGATCAACTGCTCGCGGAACCAGGCCCAGAGTTCCCCCTCCGGGATCTCGCTCACACTCTGGAGCTTCTTCGCACGGACGGTGTACTTGCCGTTAGGCTGTTGCTTGAACTGGACTTCTGCAATCGTCTCGCCGCTGTGCGGCACGCTCAGTCCCTGGTGGTCGGATTCCCACCTGCGGAAGCGTGCGACGGCTAGCCGTTCATCGTCTTCGACAAAGGTCGCACCCGTTGTGACGATCTGCCATCGGCCGTCGCCACGCTTGCGGAGACCGTTAATGTACTCGCCCCAAGTCGTTCGGTAGGGCTTGCAGGGTCGGCCGACTCGTGTGTTCTTCCGGTTCATCGGTGGACGCTCGGGCGCTGTGACAACGCCACGGGCCAGTGGTTGATTCGCTGGCTACCTTGGGATGACCATCGCCTCCCCCGCGATGAGGGAAGGACCAATCACATCCGGCCGGGTGCCATACGACAAACGGCAGCGGGACATGCTGGCGGGTCAGTTCAGTTCTTGGTTTGTCGCGGGTGGGGGACGCGGGGCCAGCCAGAACGGCGGCGGGTCTACGTCCAAGTTTGCGACCGGTTCACCGAGTGTATCGGTTTCCCTGCACTTCGCAAGACCATTTCGAGGGCTATTCACTCGCCAAAGACAAACAGCCCGTCCATGCGGAACGGGCTGCTGAGCTACTCAATAAAGGCGCGATTTAGTGCGCAAGTGCCCTGACGGGCCGTGAGCTAAGCGGAGAGGGCGGGATTCGAACCCGCGGTACGGGTATAACCCGTACGACGATTTAGCAAACCGTTGCCTTCAGCCGCTCGGCCACCTCTCCAGAGGGGGGCACGGCGTGGGCCGGCCCCGGGCAGAGAGCTATTGTAGCGGGCGTGGCGTGGGGGGCAAGATCGAGGGGGGCGGCGGAGGATGTGGTGATCTTGTTGAGAATGTCCCGGCCTCTACCAGACTCGGGGTCGGCTTGGGGTGAGCGGACTCTCTGCAACTATTGGCCGTCTAAAAGCGGGGTAGTTTGGGCGGTGTATGCCGTAGAATCACACTTGGCATTTCTCGTGATTTTGCAGATTAGCGTCTGGATTCGGCGAACGGCCTGAAAGGGAACGGCTTGCGAGTAAAGCAGCATTGGCGGAACGGACTCGTCCTGGCGGCGGTTTCTTTGTTGGCGGGGTGGGGATGTGCGAAGGCCCCGATCACGACAACGGGCACACCCCGCGCGGGGGACGAGGCGGTTTCGCCCGAGGTCGGCTCACGGCACTGGCTTGGGCCGGGCTACTGGGGGAACCGGCTGCACGACTGGAGGTTTGAGGATGGGCGGATCGAGTGCGTCTGCCCGCAGGGTTGGTTGAATGTGCGGACTGTCCACAACCTGACAAGGCAGGTGGAGCGTGCGGACGCGGACCTGCGTGTCTCGGCGCGGGTCGTGCTGACGACGGGCTTGGCGCAGGTCGCAGTGGATGGCGGGGGCGGGTTCTTGGTGGGCGTCGGCCGAGGCGAGATGGACTACCGCTCGGCGGCGCTGGTGCACGAGTGGCAGGCCTACGGCGGGGGGCTATTCGTCGGCATCAACAGCGCGGGCGAGTGTTTCATCGTCGACAACGAGGCGGCGTGGTCGCTAGGTGAGGCTAGTGTGGCATCGACAAGTATCGGTGAGCCGGCGGGCGCGCTGGCGCGTGATGGCTGGCGTGTCGCGGCGGATAGCGAGGAGTCCGACGGCGCGGCCGAGCAGGCGATCGACGGCGACCCGAACACGCTCTGGCACACGGCGTACCGCGAGCAGCGCGACCCACACCCCCATGCGATCGTGATCGATATGCGTGATCAGGTGACGTTTGACGGCATCGCGTACCTGCCGCGTCAGGACAGCAACTCGGGCCGGGTCGGCCAATACCGCATCAAGATCAGCGCCGATGCGCAGCACTGGAGCGACGCCATCGCGTCGGGGACGTTCCCGGACGATGCGCTGATGCGGCGTGTGTCGTTTGACGAAGTGACGGCTCGTTTCGTTATGCTCGAGGCGCTCAATGCGCAGCGCATCCAGCCGGTGACGAGTGTCGCGGAACTATGGGTGACGCACGGCGAAGGCGAGACCGATGCAGAAGCCAACGGCGGCGGGGCACAGGCAACAGTCGACTACACCGGCGCGGTCGATCTAGTGGTCGAGGCGGTGCCGGCGGGCAACGGCCGGGCGACGCTGACGGTAACGGCGACGGACCCCGAGTCGGGTGAAGTCGTGAGCGCGGCGGCGAAGGTGGTCGATGGGGACCGGCTGCTTGGCAATGTTGCGCTGGTGTCGCACCCGGGCACGCGCATGGCCGGCGTGGAACCGGCACGCTACGCATTCGAGAGTTGGTCGATCGAAGGCGATGGCGTGGCATACCATCCGGAACAGTCATTCGGCCCGATCGCCTGCACGCAGCACACACTGTCGCGCGGTGTCTTAAGGATGACGGCCCAGCTCCTGCCGATGGACGAAGACCTGGCGCACACCGCGGAGCTGCAACTGTGGCGTAGTGGCAGGTGGCGGACGGTCGCAACAGCCGAGGTGGACACGCTGAGTTGGACGGCGAACTTCCGTATCACCGGCTGGGACGATTCAGCCGACCACGACTACCGCGTGCGCTACACACTGCCGACGCCGGACCACGGTGAGCGCAGCTACACCTGGTCGGGCACAATCCGGCGTGACCCCGTGGATGAAAACGACCTGACCGTCGCTGCGTTTACGGGCAACATTAGCATGCCTTGGGGCAACCGCAGCAACTGGAAAAACATCACGTTCTTCCCGCACCACGACTTGGTCGAACGTGTCGTACAGCATGAACCGGACGTCTTGTTTTTCTCCGGCGACCAGATCTACGAGGGTGGCAGCCCAAGTTTCGCCGACCGGCAGCACGTCGAGATCGACTACCTGTACAAGTGGCTGCTGTGGTGCTGGGCGTACCGCGACATCACGGCCGATCCCGACGGTGACGATCCCCGACGACCACGATGTGTATCAAGGCAACATCTGGGGCGAGGGCGGCCGCGCCGCGCCAGGAAGGGACAACACCGGCGGGTACATCCACTCGGCGCTGTTTGTAAATGTCGTGCACCGCACGCAGACCAGCCACCTACCCGACCCGTATGACCCGACGCCGATCGACCGGGGGATCAGTGTGTACTACACGGACATGGTGTACGGCCGGGTGAGCTTTGCCGTCATCGCGGACCGGATGTTCAAGAGCGGCTGCGCGGACCACGGCCTGCCGCCGTCGGGCACGGGCCGGCCCGACCATTACAACAACACCGAGTTCAACACGGCCGACCTTGATTTGCCGGGCCTGGTGCTGCTGGGTGAGCGCCAGTTGTCGTTCCTCAACCACTGGGCGGGCGACTGGGAAGGCGCGGACATGAAGGTCTGCCTGAGCCAGACGATCTTCGCGAATATGGCGACGCACCACGGCAGGGGGATGAGCTACGTGATCGCGGACCTGGACAGCAACGGCTGGCCGCAGACGGGGCGACATAACGCGCTGCGTGAGCTGCGGCGCTGCTTTGCGCTGCACATCGCGGGGGACCAACACCTGGCGACGCTCGTGCATCACGGGATCGACGCGCATGAGGACGCGGTGTGGTCGATGTGTGTGCCGAGCGTAGCCAACGCATACCCGCGGGCCTGGGCGCCGGAGGTGCGTGAGCCGTACGCGGTGCCAAGGAACGAGCAATTCATGGGCCATCGGCAGGACGGGTTCAAGAACCTGGTGACGGTCTACGCCGCGAGCAACCCGGGGCGTGACATGGGTACGGACTGGCCACTGCTGCACAACAACATGCCCGGCTACGGCATCGTCGTCATCAACAAGGACGAACGCACGTACGACGTGCAGTGCTGGCCACGCTCGGCGGACCCGAGCGACCCGTCGCAGCAGTACGAAGGTTGGCCGCGCGTGATCGAGCAGCAAGACAACTACGCGAAGGAGCCGGCGGGGTACCTGCCGACGGTGCGGGTGACCGGGCTGACCGATCCCGTCGTCCACATCATCCACGAGGGGACCGGCGAGCTGGTGTACGCCCTGCGGATCAAGGGTAACACTTTCCGCCCGGCGGTCTTTGATGCGAACGGGACGTACACCGTCATCGTCAGCGAGCCGGATACGGGTAGACGCGAGTCGGTGCGCGGGCAGACCGCAGGCGGCTCCGATGCATCGATTGAGATCGCATTCTGATCCGTGCCACCCAACGCCGAGTCTCCGAAGCAACTGGCACTGCGCCACCATTCAATCACAAGAAAACCCACGGATGCAATCCGTGGGCTTCTTATTGTCTATTCCGTTGTGCAGGGTGTCGCGTGGGTTTAGAAGTCCCAGACCAGCGCGGCGTAGTAGGTAAAGTCGTTCTTCTTGAACCCGGCGGGCGCGGCCGAGTCGTGCTCGTTGGCGACGCCGAGTTGGAGCGACATGCCCTTATCCTGGTCGATCTCGATCTGCCAGGCGAGGGTCGTGATGTTGCGGAATTCGCTGTCTTCGAGCGAGGGGTAGAGGTAGTTGGTGAATGCGATCGACTGCACGTCGGAGATGGTGTAGTCGACTTCGATGCCGAGGAAGGCCTCGGCGGTGAAGTCGTTGGTGCCGCCGCCGTTGGTCTGTGCGCCGCCGACACCCGCTCGGCCGCGGACGTTCCAGGTGTCATCATCGACAAACTGGTAGCCCACGCCGACGTAGCCGCTGATACGGTTGTCCCAGACCTCGAAGTCGTCCCACTCGAACTTGCCGTTGGCCCAGAAGAAATGCTTCTCGCCGGGGAAGAGCCAGTCCTTGATGAGCTCGGCCTGGAAACGGTTTTCCGTCGTCGCGCCGTTGGCACGCGACACGCGGTAGAGCATGTCGAAGGCCCAGCGGTCGGTGTCGTCTTCGTAATCGGTGTGGAAGTTGCCGCGGATGTTGGTGTTGCGGGAGTTGCCTTCGGCGCCGTTGATGCCCAGCGAGATCTGCCGGTTCCAGCCCTTGAACAGGCCGGTGCCGAACATACCTTCGTCTGCGGCGCGCTCGGCGGCGAGCGCTTCGGCGGCCTCGACCTCCTCGGCGGCGGCCTGGGCCTCGGCCTGGGCATCCGCGTCGGCGTGGATCGCGGCGATGCGGTCGCGGCTGATCGTCATCTCACCCAGCGAGGGGTGGTCGATCGTCACCGACGACGCGTCCTGCGCAGTGATCGTGGCGTTGATCACGTCGCCATCGACAAGCGTGATCGTCTCGGCCGCGGCCGTGCCGCAGGCGGCGAGCATCAGGGCGGCGGTGGTAAAGAGCTTGGTCATTTCTCGAATCGTCCTTGGGGGAGGGTAAAAAAACTAACAGTAAAACGCAGGGGCCGGGTGACTTAGGTCACCCGGCCTATGCGCCATGCATAGCAATACAGCGTGATCAGCCGTTCGACTTCAGCGCGTCGCGGATCTCGGTCAGCAGCTCGACCTCGGCGCTCGGCTTGGCGGGTGCGGCTTCCTTCTCCTGCTCGAACCGTTTCTGGGCGGTGTTGATGATCTTGATCATGACAAAGATCGCGATCGCGATGATCAGGAAGTCGATGACCGACTGGATGAACGCGCCGTAGCCGAGCACGACCGGCTCGACGGCCTCGACGCCTTCAGACGCCGGGACACCTTCGCTCAGCGTGTAGCTGGCTTCGGAAAAGTCGATGCCACCGGTCAGCGAGCCGACCACCGGCATAATGACATCGCCGACCAGCGAGCTGACGATCTTGCCGAACGCGCCGCCGATGATGATGCCGACCGCCATATCCATCACGTTGCCGCGCATCGCGAATTCTTTGAACTCTGCAATCATGCCCATGCCTGGGTCTCCTTAGGGTTAGACAACCTGCCCCGACAGGTCGATGAGTCGCCGACCCACAACGGGCCGGCAATGAAAGCGACGCCGTACAGCGCCGCCTAAAAACTAGCCTTCCGATTCCCGCTTCAGGTTCAGGTCCATCGTCGGGTAGGGGATCCCGATCCCCGCCGCGTCGAGCTCCATCTTGACCGCGCGGGTGAGCGCTTCTTTGACGTCCCAGTAGTCCTTGGCCTTGCACCAGAACCGCACGGTCCAGCCGACACTCGAATCACCAAGATCACCCAGGACCACCTGGTACCCGCGGCTCTCGCCCTTGACCATCAGTTCGCCGAGCGATTCGGCGGCCTTAGCGAGCGCGGCGCGTGTATCGTCGATGGACGCGCTGTAGCTCGCGCCCACCGATACATCGCAGCGGCGTTCGGTGTGGTACGAGATGTTCTCGATGATGTTGCCGGAGATCTCGCCGTTGGGCACGAAGATGCGGCGGTGGTCGGGTGTGTCGAGCGTCGTGGTAAACAGATTGATCGCGTCGACTTTGGCGGTCACACCTGCTGCGCTGATGACATCGCCGACCTTGAAGGGTCTAAACACCAGCAGCATGATGCCCGCGGCGAAGTTGCCCAGCGTGCCCTGGAACGCCATCCCGATCGCAAAGCCCGCCGCCGCCAGCACCGCGGCGAATCCGGCAACGCTGATGCCGTAGCGCCCCAGCACGCCGAGGATCGCGAAGACCATGACCGCCCAGAAGACGAGCTTGCCGAAGAACTTGCCCAGCGTTTCGTCGACCTTGCGTTGCACCGGCCGACTCACGAGCCGGGCCAGGAACTTGCCCAGAAAGTACGCGACGATCAGGATCAGCAACGCGACGATCGCCGGGATGAGGTACTTCTCGATCAGCGGCATCGAGGCCGTGAGATCGCCCTCGGCCAATCCCTGCCAGGCGTTCATGGCATCGTCCTTGACCGCACCGGCATCCAGCGAGGGTCCCGAGGCACCCTCGGCTTCGACCGGCTCGACCGGCTCGACCGGCCCGGTGGGTTCGGTGGGTTCGGTGGGTTCGGTGGGTTCAGTCCCCGGCTCTTCCGCACCCGCCGACTCTCCCGACTGTGCCAACAGCGGCATCCAATTCATCTGATTCGCTCCCTGATCGCACGCATAAACGGGCCATCAAACATGGACCCTCGGCGTGTAATGCGAAAAGTGTACAGGCAGGCCCGATGGGTGTGGGGCCGGATTTTCCCATGTCCGAGAAAACTGGACCCACTGGGCTAAAAAAACCGCCCCGGTGAAAACACACGGGGCGGGCAATGCCGACGGCTGGATTTGAACCAGCGACCGAGGGCTTATGAATCCCTAGCTCTACCGCTGAGCTACGTCGGCAACGAGCCCCATAGTGTAGCGGACGTTTCAGCGGGTTCAACACCCCCCCGTGGCGAGCCCGAAGAACGCGGAACCGATCACCAGAGCTCTCTACAATGAAGCCCCGCATCCCGACTGGAAACCGCATCATGCCCATGCCCGCCGCCCGCTCGATCCTGCCCTTCCTGCTCGCCCTGGCCACGCTCGTCACCGCACCGCGAACCCATGCTCAGGACGACACGCCGACCCTCCGCCCGCAGTGGGAGCAGGGCCAGTCCGCCCGCTACGCGACCTGGACCCAGGAAGTCTCCGAAACCACGCTCACCGCACAGGGCGAGTCGCAGACCCTGGTCACCACGGTCCAATCGGAGTCCGAGCAGACCTGGACGGTCGAGTCTGTCGAGGCCGACGGCACGAGCGTCTGCAAACTCGAGACCCACTTCATCGAGGCCACCCTGACGCTGGATGCAGAAGGCAACCCCGACGGGCCGCAGACCATCACTATCAGCTCGCGGAACCCGACCGGCGAAGCCGAGGCCTACGACCGGCTAATCAAGGCCCTCATCGACCACCCGCTCACCTACCGGGTCGCGCCGGATGGCTCGATCCAGTCCGTCACCGGCGGCGAACAGATCCGCAACGCGCTGGGCGAGTTTGCCGAGCTCGCCTCCACCGACGACGAGCTCATGCAGCAGGCCGAGGCGGTCGCGGTCCTGCCGGGCATCCCCGCCGGGCTCGCCGTGGGCGGCACGTGGACCGACGGCGACACCAGCGAAACCCAGGTCCCCGTCGTCCCGCAGATGATCGAGCTGCCCGGCACGATCACCAGCACTACCACCTACACCTACCAGGGCACCGGCGAGATCGAGGGCGTCTTAGTCGCCACCATCACGTCGCAGACCCGCAGCGAGCTCGAGGTCGACACCTCCGAGGTGCCTGCCGAATTGCCCATCACCACACAACTGGTCGAGTCCACCAGCGACGGCGAAACGATCATCGATCTCACCCGCCACGAGATCGTCGCTACTCACGGCCAAAGCCGACGCGTCATCCGCGCCACCCTCACCGGGCCCGACGGCCAAACCCTCACCAGTGAAACCACCACCACCAGCCAGGGCCAGTCCCTGCGCATCGCGGAAGACGAATAGCACGTTGAACTCGACCCGGAACGAGAGCGGGCGTTCCTCAGCCCGCACTAAGGCTGCAACGCCGACTCCAGGTCCACATCAAACCCGCTGTCGTCGTGCTGGAAACGAGTCGCGACCCATCGGCCGTCGGGCAACTCTCGCCAGTGGATCCCCCACAGCGAAAGCTCGATGCCGAGTATCCCGGTGAACTCACCTTGCACACGTAGATGGACCGCGGTGTCGCCCTCCTTGGTTTGCGGGCGGTATTCGATGTGAGACGACAGCAGCGTGATATCTTCGATCTCGACGGTGTCGCGAAGCGTCGCATCGATGCGGGCACGCGTGAACTCCATGCCCATGTAACTGCCCGTCGCGTCGTCGGCCACCAGCGTGTCGAACGTCGCCCAGTCCTCCTCCTCAACCGCCGCGAGCAGTTGACGCATCGTGATCTCCAGCCGCTCGGCCGGGGTCTGGACGTACCACGCCAACCCATACACCCCCGCCGCGACCAGCAGCACCGCCCACGACGCCTTGCGAAGCCGTTGGCCCAGCGCTTCACGCTCCCCCGTCAGCCGCCCCCCGATCAACCGCATCAACGCCCACAGCACCACCAGACCGACCACAATCGGCCAAGGCGATTCAAACAACAGGTTCCCCAGGGCGAGCGGCGTGTTGAGCATGGTTCACATGATAACCGGGGGGCGTAAACCACAGAGGCACGGAGCACACAGAGATCGGAATCAGCATTTATCGATGGCGAAGATTTAGAAGAGGAGCTTGCCGAATCTGCGTTGATCTGTGCAATCTGTGGGCACACACTCCGTTCTCTGTGTGCTCCGTGTCTCTGTGGTTCAATCACCGCCCTCCCTTTTCCAAGCCCCACCACAGCACCACCCGATATCCCTTACAGCGATGACTGCGCCTACACCGAGCCCAACCTTGATGCGGAACCTGGCGGCGCTGTCGCGTGAAGACCCCGCGCTGGCCAAGCAGATCGCAGACGCCCAAGCCAGCGCGCTCGACTGGTCCGCCTCAAAGGCGGGCCCACTCACCGCCACACTCACCGAGAACGGCAAGCCCCTCGCGCTCACCAGCCGCTACGACCCCAGCAAAGAAGCCGCCAAGCTCATCGGCGACATTGACCGCCAGACCACCGCCTGCGTCGCCGTCCTCGGCTTCGGGCTCGGCTACCACGCCGACCAGCTCGCGCGCGGCGGCAAGACCGCCGGGCCTGTCACCCTCACCCCGCGCGACCTGCTCATCGTCTTCGAGCCCGACCTGTCGCTGCTCCGCGCGGTGCTCGACCGGCTCGACTACAGCGACTGGCTGGGGCACCCCAGCGTCATCCTCGCCGGGCCAGACACCGACAAGGCCGCGCTGCTTCGCCGACTCGAAAGCCGATCGGGCACCCTCACGCTGGGCACGCAACTCGTCACCCACCCCGTCACCCGGCAGCGCAGGCCCGACGAGGTCAACGCCTTTGGCAAACTCGTCACCGAGACCCTCGCCTACTGCCGGACCAACGTCGCCACCGCGCTCGTCAACGCCTCACGCACCGTCCGCAACCTCGCGTGCAACCTCCCGCACTACGCCGCCGGCGCGACCGTCCAAGACCTTGTCGGCGCAGCGCGCGGCTGCCCGGCCGTCTGTGTCGGTGCGGGCCCATCGCTGGTGAAAAACCTCGACCTGCTCAGCGACCCCGACCTCCGCAAGAAAGTCGTCGTCATCGGCGTGCAGACCACGCTCAAGCCCATGCTCGACCGCGGCATCCGGCCCGACTTCGTCACCGCGCTCGACTACTCCGCCATCTGCACACGCTTCTACGAAGGCCTGCCCCCGCTGCCCGACGTCACCCTCGTCGCCGAGCCCAAGTGCAACCCCGCCATCATCGCCGCCTACCCCGGGCCCGTCCGCGTCTGCCAGTCGCCCATCAACGACAACCTGCTCGGCGACCTCGCCCGGCCGATCCAGCCCATCCGCTCGGGCACCACCGTCGCGCATCTCTCGTTCTACCTCGCGCAGCTCCTGGGCTGCGACCCGATCGTCTTCATCGGCCAGGACCTCGGCTTCTCGGATGGGCTCTACTACTGCCCGGGCACCGCGGTCCACAACGTCTGGGCCGGCGAGCTCGGCCCCTTCAACACCATCGAGACGATGGAGTGGACCCGCATCGTCCGCATGCGCGGCAACCTCCGACGCGCCGAGGATGTGCACGGCCGACCGATCTTCACCGACGAGCAGATGTCGACCTATCTCAGCCAGTTCGAGCGCGACTTCGCAGAAGCCAAACAGCAGGGCACAACACTCATCGATGCGACCGAGGGCGGCATGCCCAAGGCGCACACCGAGCAGATGACGCTGCGCGATGCGCTTGCCAAGCACGCCATCGACGACGCCCCCGCGCTGCCCCAGGCCGACACCGCACTCGATGTCGAACGGCTGCGCCAGACCAAAACACGCATGGCCGACCACCTGCGCGACATCCGCACGCTCCGAAAAGTAACCACCGACACCATCGGGCTGCTCAACCGCATCCGCAAAGACCAGCGTGACCGCGCACGTGTCGACAAACTCTTCACGAAAGTGGCTCAGAACACAAAACGTGTCCAGACCGAACTTGACGGGGCTTTTCGGCTGGTCAGCTCGGTCAACACGATCGGCACGTTCCGTCGAGAACGCACCGACCGACAGATCAGCCATAGCACCGCCGGCGACGCCTTCGCCCAACAGCTCGCGCAGATCGAACGCGACCTCGACAACCTCGACTTTATCCAGCAGTCCTGCGACGAGGCGGTGGAAATCTTCGAAGAGGCCCGACAGCGTATCGAGGACGCGATCCAATCCGCCAGACAACCCGCGCGGCCCAAAGCCGTGCACTCCGCGGCATAACCCGATGAAAGCCATCGCCCTCATCCTGATCGATCGGCAACAAGGCCGCCTCGGCCACGACGCCCGCCTCGACGAAACACTCGCCGGGCAAAGCGTGCTTCAGCACACGGTGAACCGCGCCGCACGTATCGAGGGCATCGACGAAGTCGTCCTCGCGATGCGCGACACGAACGCATCAAGCGATGCCACCGCCGATTTGCCCTGCGAACTCCCGGACGCCAAAAAACACCGGGTCACAACCTGGTCGCTGACCGCCGAAGAACAAACACACGACGACGCCATCGCCGCGGCACGGCAGTGGTCCACCACCTGCTGGCGCGGCGGCATCGCGGGCATGTCTGCCTACGACGAACTGCTCTCCGCCGGCCCGATCGCACGCGTGATGGACCGATGCAACGCCGACGCGGCCGTCGTCGTCCGCGGTGACTGGTGCTGCTTCGACCCGGCCCTCGCCAGCGAGCAACTCAAAGTCCACCGCTCCGCCCCCGAATCGCTCCGCCTTGTTTTTTCGCAGGCCCCGCCCGGGCTGGGCGCGCTCGTCATCGACCGAGTGGTCGCCGACGACCTCGCTCAGCACCGTTCGACCATCGCGCATCTGCTGTGCTACAACCCGAAGAAGCCAGCCCTAGACCCGATCAGCCGGGACGTCTGCGTCGCCGTGCCCGCCGAGGTGCGCGACCGGCATCGGCGGTTCATCTTCGACACGCCGCGCACACAAACACACCTCCGCAGGATCGTGGAGCGGCTCGGCGAATCCTTCACCGACGCAGATGCAGAAACCATCACACGCACTTCGCTGGCCATCGACCGCGACAACCCCAGCGGGCAGTTCGATTACCTCCCACCCCACGTGACGATCGAGCTGACCCCCGACCGCCCAGCCACCGGGCCGATCACGCCACAGCACCACCTCGACCTGCCTCGCGGCCCCATCGACACCGCGCTGGCCATCGACATCGTCCAACAGATCGGGGCACAAGGCGATACCGCCGTCCTCCTCGGCGGGCTTGGCGATGCGCTGCTGCACGACGACTGGCACAAGATCGTCAACGCGGCGCACGACGCCGGTGTGCGCGGCATCGGGATCGAGACCGACCTGCTATGCGACGCCGATACGATCAACAAGCTTCAGGATTCGCCGGTCGATGTGTTGAGCGTCCGCATCAACGCCGACACCGCAGCCGTGTACGAGCAGCTCATGGGCTGTGACGGCTTCAAGACGGTGATGGACAACCTGCAGTCGCTATTGACGGGCGGCGGGCGGTTCAGCCGTGGCACAGGTCAACGCGGATGGGTGGTACCCCGGCTTGTGAAGGTCGCCGACAACCTCAAGGATATGGAGACCTTCTTCGAGCGCTGGACCCAGCTCGCGGGCTGGGCCGTGATCGACCGCTTCGAGACCGGTCAAGGCCTCATCGCCGACCAGGGCCCGGTCCCGATGCAGCCCCCGCGCCCGCCGGGCTACACACCGCCAGCCGAACGCCACAAGCAACACCTGGCTGTGTTGTCAGACGGCAGCGCGACGCTCTGCGGCAGCGACTGGCTGGGCCGGGCCGCGCTAGGCAACGTCGCATGCACCCCCCTGCAGACACTGTGGCACGCAGCGCCCGACGTGCTTGCCAATACCGACCTCGGCCACATCTGCACGCGCTGCCGGGACTGGCTCGAAGTGCAGCACGAACACCGCGCGGCGCTGGTCCCGGCCTGACACGCCACCGCGCCGACACCAAGAAAAAAGTGATGACTCAGACACGGCACACTCAGACACCAACACCCGCGCCCGCCCTCGCAATCGTCCTCGCGCGGGCCGGGAGCAAGGGGCTGCCGCAGAAAAACATGCTCGACGTCGCGGGCAAGCCGATGCTCGCGTGGACACTCGAGCACGCGCTGGGCAGCGCGTCGATCGACCGCGTTGTCCTCTCCACCGACGGCGAAGCGCTGGCCGACATCGGTCGACAGCACGCGGGTGTCGAGGTCGTGCTGCGCCCCGATGAACTCGCCAGCGATACCGCGACCGTCGATGCCGCCGCGCGTCATGCCGTCAGCCAGATCGTCTCGCTGCACCGCAACATCGTCATCCTCTACGGCAACATCCCCGTTCGGCCGGCCGACCTCACCGATCGCGCCGTCGCGATGCTCAACGACACCGGCGCGGACAGTGTGCAGAGCGTCTGCCCGGTCGGGAAACACCACCCGTACTGGATGAAACAACTCGGCGTCGACCACCAACTCATCGCGTATGAAGACAACGCCATCTACCGCCGACAAGACCTGCCGCCGGTCTACGAACTCGACGGCGGCATCATCGCGGTTACACGCGAGGCCTTGTTCAACACAACGCCCGGCGAGCCGCACGCGTTTCTTGGCAACGACCGGCGCGCCATTACGACCCAGCCCGGCGAGGTGATCGATGTCGACCACGCCATCGATCTACATCGGGCTCAAGCCGTGCTAAGCCAGCGGCCTGCCCCCAAGCGCAAGCGAAACGCGGGATGACCCAACGCATCGCCTTCATCACCGGCACCCGGGCGGAGTACGGCATCCTGCGGAGCGTGCTCGACGCGGCCGACGCACACCCCGACATCGAGCCGATGCTGGTGGTCACAGGCACACACTTGACCACGCAAAGCGCGGCCGACATCGCCCATCCGATCACCGCTAAAGTACGGATGCAACGCAAGGAAGCGTCGGGCTACGACGCCGATGTGCAGGCCCTCTCGCGCGGGGTCGCGGGCTTTGGCAAGGCGTTTGCAAAGCTTGCGCCCGACGCGGTGGTCGTGCTGGGCGACCGGGTCGAGATGCTCGCGGCGGCGACGGCGGCGAGTGTGGGCGGACGCATCCTCGCCCATATCCACGGCGGCGACCGGGCCGAGGGTGTCGCCGACGAGGCGATGCGGCACGCGATCAGCAAGCTCGCGCACCTGCACTTCCCCGCGACGGCGCAGAGCAAACGCCGACTGATCCGGATGGGCGAAGACCCAGCCACGGTTCACAACGTCGGCTCACCCGCGATCGATGCACTCAAAGGCGTCACACCCGACCCGGACGCGCCGCCACTGCTCATCATGCAGCACCCGGTCGGCGCGGCCGATGACGCCGAGCGGGGATGGATGGACGCGACCCTGCGTGCCACTGCTAAACACGAACGCGTTGTCTTTGCGCCGAACCACGACCCCGGGGCTCAGGGCATACGACAAGCCATCACCGATCACGGCATCGACCCGGTCGAGCACTTGCCACGCGAGCGGTTCGCGTCGCTTCTTGCCGGGGCGCGGGTGATCGTCGGCAACTCGTCGGCCGGGCTGATCGAGGCGGCCGCGCTACGCACCGCGTGTGTAAACATCGGCCCACGCCAAGGCGGACGCGAAGCCCCAGGCAGCGTGGTGCCGTGCGGCTACGGCGTGGGCAAGGTGCGCAACGCGCTCAAGCAGGCCCTGCAACTCGACATCACGAAAATGCGCCACCCCTACGGCAAGGGCGACGCCGGCCAACGCATCGTCGATACGCTCGCGCCGATCAATCTGTCCGAGTGCTCACGCCGCAAACGCAATGCGTACTAGGCTCTGTCTGACAACCAAAGGTGGGATGGGCGTCCCGCCCGTCACGAAGCTCAATCGACGGCCGAGACGGCCATCCCACCGTTTTCGGACAGAGCCTAGGCCCTGTCGAGAAACGATGTCGGGGGACAGACATTCTTGTCTGTCATCAGGCCGAGGGCCTGTTCTTGCAAAAGATTCGGCTGCGCCGAATGACAGGCAGGAATGCCTGTCCCCCCGACTTCGGTGTTTTACGACAGAACCTAGAGTGCACTTCTTTACGCCCAGCCGAGCACGGCCTCGCGGAAGCCGGGGATCTCGTCCGGCGTGAAGTTGAACCGATGTGTCGGCACATCGTCGCACGCGATGATCTGCAACTCCGCGATCTGTTCACTGAGGTTGATCGTTGGGCCTAGCTTGACGTCGTCATCAGGCAACTCATCACCCGGCAGCATCTGTACGGTTGGTCTGCACGGGTCCGCAAGGTTGTGGTCGATGACGACAGCCGTTGCGCCGCTGCTGAGTTTGACGAACGAGCCGGGCGGGTAGGGCGGCACGACCTCGATCAGACCGCGCAGCAAGTTCGGATCGAAACGGCTGCTGACCTTCTCGGACAGCATCGCGCGCAGCACGGCGGCGGCGGGCCGCTCCGGCTGGCCCGGCGGGCGACGCAGGCGCGTAAACAAGTCTGCGACAGCGACGATCCGCGGGAAGATGTGGATCGACTCGCCCGACTGCACGGGGTAGTCCTTCCCGGCGTAGCCCGTGCCGTCGAAACGCTGATGATGGTGCAACACGACGGCGGCGGCGGTGGGGTCGACCTTCCCGCGCACGACCTGGTAGCCCAGTGCCGGGTGTTCCCGCCAGGCGGGGTCGGTCTCGTCGCCCGTTTGTTCATAGCGTTCGACGACCTCCTGTGGCAGGAAGGTGACGCCGATGTCGTGCAGCATCGCGCCGACGCCCAGATTGGTGACCTCTTTGGCGCGTTCACCGGCGACGTGTCGGCGTTGCTTGATGAGGTAGCCCTCGAGCTTGAGGCCGATGAGCAGTGAGAGGTAGGTGACGGCCGAGCTCTGCCGGAGCATGTGTTGGTTGTCGTCGTGATGGCTCAGGTCGCCGACAAAGATCGCTGCGTTGGGGTTGGCGATGACGCTCTCGACGAGGTTGCCGATGCCGCGGGTGTAGGTGTCGTAGTCGAGCTTCGCGTTGGACTCGGTCTGCAGCGCCTCGAATGTATCGCGGATCTGGGAGACGACGTGGCCCTGCTTCTCGATCGCGTCGCGGTCGATGTATTTTTCGAGGAAAGACAAGCTCGGGTAGGCGACCCAGACGGTGCGCACGGACAGGTCTTCGAGCTTCTCGATGACGTCGGGCGTCAGCGCGTAGCCGGTCTTCAGCAGCACGTGGCCCGGCAGGCGCGGGTTCATCACGGGCAACGCCAGCGACATCCCGGGCCGGGCTTTTCGTAGGTCGACTCGCAGCATGGACGATCTCCCGCGCGGTCGGCGCGGCTCCGCCCCTTAGGTCGGTTTATCGGATGCGTGTGTGAAGCCCTGCGGCCTGTGTCGGCTGCGTAAAGCTTGCCGGGCGCTGGGGTGGGGCGGTTGTGCGGGTTATTCGGGGGGGTCCGTGGCACGCCTGGTGGCTGAAGCCCGCAGGCCGGGCGGCTGTTTCGTCGGCCACTGTACGAGCGCGACGGAGAGGAGGATGCCGCCCAGCGCGGCGAGCTGCCACGAAGTCACGACCTCACCCTCGAGCGCCCAGCCCAGCAGCACCGCGATGCCCGGCACGACATACGTCACCATCCCCGCGAACAGCGGCCCCTTGAGCTGCACCATCTTGTAGAACATCCACATCGCCAGCCCGCTGCAAACGATGCCGAGGAAAGCCAGCGACGCGAGTGCTTTTGACATCGGCACGTCGTTGGCGGGTATCTCATTCAGGCGCGCGAAGGGCACCACAAAGACCAGGCCAAGCGCCATCGCCGACGCCGAAAGCGCGAGCATGTCCGTGCCGTGGAAACGCTGTTTGACCCACGTGTTGCTCACGGCATAGCAGCAGGGCACCAACACCGCGAGCGCCATCGCCCAAGCCGGGATGCCGCGCGTGCTGACCGCGTCACCGAACAAGACCACCACCATCACCAGACCGAACACCACCCCCGCGACCTGTCGCGGCCGAGGGTGGACCCCCAGCATCGGCACCGAGACCACCATCGTCAGCAGCGGCACCAGCGAAACCATCATGCCAAAGAACCCGCTCTGTTGGTACGTCCCGATGAGGAATGGCTGGAGGGTCCACGGGACGATAAAGCCAAAGACAACCACCAACGACAAGGCCGGCAAGTCGCGCCGTCTTAGCACCCAGGGCCTCTTACCTTTCGACAGCGCTCGCAACATAAACCACACCGAAAACAGCGCCGCCGCGCCGCCGAGCATCCGCCCGACATTGATCGCCGGCGCGTTGAACACCCCCGACGCCCAACGCATCAGCAGGAAACTCGTCCCCCAGATCAGACACATCGCAGCAAACAACACATACGGCATCGCGGGATTGTAGAGCCCCCTCAAACTTATGCTTCGCCCCCGGCCTGGTAGCTTCAGCAACCAGGCGAGCCCCCAACAACCTGGGATAACAACCCCAGGCTTCGATACAGTATCCACGTGCACGACGAGACCCACCCACCCCCGGACGAGACCCGGGCCCTGCTCGACTACGTCGCTCAGCGCGAGGTCGGCTGCCCACGCTGCGGGTACAACCTGCGCGGACTGACCCAGCCCAACTGCCCGGAGTGCGGCAACGGGCTGAAGCTGACGGTCGGGTCGATCTCGCCGATCAACCGCGCCTGGCTGACGATGCTCGCCGCGCTCATCGCCCCGGCGGGGATCGGTGTGCTGAGCTGTGTCGGCGTCGCGATGGCGCTGCAGTACCTGTCCGCCGACGACCTGGTCCCGCGAGACTTCGAGCAGGCATTCGCCATGTTCGCCGTCGGCTACTCGATCGCCTGCATCCCGCTGAGCATCGCCGCCATCGCGCTGCGCCGGTCGTTCTCGCGTCTGCCCGCAACCCCGCAGGTGGTCTGCGCGACGATCCCGGTCGCCATTGATGTCGTGTGCTTTGTATTCTTCCTGGCGATGATCAGTTAGCACGTCAGAAGCACTGCGCCTCTGGCATCTTCCGCAATAGCCGCACCGCTACGCGGTGCCGAGGCGCTGCGACAACATCTGTCTTTGACAAGCCCCGGCGTCGCGTAGCGACGCGGCTATGGCAAGGCATCTAGACACACTCTCTAGGTAAAACCGCGCAGCCCACGCGCTTTGCGCTCGCGGTTCACTTGCTCCAGCGCTGCGGGCTCGTGGCGCAGCAGCTTCACGAGCTGCGACGTACTCACGCTCAACGCCGAAGCCGATACTGCAACGTCGTAGCCGTCCGCTTCCAGGTGGTCCATCGCCTCGGCGAGCAGGGCGGGGAAGTCGGCGTGCTTCGGGTTGATCGCCAGTCGGCCGGCCTTGACCCGGGCCGACCACCGTGCGCTGGGGATCGGCTCACCCTGGACAGCGCCCACCGGGTGGCGGGCCTTGAGCGCGAGCTGGACCCGGAGGCGTGCGACGGCGGCCGCGTGGTTCTGCGCCTGGCTTCGGCGTTCGCCAGCCAACACGCTCAGCCCGGTCGGGCGGTGCGTCAGGCGGACGGCCGTCTCGACCTTGTTGCGGTGCTGCCCGCCGGGCCCCGAGCTGCGCGTCCGCTGCACATCGCAGTCGGCCAGCAGGTCGTCGATCTCAAGGGCGGCGGGGTGGGGCATGGCGGATGGCGGATGGCGGATGGCGGATGGCGGGTCAGTCGATCATAGCCGCGGGGGCACGGCGGCCCGCGGCGGGCCCCAGTGTAAGCAACAGGGGGTACGACGAGGGCAAGGCCGCGAGGGGGCGCCAGG
>JBCCWH010000060.1:0-19296 GCA_039193915.1 Planctomycetota bacterium
CGTGCTGGGGTGGGCTGTTTTGGTTGGTTGGTGGGTTTTTTTCGCCCCACACCCCGGCGTGTTTGCCCCGCACGCCGGGGGCACCCCCCCCCGCAAACCACACGCCAACCAGGGGGCAAAACCGCGGGGGTTGGGGGCGCAAAGCCGCGGGCTTGTGGGGAGACATCAACCCACGAACCTCCCTACACTGCCCACCCATGCAGGCCCTGGGCATCATCCTCGGACTCCTCAGCGCACTGGGCGCGTCGCTCGCCTACCTGTGTTCGCGCCGATACGCCGTGCAGGCACAGCGCGACGAACCCGACGCAACCCCCTGGCGCCCGCCGCTTCGCCTGCTGGTCACCGCCCACCTCTGGCTGTCGGCGGTGTGCGCGACGGTGTTCCCCATCTTCATGATCCTGCGCGACACACCCGTCGAACGCCCGGCCTACGCCGCGCTGATGTCGGGCGGGGTCGCGGTGTTCTACCTGCTGGGTAACGTGTTCCTGTTCCTCTCGCTCCAGCGCACCGACGCCTCGCGCATCGCGCCCCTGCTGGGGATGAAGGTGATCCTCCTCGCGCTGACGGTCGAGCTGTTTATGGGCGAGGACTTCTCGGCCGCGCAGTGGGCCGCCGTCGTCATGGCCACCGGCGCGGCCGTGATGCTCGGCACGACCGGCGGGAAGCTGCCGACCAGAACCCTCGTGATGATCCTCTGCACCTGCATCGGCTTTGTCGGGTCCGACCTGTTCATCAAGCAGATGCTCACCGCCTGGCTGCCCGCCGGCGTCGCGCTGGAGGACGCGGACAAGGCCCAGCGGATCACCGCCGCGATGACGGGGATGACGTTTGCCTACGTCTGGTGCGGCGTCGCGGCGATCGCGATGCTGCCCGTCGTGCTGCGCGGCCAGCGTGACTGGTTTACGAAAGCCCTCGTGCGCGCCCTGCCCGGCGGGGTCCCTTACGCCGGGGCGTGGCTGCTGTCGATGGCCTGCCTCTTCGCCTGCTTCTCGCTGGTCGGCATCGTCTTCGGCGGCATCCTGCAATCAACCCGCGGCCTCATGTCGATCGGGCTGGGCTTCCTCCTCGCCCACCTCGGCCACCACCACCTCGAACGCCACGCCCCCTGGCCCATCATCCTGCGCCGACTCATCGCCGCAGCAGTCATGACCGCCGCGATCGCGCTGTACTCGATGGGGTGAAGTGCGAGGTTCGAAATGTAGCGCCCCGGCGCGATTACAATTCAAGCCCGCGGCGTTGCGAAGCAATGCCGCGCGGATCGGGCCGCGATTTTCGAAGTCGCCCCTGTTGATCACCGTGCGAGCGTCGCCGTGCTGGCGACGGCTAACATCGCACATCGAACGTGACCCGAATCTACTGCGTGATCGGCTTGATGATCACGGCGGTGCCGAGGTTGTCGCGGAAGCGGGCGGCGGACTGGTAGCTCATGAACGTGCCGACCTGGACGAGGGTGAGGGGTCGGCCGTCGGCGTCGCGGGACTCGACCAGGCGCGGCGCGCCCAGCCCCATCCGCGTGGCGTCGTCGGCGACGCGCTGCGCGGCGTCGTCCGCGAAGCTGCGCTGTGTGAACGCGCCGACCTGCAGCGTCCAGCCGGCCGTCGCGATCTGGTCGTTGACCTGCCGCTGGGTGGCGGGGTTGCTCGTGTGGCGAAGCGCGTTGTAGAGCGTCGCCCGGGCCTGCGACCACTGGCCCTGCTTCTGCTGCGCGATGCCGGCGTAGTAGAACGCCTGGGCCTTGCTCTCGCCCGACAACTGCTCGGCCGCCCACAGCAGCGAACGCTCCGCCTCGGCGTAACGCCCCTGCGCGGAGTAGACCAGCCCGAGCTGCGCGGCGGCGTCGGCCTTGAGCGACAGGTCCTGGGTCGTCATCGCCTTCCGCAGCAGCCAGCCCGCGTTGCGCAGGTCGCCCAACTGGTGCGCGCTGAGCCCGGCGACGTAGGCCGCCTCCAGGTGGCGCGGGTTCAGGTAGTCGTCCGCGATCGGCCGGGCGATGGTGTAGGCGGTCGAGTAGTCCCCGGCCTGGTAGGCGTTGTTCGCGGCGTCCATCGTGCCGGTCGGCGCGCGGTCGACGTAGGTATCTTCGAGGTAGGTCTGCTTGAGCGTCGAGTCCGTGCAGCCGGTCAGCGCGAGCAGCGCAGGGATCACGAGCAGCAGGGGGGCGGTCTTGTTCATCGGGGTACCTCTTCCAATCGGTAGCGCGTGAGATACGGGCGGTCGGGCCCGTCGGCGATCCATCGCCGTGGGCTGCATTCTATCAACTGTGGTTCGCTACTCTATGGGCAGCCGCACCCCACAGATAAAATCTGTGGGCTTCGCCAAACCCAAGCCCCGGCACCCGGAACCCGCTGCTTATGCCCCTCCTCCGCCCCATCCTCAAGCAGGCACTGTGCCACCCCAAACGCACAGCCGTGGTCGACGACCAAAAAACCTACCCCTACCTCACCCTCCTGGGCGGCTGCTTCCACCTCGCCAGGCTCATCCGCAAGACCACCGACAAACCCAACGTCGGCATCATGCTCCCCACCTCGGGCGCATTCCCCATGGCCCTGCTGGGCACGTGGCAGGCCAAGAAAACCGCCGTCCCCCTCAACTACCTCCTCGCCAACGAAGACCTCCGCTACGTCATCGAAGACGCAGAAATCGACACCCTCCTCACCGTCGGCAAGCTCCTCGACCACATCGGCGGCGAAGCGGCGATCCCCGACCACATCAACATCGTCAAGCTCGAAGAGCAGTCCTTCAAAGGCCTCCCGCCCGTGCGCTGGCCCGCCAACCCGCGCGACGACGACCTCGCCATGCTCCTCTACACCTCGGGCACCTCCGGCAAGCCCAAGGGCGTCATGCTCTCCCACAGCAACCTACACACCAACGTCGTCGGCGCCAAAGAACACGCACGCCTCACCTCCGCCGACACCTTCCTCGGCGTGCTGCCACAGTTCCACGCCTTCGGCGTCACCGCGCTCACGCTGCTGCCCATGTACATGGGCTCGAAGATGGTCTACACCGCACGCTTCGTTCCCCGCCGCATGGTCGAGCTCATGCGCGAACACAAGCCCGAGATCTTCATGGCCGTGCCCTCGATGTACAGCGCGCTGCTCAGCGTCAAGAGCGCCAAAGCCGAGGACTTCGCCTCGCTCAACTATGCCGTCAGCGGGGCCGAGCCGCTCCCCCAGGCGACCTACGACGCCTACCGCGATAAGTTCAGCGTCAACCTGCTCGAGGGCTACGGCCTCACCGAAACCTCGCCCGTCAGCAACTGGTCCACACCCCACGAAAACCGCATCCACGCCGTCGGCAAACCGCTGCCCGGCGTGCGCATCTTTATCCTCGACGAACAAAACAACATCCTCGGCCCCGACGAAGAGGGCGAAATCCTCATCGCCGGGCCCAACGTCATGCAGGGCTACTGGCACCTGCCCGAGAAGACCGAGGAAGTCATGCACTACCTCGAAGTGCCCGGCGAAGAACAGCCCGTCCGCGCCTTCCGCACCGGCGACATCGGGAAGCAGGACGCCGACGGCTACCTCTTCATCACCGGCCGCAAGAAAGAGATGCTCATCGTCGGCGGCGAAAACGTTTTCCCCCGCGAGATCGAAGAAGTCCTCAACCAGCACGAGGCCGTCAACGCCTCGGCCGTCGTCGGTAAGCAAGACGACCTGCGCGGCGAAGTCATCATCGCCTTCGTCGAGCTCGAAGAGGGCGCCGAATTCGACGACAAGGCCCTGCGTCAGCACTGCCGCGACCTGCTGCCGCAGTACAAAGTCCCCAAAGAGATCCGGCACATCGAAGCGATCCCGCGCAACCCCACCGGCAAGATCCTCCGCCGGGAACTCAAGCCATAGGCCCACACCCTGCGCAACGAAGCCCACGGCTTTGCGCAGCAATGCCGTGGGATCAGCGTACCCGACCAGACGCTTCGCGGACTCAGCGTCGGCGTGCCCCCGCTAAAAATCGATCTCCCCACGCTCGCGCATCGCGTTGAGCCTGCGCTCATGCCGCAGGCCAGGCACCGCGCCCCACAGCGTCGCCAGCACGTACAGCCCGAGCCCGCACCACGCCACCGCGCTCATCGCAAACCCGATCACCAGCACGATCCCCGCGATGTTCCGCCGCTTCTGCGCCAGGTACGCTGGCGGCTGCGCCGCCTCCACCCCCAACCGCACCATCGCCTCCGCCACCCCCCAGCAAACCGCCAACGGCAGCGTCGCCAGCACGACGCCAATAGCAAGTTTGATCAGCAACGCCTTGGGTTTCATGGGATCGGCATACCCGCATCAAGTACAAGCGAGATCACCCCAGCCGCGCGTAGCCCTCGCGTAGCATCGCCTGGGTCTTGGTCCAGTCGAGGCAGGCGTCGGTGATGGACACGCCGGGGGTCAGCTTCGCGCGGACGTCGTCGCCGGGGCGGATGTCTTGGGGCAGCTTCTGGTTGCCGGCTTCGAGGTTGGATTCGATCATCGCGCTGGTGATGAAGGGACGCGGCAGCGCAGCGCCCGCCGCTTTCGCGCCGGCGGCACGCGCGACGCGCTGGTCGATCAACGACTTGAACACAGCCTCCTGACGCTCGTGCTGCTTCTCCGAGTTGGCGTGCGAGCAGTCGATCATCACACCCGGGTTGAGCCCCGCGTCGGACAACCGCCGGGCGGCATCGGCGACAAACTCGGGGTGGTAGTTGGGCGAGCCCGCGCCGCCACGCAGGATCGCGTGGCCCTGCGGGTTGCCCTTCGTGGCGACGACACACGTCCGGCCCGCATCGTCGATCCCCAGGAAGTGGTGGGGCGACTGCGACGACAGCATCGCATCAATCGCGACCTGCAGGTTCCCGTCCGTGCCGTTCTTATAACCCACCGGCATCGACAGCCCGCTCGCCATCTGGCGGTGGGTCTGGCTCTCCGTCGTCCGCGCGCCGATCGCCGCCCAGGCCACCAGGTCCGCCAGGTACTGCGGCGTGATGGGCTCCAAAAACTCCGTGCCCGCCGGCATGCCCATCGTATTGATCTGCATCAACAGCTCGCGCGCAAGCCGGATCCCGCGGTCCATGTTGAACGAGCCGTCAAGGTCGGGGTCGTTGATCAGCCCCTTCCACCCCAGCGTCGTGCGCGGCTTCTCGAAGTAGACACGCATGACGATGCACATGCGGTCGGCCAGTTCGTCGCGCAGCCCGCACAGCTTCTCCGCGTACTCCAGCGCGGCGGCGGGGTCGTGGATCGAGCAAGGCCCGACAACCACGAGCAGGCGCGGGTCGTCACCTTTGAGGATACGCACGACTTCGCGGCGCGCGTCGATCACGGTCTGCCGGGCGGCGTCGGTGATCGGCATCTCCTCGGCGAGTTGGGCCGGGCCGACCAGCGCGGTCAGCGACGCGACATTGAGGTTGTGGGTCTGGGTCGGTTCGGGCATGGGGCGGGGGTCCGTGAGAGCAAGGCAGGTGGCGCGAAAACGACGCACTGTAGCCGATAATCTATTCCCAACCGGCGACTTGCCTGCAAAAGAGCTTGGAATCCGGCCTGAAGAGAAAAACCCCTAAATGAGCTACCGGATTAGGGTTCCAATGCGTATACTGAAAATGGGATTAGATCATTCCCCTAGTCCTGCCTCGTCTTACTCGATCGATTCAGCCCTGGACCCTCTCTATGCCCTCTCGTGCCTCTCTTCGTAATCGGTTTGCTGGCGTCGACCCCAAGCTCCTCATCGCCGTCGGCGTCCTCGCTTTGGTCTTGGTCGTTGTCTTGATCTGGACCAACCGAGGCGGCGGTCGCGACATCGGTAAAGACAAGATGGTCTTCTACTGCCACTTCGATGACGGAGAAGTCACCGTCAACGCGGAAGACATCTTCAAATGGCACCACCGAGGCGACGCCGTCCTGGGGCGGGGGGTCGGCCCACCCACACGCGTACGCTGCCCAGAGTGCGACAGGCCGTCCTGTTTCATGAAGAACAGCGTGACCGGGGAAGAGATCGAGGTCGATGAATCGTGGGACCTCGAAACCTGGCCCGAAACAACTTCCCGGGGGGGCGACGCGGTAACGCAATGATCTGCCCCGCGTCCATTTCATGCAACCTATCCATTCCTTTCTTAGAGGTGCATCATGAGTAGTGAAACGAACAACACGACCCCGCATCCGCCGACAAGACGGCGTGCATTCACGCTGATCGAGCTGCTGGTGGTGATCTCCATCATCGCTCTGCTGATCGGTATCCTGCTGCCCGCGCTGGGCGCTGCGCGTGCCTCGGCCCGGCAATCCCAATGCCTGGCCAATGTCCGCAGTCTCGGGCAGGCCAACGCCTCGTACGTCTCCGACACAGGCATGTGGCCCGTTCAGGACATCTACCAACACGGCGGGTGGGTACTGGCGACCCGCGGCGGCGATCAAGCGTTCTGGTCTACCTACGTCAATGTCGCAGGCAAGTCCGGCTCGGCCGGCCTCATCAACGCCTCCTCCACGATCGAAGCCCGACCCCTGAATGCCTACCTCCTGGGCGCACAACCCAGCCCCGACCCCAGCCCAACCCAGCGGCAGGAAGTCTTCCTGGCCAAATGCCCCAACGATGACAATGCCCAAGGCGGCACCTTCAACTCGCTCTGGGGGAGCGGGTTCGAAGACGCCGCCAACAACGCCTTTTCTTCCTACGAAACACAGGGCTCCAGCTACGGCGATATGACCTGGCGTATCTTCGGCGACTCCCGCACGATCCTCCCCTGGACCAGCACCCGCGACGAGTGGACCTCCGCCCGCAAACGCGTCGCACGACTGGTCTATGAAACCAGCACGACTTCCGAAGTCATGGTCATGGCAGAAACCATGCACCTCGAATCCATGACGTACTTCCTGACACCCACGATGGGCTTCCACGGCAAGTTCGGCCAGCACGACGCCGCATTCGCCGACGGCAGCAGCCGAATCATCGAATCCGACGTCGACGCCCTGGGCACCGACGGCACGAACTTCCTGATTACCCCCATCCGCGGCAACGACGACTGGTCGCTCTACCCCCACCCCCGCCCGGTCCCGCTGCTGCCCTAAACGCCGGGCGTTCAACAACTCACTCATCCCCGATGCCCACGGCCAGCCCCGCTGCTGCCGTGGGCTTTTCTTCGCACCGTCGGCATCGCCCCCAACTCATCCGAAACGATCCCTGTTCAAAGCCCAAGCCTTTGCTATGATCCCTAAGCCCCTCGGGACAATCCCCGAGTATGGCACGCGCCTCCGATTCACAGCTTCACGACCCCGCCCTCGCACCTGTCGACCGAAATAACGCAAACATAAGGAACCAATCGCTATGAATTCCAAACTCCTGATCGCCCTGGGTGTTGTGGTTGTTCTCGGGATCGCCGTCTTTGCCTGGACCCGGAGCGGCGACGGGGGCTCGAACGTCGCGGAAGAGATGCAGGAGTTCCACTGCTGCTTCGATGACACCGTTGTCGCGATCGCCGCCGAGGACATGTTCAAAGCCCGAAACGCCGGCGAAGCCATCTTCAACACCGGGCCGGGCGCCCCGCCCACCCGCGTCAAGTGCACCGAATGCGGGCGTATGTCCTGCTTCAAGCTCGACCCATCGACGGGCAACGAAATCACGGTCGATCCGTCCTGGGACCTCGAAGCCACGCCAGACTCCCCCCGACGTGTGAACTAGATGCCAGCGACCAGCCTGCAATTGAATCTCGCGTAAGCCATTGGAAAAAAGTCATTTAGGACGCCATTGTCGTTTTCGACATCGCCTCTACGCAGTTTGCGCAAAATTTCCTTGACGTCGGTTAGTGTTCATGATCTAATGATTAACCCGAATAGGCCATTGCCTGATTCGTGCCGCTCTGGCCCAGCAATCGCACTGTTAGTCCTGTCTTTATTCATTCATTTTTGGGAATCTGAACCATGAAGTACCTCTCCCAGCGTACGAGCCGTCGGCGTCGTGCCTTTACTCTCATCGAACTGCTCGTGGTGATCTCGATCATCGCCCTGCTCATCGGGATCCTGCTCCCCGCCCTGGGCAAGGCCCGCGAGACCGCCCGTTTGTCGCAATGCCTGGCTCAGGTCCGCAGCATCGGCCAAGCCCACGCCACCTTCGTCTCCGACACCGGCCGCTGGCCCCTCCCCGACCAGCCCCTGGGAGCGTTCCGCGGGCTGCCGGGCGGGTCACTCTGGAGCGAGCCCCAGGACCTCGTCGGTAAAAACAACGCCCCAGGATTCGGCGGGCTCTCGGCACGTGTCGAAAACCGCCCGCTCAACCCCTACCTCCTGGGCGTCACACCCACCCCCGACCCCAGCCTCAACGATCGCCAGGAAGTCAAGCTCGCCGAGTGCCCCTCGGATGTCAACGGCGAAGGGGCAGGCTACAACGAGATCTGGGGCGCAGGCTTCTCCGACCCCGGCTCCAACTCCTTCTCCGCCTATGAAACCCAAGGCACCAGCTACCTCGAAAACTCGTGGAGCGTCTTTGCCGACCCCGACACCATGCTGGCCACCGGCGTCGCCAGCGAATTCGAAACCGCCAGTAAACGGCTGGCTCGCTACGTCTACGAAAACGGGTCCACCTCTACCGTCCTGATCGCTGCGGAAGCGCCGATGGTCGACTCCTACCTCTTCCTGGACTCGCCCGCCCTGAGCTTCCACGGCAAGTTCGGCACGCACAACGCCGCTTTCGCCGACGGCAGCGCCCGGGCCGTCGATACCGACTCCGACTCCGTCGCGAGCACGAACTCCCGCGGCTTCAAAGCCGTCCGAGGCACCCGCGACTGGTCGCTCTACAACGACCCCCGCCGTTCCCCGCTGTTGGCCCCGCTGGACTAACACCGGCCTGAATCACATCCTCATACAACAGCGATGGTGAAGGCCGTCGCTGTTTTCTACCCAAAGCGCACACCGGCCCCAACAGCGAGCCAAAACAGATCACGCCATCCCACCCACCCCGACGGCTACCACAAGGCCCCACGAAGCCACAACACCTGCCCCGAGCAACGCGACCACGGCCAACCGCCAAGCCCTACAAAACGTCCCTCACCCCCGTAGCGACCCCACGCCGACCCCGCTATACTATCCCGCTCGGCACCATCCCCGCCGACGACGGGCCATTGGCGCAGTTGGCTAGCGCGCCTCGTTGACATCGAGGAGGTCACTGGTTCAAGTCCAGTATGGCCCACTTCCGACACCCCCGACCCTGTTTGCCAGCTTGGCAGATCGCGTCGGGGGTGTTGTCGTTTCATCTCAACCCAAGCACCACACAACCCCCAGCCGGGGGCGCACCGTGACACACGGGCCTGGCGATCCCGGAAGCACGCAAGCACCATGCAAGAACCGCCGGCAGAGGTGGCTACTTATCTGACAAGATCAGCCAGAGGGCATGGATGACGCCCGGGAGGCCGAACATCAGGGTGAGCAGGATGTTCAACCAGAAGTGCACCCCGATCCCGGCGTGGAGGAACACGGCGATCGGTGGGAAAAAGATTGCAAGGATGATTTTAAGCAGATTCATGGGCTTCCTTGATGCGGGGGGGAACAGGCAATACAGCTACGGCCGGGGTCATAAAAATCCCGCCACATTGCGGCGCAACACGGCGGGATGAAAGGGACAGGGTTACGTTGCGGCGGAGCGCGGTTGGTGCTTGAGCACGGGGTCCATGACTTACTCGTCGTCCCCGCCGATCAGCCCGCGGACACCGTCGAGTGCGCCGCCGCCGTCTTCTTCGCCTTCGCCTTCGTCGCCACCGCCGCCGAGGATGCCGTCGACCAGGTCGCCTGCGCCGTCAACGGCACCACCGATCGCGTCACCCGCCCCGCCGACGACATCGCCAACCACCTCACCCGCGCCTTCGAAGACGGCGGTGCCGAGTTCGGCGGCCTTCCCGAGCTGTGCACCGACGTCGATGCTTTCCAGCCCAAGCGAGCTGGTGATATCCGATAGCCGACCCTGCAGCGCATCGGGGCCGAGGATGCCCGACAGCCCGCTGGTCAACCCGCTGAGCACGCGGTCGCCGAGCTGGGTGCCGAGTTGTGCAACAACCTGGACGAGGATGTCGGCGATCAGGTCGGCCGAGATCTGCGAGAGCGGCACACCCCCCTCGCCGATATCCGTCAACGTGATCGGCTTGAGCTCAAGCTCGAGCTGGACGGGTGCGAGCCCCAACACCGGGTCTTCATCCATGTCCACGATGACCTTGATCGGGGTCAACTCGGTATTGCGGATCACAAAGGATTTTCCGCCTTCAGGCTCGGCGGGTTCTTCCGCATCGCCCTGCAACCGATTGAGGGAGTCAAGCACCGTCTGGTAGTTGGTCTTGCCTTCGCGGCCGATGAGTGAAATCACAATGCCGTCGCCCTTGACCTCGGGGACCTCGACCAGATCGGTCCGCAGCGACGTGAAGGAAACGTTCGCGTCGCCCGAGCCAAGGACAAGGAAGCTGTCGTGGATCTCGCGGAACGCCTCCGGGTTTTTGATGTCGAGATCGGTGATGGTCACCGCGCCGGACATCGGCTTGACATCGACTTTCCCGACTTCGACATCGCACTGGGTCGCGTAGGCCATCGCCTTCTTCACACCCGCGGTGGCGATCGAGTCCATATAGACAAACCCGGCGACTGCGGCGATCAGCACGAGAACCACAAGGACGACCAGGACTTTGATAAGTTTTTTCATGGGTGGGCTCCGAAGGGGCGGCGTTCGTCCGCGGCGATGAGTCGTGATCCGAGTGGACCACGCAAGGATATCTTATGATGGCGTGTGCCCAAAGTGCGGTGTATTGTTGTGTTTTCTCACAAATGGGCAGGAGAAGAGGCCGATGGCTCAGGCGAGACACGAGCCCAACCCGCAAGACGAGGCGTGGATGTGGCAGGCGCTCGCGCTGGCCGAGCGAGGCCGCGGACGCGTCGAGCCCAACCCGATGGTCGGCTGTGTCCTGGTCAAAGACGGGCGTGAGATCGGCCGGGGACATACCGCACCCTTCGGCGGGGCGCACGCCGAGGCCGAGGCGCTCGCCGACGCACGCCGACGAAACGAAGACCCCGCCGGCGCGACATGCTACGCCACGCTCGAGCCGTGCAGCCATCACGGCAAGACCCCGCCCTGCGCGGACGCCCTCGTCGAAGCACACATCGCCCGGGCGGTCGTCGCGATGGCCGACCCGTTCGAGCGTGTCGCGGGCCAGGGCCTGACGCGCCTGCGCGAGGCGGGGATCGAAGTCGTCTCCGGCGTCTGCGAGACGCAGGCCCGCGTGGTCAACGCGCCCTACCTCAAACGCATCGCCACCGGCCTGCCATGGGTCGTCGCCAAGTGGGCATCGACGCTCGACGGCCGCATCGCCACACACACCGGCGACAGCCGATGGATCAGCAACTCCGCATCTCGCCAACGCGTCCACGAACTCCGCGCCCGCGTCGACGCCATCATGGTCGGCGTCGGCACCGTCCTCGCCGATGACCCCAAACTCACCGCACGCGATGTCGAAGTCCTCCGCACCGCCCGCCGCGTCGTCGTCGACCCCGAGCTCCGCACGCCCCCGCACACCCAGCTCACCCTCGCCAGCGAGCCCGCCGACCCGCCCATCACCTTCGCCGTCGACCAGCACCTCATCGACGGGCCGGCCAAACGCATCCACGACTACCGCGACCACGGCCTCGAGATCGTCCCGCTCCCGCAACTCCCCGATCAGCACCTCGACCTCGCGCCGCTCCTGCGCCACCTCGTCGCCGCGCACGACGCGACCAACGTCCTCGTCGAGGGTGGCGCACGGCTCGTCGGATCACTGCTGAAACAAGGCCTCGTCGACCAGCTCCTGGTCTTCATCGCCCCCAAGCTCCTGGGCGACGACACCGCACTCAACGCCGTCACCGGCTTTAGCCGCGACAAAATCGACGACGCCACCGCGCTCCAACTCCACAGCATCGAACGCATCGAAAACGACGTGCTGCTCGACTACCGGGTGGGAGTTGGGAGTTAGGAGTTGGGGATTGGGGGGATCGACAACAAGCCCACGGCTTTGCGAAGCAACGCCGTGGGAACGCCCCGTTTTCTTGCTGATTGCTAACGGCTTCCGACTACCAATCCACCCGCACGTCCACCGGCCCGCGATCCGCTTCGCTCGCTGGCACGATGCCCGCGCCAGGCCAGGCCGGCTGGAACCGCACCCACAGCCGTGACATCCCGCCCGCCATCCCCGGGTCGACCTCACCGACCTGGAGCGGCAGCACATACGCCCGCGCGACCGGGTCCCAATACTCGGCATGGTCCTCGGCCGAGAGGACATCCAAATCAAAACGGATCAGCCGCGGCCGTCCGTTCGCTACCTCGATCTCGCCGCTGTCGTCGATCGCCCCCAGCTCGCAGATAAATCGGCCAACATCCTTGATCGGCTCGCCCTGTTGATCGAGCAACTCAATACGCGCTTCGAGGATCAGCTCGTCACGGTCCACCACATACCGCGTCGCCGGATGCACCCGCACATTCACCGCCCGCGGGAACCAGGCGGGGAGGGCCGCATCGGCCGGCGTTGCCCCGGGCCCCGGCTGGACCGGCGTCCGCGTCCCCGAGTCGATCGCCGACCCCTTGGGCGCGCAGCCGAACAGCGACGCCGCACATAGCGCCGCCGCCATCCACACATGCTTCCCAAGCAGACCCAGCATCCCCCGAGCATAGACCCACCCCCGCCCCCGGACAAGCCCCCGGACCAGCGTCGGCCGCACAGACTGCTGTATGCCCACCCCACGATTGAGAATGCCTGCGCTTCGGCCTGGTCGCTTGTTGAAGCGGTGGGCGCGGAAAAACAGCCCGGCGTAGACCACCGGGCCGAGGTGTTGGACTTATAAGCATTCCGTCTGAGTTCGTCTACACGGCGTCCTCATCGCTGCTAACGACCAGCCGACGCTGCACCCGTCGGATCATCCGCGCCCGCTCATCCCGGCAGTCAATGCTGTTCCGGAGCCGGTCCAGCGCCGACTGCACACCGGCGTGGACCCCGAGCAGCTCCAGGCCGTGCGCGAGGGCCACGGGGTCCTCCTGCACAAAAGCGGCCTGCTCGTAGTCCGGGCGGACACTGAGCGCTTCGTAGAGCCCCGAGGCCAAGAGCCCCTGCGGGGTCGGCAGCAACACCGCTTCGGGGCCGGATGGTAAATCCCCACGCACACCCTGCGCCCGGTGTGCCCCAACCAGCCCAAGCAGGTGGGCGTACTTTTCAGCCGCCGCGGCCGAGATATGGAGGGGGGAGAACAATCCATTTGAGAACATAAGCATGATGAGCTCCTAAGGACCGAAGGGCGTCGATCCAATCGCAGCCGCAGAACAGTCTGCCGCCGACAACTCATCATGGGATTACAACGGAACGCTGGGAGACCATGAGGGAAACGGTGCCACTATGTCACACTACGTCACGCAATGCTAGGACCCCTCACCGCTCTCCGACAGTCTGTAGGGTTTTCTAGCGCCGTCTCGGCTAATCTGGTTTGTTGCGTTTAGGTGCTTGAGACAATCATTGGTGCGTCCGTCCACACGGGCTCGGATATCGGTTACGGAAAGACATCCCGCCTTTTTGATTGCCTGACGGATGGCCTCGCAAGTGATGCAGTTTGATGGGTGATGATCAAGTTTTGTGGTGCCTTCGGGTGCAGTATCTGGCAGAGTGGCACAATCCGCAGTCTGATCATGCATTCCCGCTTCGGCTGGACACGACGACCGTATGCTTATCTGCTCAGATTCATGCTTTTCCCAATCCACCCCCTCACGCTCCTCCATAAACCCCGGCCGGCGTTCCTCCGGCTCCACGCCCACAAGATCGCCGACCAGGTGCCCGCGCACCTCCCGATACAGCTCTGCCGCCTCACGTTCCCATGTCGTAACGACCGCACCATCGGGCGGAGGCCTGAACAGCACCGACACGCGCCCCGCGCCGGGGTCTGCCTCGATCAATAGCTGGGGGTAGTCGTCCGGGGCCGAGGGCTCGCCGACGACCAGCCCCCGCCGCCAACGCTTCTGGTGAACGATTCGTGGGCTCAGCCGCACGATCAGCCGGTAGAACGCCGCCTCCGGCAGGAAAGGCCACTGCAACACCCCGTGCCATTTTAGATCACGCTCACCGCGCGCCCAGTCAGGCATGAACGCTTCTCCCCGAAGTTGGAGCCCGATCGGGAACAGGAACTTTGCTATCTCCTTGTCATTAAATGCCAACTCCAGCCGATTGATCGCTGCCATCACGAGGTCCCCCGCGGTCCCGGCGTCTACCCCGCGAACCCCTGCGACCGCCGCCTCCCTTAGGATCTGGTCTTCATCCAGCAGCCCGCCCGTTGTCTTCGATGCCTTCTCGATCACAGCGTACACCGGCTGCTTAACCCACAGCGGATTGAGGAGATACCGTCGCAGGAGCCCCGCGGGCTCCCTGTTTAAGAACCGCCGTTGCCCCGGCGCGAGGTCTCGCACCTCGGCGTTCTCGTCGCGCCGCCCGACCGGCTTGGCCGCGACTTGTTGGTGCCCCAGATAAAACACACTCCCGAACCGGTGCAGCTGCCCCAGCAAATCGTCCTGCACCCCCGCACCCGTCAGCTGCTTCTGGGTCGTCTTCCCCGTTTTACGGTCTTTCTCCGTGTAGGTGAGTTCTTCGCACCACGCCCGGTAGTCCTCCATCGGGATCACGTCCCGCTCGGCCACCTCCGCCTCAACCTTCCGCCGCAGGGCCGGCAGCGCCGGGTGGACCTGCTCGCGCATCCCCGGCAATCGACGCAGCGCATCCTCCAACACCCGACGCAGCTTCGTCACCGGCTCGGGGTCGGCATCATCCGCCGCCGGCTCCTCCTCGGGCAGCGGCAGCCCCGCATCCAGATCATCCACCACCCGCACCTTCCCCGGCGGAAAGCCGACTGCCTCGGACTCCGCCACCGCCTGGATGTATTCCTCCAGCGACACCCCGTCCCCCAGCCCCCGCTCGATCGGCCGGCGCCCGCCCCCCAGCCCCAGCTTCTCGACCGCCCCCGCCTTGGTCACCGCCACCACCACCGGCACCTCGTTCCCCGCGAAGTGGGCGATGTTCTTGAGCCAGTACGTCAGCCGGTTGCCATCCTTCTCCTCGTCCGGCTCGGCCGGGTCCTCCTCCAAGACCTGCGTCGCGTCCAGCACCAGCAGACACACCGTCCGCCCCCGGCTGTCCAGGAACCCCTCGTGGATCCCATGGTGGATGTGCTGGCCCGCAAAGTCCCACACCCGCAGCACGATCCGCTCCCGCTTGTCCCCGCCCGTCGTCGGCTTCCACCACAGCCCCTCCCCCTCGATGGTGTCGATGTCCGGTGTCGGCCTGCGTGCCTCGCGCTCGACATCGACGACCTCGTTCTTGAACACCCGGCGCGACAGCCAGGTCTTCCCCCCACACGGGTCGCCCAGCACCATCACCCGCGCCATCGGTGACCGCACCCCCGCCAGCACCGCTGTAAACAATGTTTCGGCATTAGTAGGGTTTGTCACGTTCCCGAAGGCTTCCGGGTCGATATGAGAAATATTGGCGTTACTTCCAATGATCACTGTTCGCAGTGCCGGGAATCGGCCAACCTCCCACGCCCTCGCTATCACCTCGATGTCAGCATCGTTGATCTGATTAGAGGCGAGGTACAATTCCTCGAGCGCACCGAAGTGCATGGCAGCCGCTAGCGGGCCAAGGCCACGCACCCGGTTGAGGTTAAGCCACAACTCTTTAAGCGAGCCGAGGTGTGTGGCGGTGCCAAGCGGATTCAGGTCCTGGATTTTGTTTACGGTGAGTTGTAACACCTTGAGCGAATCAAGGTGTGTAGCGAGAGCGAGTGGGCCTAAGTCGCTGATAAGATTGCCATCTAGGGTTAGTGTATTGAGCGACCCTAGATGTACGGCAGCCATGAAGGGGGTTAAGTCGCTGATATGGTTGCCGTGAAGGTGCAAGATGATGAGCGAGTCGAGGTGCGTCGCGGCGGCGAGCGGGGATAGGTCGCTGATCCGGTTACTATGGAGGTCCAGCTTTTGGAGGCCATCAAGCGCCTCGTCTTTGATTCGGAAGAGGACCGATCCAAGAGAATAATGGTTTGACAGGCGGCAACCCGACAGGTCCAGTTCCCCTTTTTCGGGGTCGTAGCCTTCAAACGCCCTGTCAATTTTGTCTTGATCCGCCATGCGGGCAGTGTATCGCGCCCGGAAGGGGGCTCCATGCCACATACAGCCGTCTCAGCGCGTCGCGAAGCCCTCCCCAAATCCCTGGAACATGTCTTCACGGCCCCGCAAGACATCTTCAAGCCCTTCGCAGATGTCTTCACGCCCACGGAAGTGGTCTTCACGCCGCTTGAAGTCGTCTTCAAGCCGCTCCAAGATGTCTCTCATCCCGCGCAGGTCGGCTTCAAGATTGTTGAAGTTATCTCCAAGTCCCCGGAAGCCGACTTCAGGCCGGTCGAAGGGTTCTCAGCGCCGCGCCAAGACAGCGCCGCAGCGCCCCGAGACCTCCTCGCGGCGTAGGAAGACATCCTCAGATAAGGCAATCCGGCGTCGGGTCGCCCGGTAATGGGGGGTGCGGACGCTTTGACGGGGCCATTGTTGTGGGGGGGTTTGCGGGGGGTGGGGGGCGGTCTATGATGCGGGATCAGGAGACACATGGAACGGGACAGCTTAGAGCTTGCGAACTGGTTTCTCGACCGTGCCGAGCGGGACGGGCGGTCGCTGACGCTGTTGCAGGTGCTCAAGCTGGTCTACATCGCGCACGGCTGGCATTTGGCATTCCTCGATGAGCCGCTGGTCTCCGAGCAGGTCGAGGCGTGGAAGCACGGCCCGGTGCTGCGCAGCATCTACCGGTCGCTGGCGCAGTACGGCGGCCGGCCCATCGACGGGCGGGCGATGGAGGATGTCGGCCCGGACGCCGGCCAGCCGATCCCCGCGTACCGCTCCGACGACGGCAACGCGGAGGCGCTGCTCACCGCGGTCTGGAACAAGTACGGCCGGATGACGGCCGGGCAGCTCTACACGATCACGCACGAGGAAGGGTCACCCTGGGCCCAGACCTGGCACGAGGGGGCGCGGTACGGCCGGCCACTGGTGATCGACAACGACCTCATCAAGCGGCACTACCTCGAAAAAAAGAAGAAGAATGAGCAAGTGGCCGAGCGGCGCGCCGTAGAGGGGTAGTGCCGCCGGCATCGGGCCGGGGCGATCGGCCGACCTGTTCCGAGTCAGATTCTTATGTACGGCGACCCGCCCCCCGACCCCCCGGACGATCCGACACCCCCGGATGACGCCGACGCAGACGGCGGGAAGCCGGAGGTTGTTGCGTTTAACTTCGAGGCGCTGATCCACGAGCCGGGAGAGGTGCCCGAGGATCCCAAGTCGGAAAAGATTGCCGAAGAACTCGGCGCGATGACGCAGCAGAACTACGATGCGCGGCGGCGTCAGCAGATGCTCGACGCCTACAAGCAGGATTTTGAGCTTCGCAAAGAATACACGCCGCAGATTTTCAAACTCGTGCGCGTCTGGTTGATCTTCGTCGCGGTGTTTCTGGTGGCCTCCTCCCTACCGGGGCTGTCGTTCCGTGTCTGCGGGGTGCCGATCCGCCTATCCATCAAGACATCCGATGTCGTGCTCGTCGCGTTGCTCGGTCAGGCGACGGCGACGGTGGTCGGTTTGTTCGTGGTCGTCGCGCGGTGGATTTATCCGAAGCGGGACCAAGGCGGAAGTTGAGGCATCGTAGTAACGGTTGGCCGATCGTTCAGATTTTTTTGTTCGTACCGGTTAAGCCGGTCGCGCGGACGGCCGATCATTGGGAATGCCGCACGGGGTTCCGTGTGGTGGATGGCCGGGGGGCTTTCGTGGGACTCTTCTTTTCCGGGTTCCAGTCTTTTAACCGGGCATCCATTTCCACTTTCCTCCTCCTTCTTGAAGGGAAACTGTGTCATGGGTAAGAACTTCATTCCAACGCGCGAGTCCGTCCTGGTTACATGGACGAAATCGTTCGAGCAGACGATCGCCAAGCAGCCGACGGACTTCGGCCTGACGGTCGAGCAGGCGACTGCGTACACGACAGCACAAGCAGCGTTCGCGGCGGCGTATCAGACGGCCAACGAGCCGATGACGCGCTCGCCCGGGAACATCGAGATCAAGAACACGGCCAAGGACGCGCTCATCGCGCTGACGCGGGAGCTGGTCAAGATCATCCAGGCGTACCCCGGGACGACCAACGACATGCGGCGGGAGCTCGGGGTGACCGTGCCCGACCTGGACCCGACCCCGGTGCCGCCGCCCAGCGAGACGCCGACGATCGATGTGCTGTCGGTGGACGGCTGGACGCTGAACGTTCGGCTGCACAACGGCGAATCATCGCGCCGCGGCAAGCCGGTGGGCGTGAAGGGCGCGACGGTGTTTAGTTATGTGGGCGACCAGCCGCCGATGAGTGTGGATGATTGGAAGTTTGAGGGCAACACCACGAAGACGGACACGAAGGTGGTGTTCCCGACGACGGTGGCCCCCGGGACGAAGGTGTGGCTGACGGCCTTCTGGTTCAACCCCACGGCCCAGAGCGGGCCCGCCGCGACGCCGGTGAGCCGATATATCAACTATGACGGGATGTCGCAGGCGGCGTGATCTAGGGTCTAGGGTTTAGGGCCTAGGGTCTAGGAAGACTTGTTCTTATCGCGCGGGGGAAGGGGTTTGCTTCCCCCCGCGCTTTTCTTCTGTTCTTTTCAACGCCAAGACGCCAAGGAAGGCAAGGGGGAGTGGCCACAGATTGCACTGATGGCGCAGATTCTGAACCCTCAAAACACCGATTTTCTCTGATCTGTGAAATCTGTGCCATCTGTGGCTTGCCTTGGTTCTTGCTCTTTTTTCTTGGCGTCTTTGCGCCTTTGTGTGAGGTTCTTTTGCCTTGTTTAGATTCCGGGGGAGGGAGTGTTGTCATGTCGGATGTGATTCGGATCGTGGATCGGGACGGGGTGGTTGGACATCGGCAGGAGCCGGGCGGATTGCTGCCCGTGCCTTCGCTGGCGGACCTTTCCGGGGGCGCGGTGACGATCCGGGAGGCGGTGGAGGGTGACATCCCGTTTATTGACGCGTTGCAAAAGGCGAACAGCGTCGGGGTGGGGTTCATGTTTGCCAAGCAGCTTGAGGGGCATATCGCTCAGGGGCATGTGATCCTCGCGGAGGATGCGCTGGAGCGGCCGGTCGGCTACTGCATCGGGGTGGATAGAGCAACTTTCCTCAAGAATCTCCATACCCGCACGCCTTGAAGTAGTTCTCGCACTCCTCGGGGCCGACGGATCGCAGAGCCTCGGCGATCGCGTCGTGTATCGCCTCCACCGTTGACGCCGACACCCGACGTAGCCA
>JBCCWH010000061.1:0-19230 GCA_039193915.1 Planctomycetota bacterium
CGGCGGGCCTGATTGTGCTCGCGACCGGGGGCGTCGCTGCGGCCGACCCGGTGACGGGCGTCGGCGTCACCGCGGCGGGGGTGGTCGTCGTAATCGAGACGTCCGACCAGTGGACCGAAACCCTGGCGACACAGGCCGAAGAGCTGGGCGCATGGATCGAGAACGCAACCGAGCCATGGGAAGACTACGCCCACGCCTACAACGCCGCGAAGGCCAACCCCTCGGCCGAGACGATCGCCGCGTACATGGAAGCAGCGCAGGCGCTCAAGCCCTACCTCGAAAAAGGCGAGATGCTCATCCGAAGAATCGACGCACTGGCCGCAGAAATCGAGCAAGGGCTTGATGCGGCGCAGCAGTGGCTCGAAGAAGTCGACCACTGGTCGGTCGAGTGGCTTGCCGCCAACGCGGACGAACACGCCGTCGGCCCCGCACTGGCAGAGCTGCGCACGCTTCGCCCCAAGCTCCAACTCACGCAGGGCCGACTGATGACCGATCAGGCCATCGTCGTGACCATGCCGCTGCGCTTTGAACACCTGGCACTCGCGGAGTAGGCGCGGCTTGCGGAGTGCGCCAACCGTGCATGTCCGTACTGTTCAACGACAATAGCCGCATCGCTACGCGATGCTGGCCCCCAGGGACCGGCGTTGCGTAGCAACGCGGCTATAAATGTGCGCAGAGTTACATCGACGGCTACTCACCCGCGGCATTCGCGCCATCTGTATCACCGGGCTCATCGGGGCTGCTATCCCCGGTATCTGCCTCGGCGACTTCCTTGAGCTTGTTCAGCCCGTTTTCGTAGTACGGGCCGACCATGCCGTCCATGATCATGGCGAAGTAACCGCCGACGACGGGCATATCGATCGTGCCGTCCATCGTCCACGTCAGCACCGTCTTGCCGTCCACCACCTCAAACGTCATGTCAGAGGTTGACGGCGCGTAACCGTCGAACTGCAGGTCGTAGCTGATCCCTTTCTCGGGATCAGACATCGTGAACTCCAGCTCGCCTTTCCCTGCTTCGCTGGTCCAGCTTTGGGTCGCCCCTTCGCCGACCGTGACTTCACCGAGGGTGACGACGAGCGAGTCGTCGTCCTCCGACCACGGCTCCCATTGTTCCCACGCTTCAAGATCGTTGAGGTACTTGAACACGACCTCAGCCGGCGCATCGACCGTCACGCTGCGCTCGACGTGGTACTTATTGGGCAGCAGCACGCCGACCAGCACAAAAGCGAGGACGAGGACAACCACGATGATCGCGAGCCATTTGACGACTTTCATGACATGTTCCTTGGCGGCGTGCCGGGCACGACGCGGGCAAGAGATGACGGGCGGCCCGAGACCACCCCCGCTGTGATTCTAACATCCTGCCTATGGAAAACGAAGCCCACGCTCGACGAGCGTGGGCTTCCGGTGTGTTGCCGCAAGACCGTGGTTATTACCGACCCCGGCGGTTGCGTTCCTGTTCCTCAAACTCACCGCGGAGTGCGTCCATATCACCCGTGGATAGCACGAAGTTGCGGTCGAAGGCGAGGTCGAACTCATAGCTCACCACATGGGCGTCTTCGCCCGAGGCGTTAGCCGCGACGGTGGTGTCCCACCGGAGGATGCCGTCGGGCCGGCGAAGGCGGAGGTACGCGGCGTCTTCGCTGAGGTCTTCCGACATCGTTCCGATCGTGACCTTGACATCGTCGCCGTCTCTGAAGGTCGGGATGCGGTCCATCACACGGACGTTGGCGGGCTGGTCGCTGTAGTTCTCGATCGAGAGGCGGTACTCGAAGGCGAGCAGGGTGTTGCCGCCCTGCGCATCCTCATCACGCGCCACGAGCTGCCGCTTGGCGTGGAGCTGGGGGTCCGCGCCGAAGCCGAGCACAAAACGCTGCCCGCGTGTCACGCTGACCATCTCGGTCCGACCAACGAATCGGCCGTCGAGATACACACTCACCGGCCCGTCGAGGAGGTCCCGGCCCGAGCTGTTCTCGATCTCCGCCTCGCGGTAGACCAGCGACGTGAGCACCGGGCTCGCGACGTGGTAGAAGTCGCCTTCCATCTCGGCCTGCATAATGCGGGTCATCTGCTGGTCGGTTCGGCTCTGCAGCGTCACCGGGGCGTCGAGCGTGTAGCTGATGCTCAGCCCATGTACCGACTCGCCGGGCATCTGCTGGTACTGTTCGATCGCGGCGAGCCCGGCGCTGAGCTCGAGGACCTGCGCCTGCGCGGCGAAACCGTTGTTGCGCCAACTCGCGTCCAGGTTGTCGGCGAGGGTCGCGGAGTTCGTGTTCGACAGGGCCGCGCCCAGACGCTGGCCCTGCAGTTCGTTGTACCGCCGGCCGAGGTCGGCATCGTCCATCCCGCCGGGCCGCCCCACACTCGCGACGGGCTGGAGCATGACGGGGAAGGCCGCCATCGCCGGGCCCGACGCGCTGATCATCGGGGACGCGGTCGAGAGCGTGAGCATGACGCCGTCCCAGTCCTCGCCGGTCATCTGCCGGATGAGCGCGTTGTATTCGACCCGGACCGTGCCGTTGTCGAGGTCGCCGCGGACGTTGTAGCTCGGGGCCCAGCCGCAGTTGTTGACGAGGTACGTCAGCCGAACCGTCGCGGCACCGGCCTGGCGTCGATCCAGAAACAGAACAGCTTCACGCACCACGGCCTGGGTCCGGCCCGCGATCTGGCTACGACGACGCTGGAGGGTGTGCAACTCACGCTGCAGCACCCGGGCCTGTGAATTGAGCGCCAACATCTCCTGGGTCGAGGCCGCCCGCTGCTCGAAGATGAACTGTGTCGTTTCGCGAAGCTGTTCCGCGTCGAGCACCCCTTGCGACAGCTCAGTTGTCGCGGTCGGGGCGACGAACCCTTCGAGCTTGTCGAGGTAGTCGAGCTGCGACTGCACGAGCTGTTTCATCGCGGTGTTGGCTTCGATCTCCTCGTTCTTT
This sequence comes from Planctomycetota bacterium, assembly GCA_039193915.1. Taxonomy (GTDB): domain Bacteria; phylum Planctomycetota; class Phycisphaerae; order Phycisphaerales; family Phycisphaeraceae; genus JAHQVV01. The sequence goes on from JBCCWH010000061.1 coordinate 2,931, forward strand.
GCAATGATTTCATCGTCGAGCGCGCGGATGTCCTCACGCGGCTCCTCGCCGACGACACGCTGCCGCATCTGCACCGCACGGACATCCACCGCCTCGCCGCCCTCGGCGAATAGACTGCTGGCAAGGATCTGGTCCGGCAGCCCCGGCACAACCAGTTCGATCGGCCCCTGCCCGGCCGGGACCTCGAGCGTCCGCGTGATCTGTGCCTGGTTGCGGTAGAGGGTGACCTCGGACACCCTGCTCTCCGCCCGCGGCGCGTCCTGCGCGGCGGCCGAGTAGGTCACGAGCAACAGGACAGCCAGGACGGCCGCCCACGGCAAACGATGGGGGTAGCGACGCATGTACAAGCACCTCGGGTTAGGGGGAATCGGTCCGCGCACGTGATAAGCGCATCGATGTCAGGGTATCAGACGCGCGAGGGCGAATCGGGTTCCGAGTTTTGGGAACGTTCCTCAAACTTGAACCTACAATCCGGGCATGACCGAACGAGACACCCTCACCGAACGGGACCGCGCCTTTATCGCCAAGCAGCGGATGTTCTTTGTCGCGACCGCCCCACTTTCCGCGGACGGGCTCGTCAATGTCTCGCCCAAGGGGCTCGACGGGACGTTTGCCGTGATCGACGACACGACCGTGGCGTATCTCGACCTCACCGGCTCGGGGGTCGAGACAATAGCGCACCTGCGTGAGAACGGGCGGATCACGATCATGTTCAACGCGTTCGAGGGCCCGCCGAACATCCTGCGGATCCAGGGTGAGGGCGAAGCGATCGAGCCGGGCGATGAGGCGTTTGAAAAACTGTCGTCGCACTTCCCCGAGATGCAGGGGGTGCGGTCGATCATCCGTGTCAAGGTCCGGCGAGTCGCGGATTCGTGCGGCTTCGGGGTGCCGTTCTACGAGTACAAGGGCCAGCGCGACGGCCTGGTCAAATGGGTCGAGAAGAAAGGACCTGACGGCGTCGCGGCGTATCAGCGCACCAAGAATGTGAAGAGTCTGGATGGTCTGCCGGGGCTGCGGTCGGTGGAGTGATTGCGCCGCTGTGTGTTTCAATCCGGAGGGTGCCACACAACTGCCTGAAGGGCTGCTGTGTGCGAGATGAATCAGCGTTCTGCAACTCGGCACACAGCAGCCCTGCAAGCAGGGCAGTTGTGTGGCACCCATCTGCGCAGCGCGGTGGGTTACGCTCGCGGACTCGCTCCACCCACCCTACGTTTTAACTCCCGTTTGCGGCGGCGTAGTCGAGGAACCATGTCAGCTCGCCGCCATAGGGCGCGGGGTCGATGCCGGTGATGGGCAGTTCGGGGATGTCGGGGCCGCCGCTGGCGAGTTGTGCTTCGATCTGCTTCAGCGTGGCGTGCTTGCCGCTGCCGACCAGCAGCACGGCGACTTCACGCGCGTGATTGATCAGCGGATACGTCATCGTCACCCGAGCCGGGGGGACCACACGCGCACCGTCATTGCACGCGATCCAGCGATCCGACACCTCCAGTGCAGGCGACTGCGGGAACAAACTCGCGGTGTGTGCATCGCCGCCCATCCCCAACAGGACGAAGTCGAGCTTCGGCACCTCGGGCGGCTGCATCCCGCCAAACGCGGCGCTGAGCGACTGCTCGTACTCGCCCGCCGGGTCGTCGGCCAGCACAGGCATCGGGTGCACAAACCCCTCGGGGATCGGCACCTGGCAGATCAACGACTCGCGGATCATCTTGATGTTTGACTTCTCATGATCTTCGGGCACGCAGCGTTCGTCGACGATCCAGATATGTGTATTGGGCCAGGGGAACAGCCGGTAGCGTGGGTCGGTCACCAGCCGCATATAGAACGGCTCGGGTGTGCCGCCGCCCGAGAGCGCGAGGTGGAAGACGCCGCGCTCATCGATCGCCTTCTGCGCCGCCCCGATGAGTGCGGAGCCGAGGTCGTCGAAGAGTGCATCGGTGTCGGGCGCGGTGTGTACGTTGCCGGTGAGTTTCAGCATGGGCAACAGGATACCGTTGTCGGCCGGCCGCAGTTGGGCAACGACAACCGGCCGCAGCGACTTCTCCTCGCCGGCCTGCTTCGTCGCCCCTCGCTGTCGCGTCAGCCACACCGAGCCACCCGCCCCATCGGAGCATGCGTTCGCCTTGCGTCGGTTCGCATTGGCCGAGTGATCGCCTTCGTGAGGCTCTATGCACCTGCGTGCCGGGAGAGCGATGAGCGTAAGTCGCGGGGGCGATGGAAACAAAAGAAGCCCCGGCGGTAGGCCGGGGCTTCCAGGGCGGACCAAGCGAGGGTGACGGGACTCGAACCCGCAACCTCCGGCGTGACAGGCCGGTGCTCTAACCAATTGAGCTACACCCCCTCAGGGGTCGCTTGTCGGGGGCCGGTCGGCCACCGAGCGGAGTAATTTAGCCGGTTGGCGTGGCGTGTCAAGTGGGGGATAAAGTCTGAGGCCCGGCGTTGTGGATTGGTCACGCCCGAGACCCTATTTGACCTCGGACAGCGGGACCGGGCAGCGGTTGCGGGCGGACTCGATCGCGGCGTGGAGAACACGCTGGGTCTGGTAGGCGTCGGCGAAGTCGCAGACCGGGACAACGGGCTTCTTGTTGGCGATGGCAGCCATCATGTCGGCGGCCATGTTCACGAAGCCGTGCTCGTACCCGATGATGTGCGACGCGGGCCACCAGTTGCCAACGTAGGGATGGCCTTTGGCGGTGCCGTCACCCCGGGTGACGTTGATGGTGCTCCAGCCCTGCATCTTGTCCGGCAGGGCGTTGTCGTACCACTCGAGCTCGTTCATGCGCTCGAAGTTGAATCGGATCGCGCCTTTCTCGCCGTGGATCTCGATGCGGTTGGCGTTCTTGTCGCCCGTCGAGAGCCGGCTGGCCTCAAAGGTGGCGACTGCCCCCTTCTTGAACCGCGCGAGAAACAGCACGGCATCGTCCACGGTCGATCGGCCGTAGCGTTTCTTGGCCCCCTTCTTCGCGCCCTTGCCGGCGATCGCCCCGCCGCTGCTCTCGATGATCTCGCGCTTCTTGATGAAGGTTTCTTCGATCGCGCCGACGACCTCCGTGATCTCGTCGCCGGTGATGAAGCGGGCCATGTCGATGATGTGGGCGTTGAGGTCGCCGTGTGCGCCCGAGCCTGCCTCCTTGCCCTTGAACCGCCAGAGCAGCGGCGTGTCGGGGCCGCCCCAGTCCTGGAGGTAGGCGGCGCGGACGTGATAGATCCGGCCGAGCTTGCCCTCCTTCACGAGCTGGTGCGCGAACGCGATGGCCGGGACCCGGCGGTAGTTGTACCAGACGAATGTCTTGGATTTCCGCGCGGCTTTCGCGGCTTCGACCATCTGCCTGGCGTCGTCGAGTGTACCGGCCAGGGGCTTTTCGCAGGCGACGTGCTTGCCCGCCTCGAGCGCGGCGATGGCCTGCTCGGCGTGGAGGTGGTTGGGCGTGCCGACATCGACCAGCCCGATGTGCTCATCTTCACAGACGTCATGCCAGCGCGTCGTAAACTTGAGCCAGCCCCATCGGGGCGCGAACTTCGCGAGGTCGTCGCCGTCCCGCGCGGCGATGGTGTGCATCACCGGGGTGATCGGGACATCGAAAAACTTCGCGACGTTGAGGTACGCGTTGGAGTGGGTCCGGCCCATGAACTTGGAGCCGATGAGCGCGACATTGAGGGTCTTGGGCATGGATCGGGTACCGGGTCGAGGGCTCGGATGGCGGCTAGCCGACGGCCTACGGACGCCGACCTTGCATCGCAAGGACAAGCGTAAAACGGACCGGCGTCCGTAGGCCGCCGGCTAGCCATCACACACGGGGCCGGGCCTCACACCGGCATGCCGGTGATCTTGGCCTCGAAGACCAGCCGATCGCCGACGATACCCTGGGCATTGCAGATCGATCGTCGGGGCTTCATGTTGGTGCCCTCGATGAGGATGTACAGCCGATCGCCGGGTGTGACGGTCCCACGGAACTTGACGGCGTCGACGCCGGCAAAGCCGAGGAAATCGAGGTCTTCGAAAAGCCTCAGCGTGAGGTAGGACGCGAGCTGCGCCGCCGCCTCGACCATCAGCACGCCGGGAAAGATCGGGCGCCCGGGGATATGCCCGGGCACCCAGAACTCGTCATCGCGGACATCTTTGTAGGCGATCGCCCGGGACGTGGGGATATCTTCCCAGATGATGCCATCGAGCAGCCGCATATCCCCGCGATGCGGGTTCACGGATTCGATGAAAGCGGCATCTCGGGCCTCTTTCGTGAGATCGTACTGCGAGAGGTCGTAGAGTAGGGAAGGTGCCATAGGCGTGCTATAGGGCGACCATGAACGGGGGCCGTTCCGGGGCGTGAGCGGGACTTGGACAAGAGGCGTTGTTAGCACCTCGGGGGACGGGATTAGTCGCTGTCGCGAGCTTCGAGAACCTTCTTGCGGAGCTCCTGGGCGGCATTCTTGACTTCCTGCATGTGCTTACGGACACGGGTGCCTGCGGCCTTGTTGCCACCGGCTGCCTTGCGGACGTCGTCTTCGATGCCTTCGATGAGCGATTTGAGCTGTTCGTATTGTTCAAGCATGAGGGGCTCCTGGGTGATTGGTAGGTTGGGACATCCAACGGAATAGTGGTGATAGCGTACATCGCCCCCCCGGACGGGGCAAGACAGGGGGCGAAGCCGGGTATAGGGCCGACACAGCGGGTGGGCACTGATTACGGCTCGTGGCGCACGATCGCCTCGATCAACCCCGCCACATCGTGGGGCTGGGCCTCGACCGCAGGCGGGAAGCCGGCAACCGCAAGGGCCTGTGTCGTCTTGGGGCCGATGGAGGCGCATCGGCACCGCGACAGGGCCGAAGCATCGTCGCCAAGCAGAGCAACCATATTCTTCGCGGTGGAAGAACTGGTGAAGGTGACCCAATCGACGTCGCCTGACCGAAGGGCACTGACAACCGCCTCGGGCAGTGACTCGGCCGGCTGCGTACGGTAGGCGGTAACCGCATCGAGCTCGGCCCCAGCACTGCGGAGACGCTCAGCGATCGCAGGCCCGGCGATGTCGGCAACGGGCAGCAATAGGCGCACCCCCTTGAGGGCGTAGGCCGCAGGGAACTCCGCCACAAACGCGTCTGAGACCGCCCGGCTGGGGATAAAGTCTGCCAAGACAGACAGGCGTTCACGCAGGCGATCAGCGGTATTGTTACCGATGCAAGCAAAGCGCACGCCCGCGAGCGACCGGCTATCCCCCCCCGCCGCTGCAAGCGACTGCGCCAACACATCGACCGCGTTGGCGCTGGTGAGGACCGCCCAGCCGTAGCTTCCGATACGTTCGACCGACTCCGCAAGCCGGCGCGCATCGTCCGCATCGGGCTCAGCGATACGGATCGTCGGGGCTTCCAGCACCTCCGCGCCTAATTGCTCCAGCCCATCCTTGAGCGATGACGCCTGCTGCCGGGTCCGTGTCACGACGATGCGCTTGCCAAACAGCGGGCGATTGGTGAAGTAGTCGAGGCCGGGCTCGTCGATCGCCGCGACTTCACCGACGACAATAATCGCAGGTGACGACAGCCCAGCGTCTTCGGTGCGCTGCTTGATGTTGTCGAGCGTGCCCGTGACATGACGCTGTCGCGGGAGTGTGCCCCACTGGACCAGCGCGGCCGGCGTCTCACGTGACAGGCCATGGGACGCAAGTTCGTCGCAGATCGATTGCAGTCGGCCGACACCCATGTAGAAGCAGGCAGTGCCCCCTCGCTCGATGAGTCGGGCGAGCCCCTGGTAGTCGACGGAGGTCTCGCCCTTGGTCGGGTCTTCGTGGCCGGTGATGATGGTGACCGTCGAGGCGATCTTGCGATGCGTGACGGGGATACCCGCGGCCGCGGGCGCAGCGATACCGGCGGTGACGCCGGGGACGACCGTCACGGGCACGCCACGCTTCGCGCAGAACGCCGCCTCTTCCGCGCCTCGGCCAAAGAGGTAGGGGTCGCCGCCCTTGAGCCGGACGACAAGCCCGCCTTCCCCGACACGGCGGGCGTGGTCGACCATCATCTGGTTGGTGTCTTCCTGCTTGACCAGGTGCTTCCGCGCCCGCTTGCCGACGTTGATTTTTTCGCAACCCGCCGAGGCCTCGTCGAGCAGGACGGGGTTGGCCAGCGCATCGTAGAACAGCACATCCGCCCGGCGCAGGGCATCGAGCCCCGCCACCGTCATCAGCCCCGGATCGCCGGGCCCAGCCCCGACAAGGACGACCCGGGCCGCCTTTACGGGACCTTGGGGCGTAGTTTGCGCGGAATTTTCGGATTTTGAGGTCGGATCGCTCATGTTGGGTAAACCCTGCCGGTCGTCGGGCCGATGGTTTTGACGTCGCCCCGCAGGCCGCTGGCATCGTGGAGCGACGCATTGTACGGCCCTGTTTTTGGAGCGTAGCCATGACTCAGCCCCTTCGCCTCACAACGGACGACAGCGCAGACTCTGACGCCTTGTTCTTTGAACGACGACAAGCCACCCGGCGCCGGGCGTCGGGCAAGGTCACGGCCGTGTACCAGACCTCGGCCGACCGTGAAGCCCCGCAGCGCCTCATCACCCTACAACTCAACGACCTCTCCGACACAGGTGTCGGCGTCACCTCCCCCGAGCCGATCTCGGTGGGCAGCCGAATCACCCTCTTCTTCCCGCCCCACGGCAGCGAGCCGGGCTTCGACCTGACCGGCACGATCGTCCGCTGCAACAGCATCGATGATCGGCACCGCCTGGGCATCGCGCTGAGTGCCGCGGGGACGAAGATGGCAAGCTAAGCAGGCCGGCTCGACGACATCCACAGCCCACGCCTAGCCACCCGATGCATTGAAGGAAGCCTGCGGCACTGCCCGCAGGTTTTTTTTGCGCATGCCGAGCAAAAAACCCGGTTCATTTCCGCCCCAGGCCGAATTGTAACGCTAGAGTGGACGCGCCCGACTGACCGATGTAACCCGGGTATCGCGGAGGTGTTAGAGGCCGGCGACGGCCCAGACCGATCAGGGAACGTGAATGGCCTCGGAATGGACAGTCTTACTCGCGGTGCTCGCCCCGGTCGCCATCGGCCTGGTGACGCTGTTCCTGCCGCGCAACTGGATCGAGCCACGGACGCTGCTCGCGACGCTCGGCCCGGCGATCGCGTTCGCGCTGCTGCTGGCCGTGGCGATCGACAACCGCGACGCGCTGCAGGCCCAGCACAACCACGCCGAAGCGCAGGCGGCGGCGCACGGCAATCACGACGAAACGCACGACGACCACGCGGGTGACGACCACGCTAAGCCACATGCGGATGAACACCACGCGTCCAGCGACACCGCCGACCCTCCGCTATCCGCCGTCGCCCATCCGCCATCGCATCCCCCGACCACCGGCACCATCGAGTGGATGCCCTCACTCAACATCAACCTCGCCTTCCTCACCGACGGGCTCGGTTTGTTCTTCGGACTGCTCGTCAGCGGCATCGGTACGCTCATCATGCTCTACGCCCGAGGCTACTTCGGCCGCGCGGGGCCCACGAGCGCGGATGACCTCTACCGCTTCTACCCCACGCTCGGCTTCTTCATCACCGCGATGCTCGGCGTCGTGCTGGCCGACTACACGATCCTCACGCTCCTCTTCTGGGAGATGACGTCGATCAGCTCGTTCCTCCTGATCGGGTGGGACCGCTACGACAAGAAGGCAGTGAAGCTCGCGATGCAGGCGTTCTTCACGACCGGGCTGGGCGGCATGGGGCTGTTCGGCGGGGTGCTGGTGTTCGGCAACGCGACGGGCGGCATCGTCGAAGGCGGCATCTGGCGCTGGTCGCAGATGCTCGCGCACAGCGACGCGTTGATCCATCAACTCCAGCACGTCGGCGACCACCCACAACTGCTCTGGGCCTTCGTCCTCATGTTCATCGGGGCCGGCACGAAGTCCGCGCAGTTCCCGTTCCACTACTGGCTGCCCGGCGCGATGGCGGCACCGACCCCCGTCTCCGCGTTCCTGCACTCGGCGACGATGGTCAAGGCCGGCGTGTTCCTCGTCGGCCGACTGTTCCCCGTCTTTGCCGCGCTCGAGCTGTTCCCCTTGGTCATCATCCCGCTGGGCGCGGTGACCATGCTCTACGGCGGCATCGTCGCGCTCCAGCAGCACGACCTCAAACGCATCTTCGCCTTCACCACCGTCAGCCAGCTCGGCCTGCTCATGGCGATGTACGGCATCGGCGCGTATTCATACCACGGCCACGCCGCGATCGACTACGACGTCACGCAGATCGCCAACCACGCGTTCTACAAAGCCCCGCTGTTTATCGCGGCCGGCGCGATCGGGCACGTCCTGTCGCGCGACATCACGAAACTCAACGGCGCGTTCCACAAGCACCCCGCGATCTGCGGCACGATGATGGCCGCTGCGCTCGGCCTCGCCGCCCTGCCCGGCACCATCAGCTTCCAGGCCAAAGAACTCTTCCTCTACGGCGCGTACCACGCCGCGAGTGAGCACCCGCTGGTCTGGATCGTGCTGGGTATGACCGTCATCACCGCCGTCTGTAACGTCGCGATCTGCGTCCGCGTCTGGACCACGCTGCTCGGGCTACCCGGCGGCATGCGTGAAGAACACGGCGAACCCGACCACGGGCATGGTTCCGGGGGCCACCACGAACACGCCCACGAGCACGGCCTGCTCGCCAACCTGATCTGGCTCCCGGGCGCACTGATCGTCTCGCTCCAGTTCGTCGGCGGCATCTTCCCCAGCCTCGCGTGGTCGAATCTGCTCGGGCTCTTCGAACAGCCCGCCACCGCGCACAACTACTTCGCGACGGAGTACGGCGGCATCCCGAACCTTGGAAAGATCGCCGCGAGCGTCACACACCCCGGCGTCCCGCTAATCTGCTCGCTTATCGCCATCGTCCTCGGTGTCATCGTCGGCCTCGCAAAACCACTACGCGGCTCGATCGGTGACTTCGCCGACCGCATCTACCCTGCGATGTACTGGCTGGCCGTCACCGGCGGCGGGCGGTGCTTCCGGCTGGTGCAGACCGGCAACCTCAAGCACTACCTGCTGTTCGTGCTCGGCGCGTTGCTGCTCGGCTTCGGCTGGGCGGTGCAGGCCGACCTGACTAGCGACAACCCCGGCATGCTCGCGGTGTTCTCGGGCGAGGCGGCCGACAACCTGTTCGAGTACTGGCCGGGCATCCTGCTCGGGCTGATCGTCTGCCTCACCGCGATCCTCATCCCGCTGACCGAGGTGCGTATCGTCCGCGTGCTGTTCCTCGGCGCGTGTGGCTTCGCGGTCGTCGGGCTCTACCTCGTCTATCAAGCGCCCGACCTCGCGCTGACGCAGCTCATGTTTGAGATCATCTCGGTGATCCTCTTCGTGATCGTGCTGCGCCTCCTGCCGCGCGAGAAGCTCGTTGCGGTCACCTTGAGCAACAAGCTCTGGCGTGTCGCAACGGCGGTGGCTGTCGGCGGATTGGTTGGGTGGATGACGCTCATCGCCGCGACGACCGACCGCTCACAGACCAACCCCGGCGCCCAGCCCCTGGGCCACACGCTCGCGCAGCACAGCTACGGCAACAAAGAGGGCCTCGACACCGCGCTTGGCGATCCTGACGCGCCCGAGAAGCGCGGCGGCGGCGGCAACAACATCGTCAACGTCATCCTCGTCGACTTCCGCGGCTTCGATACGCTCGGCGAGATCACTGTCCTCGGCATCGCCGCCATGGGCGTCTGGTCGATGCTCCCGCACCGACGCCGACGCGTCGATGGCAAGATCATCAACGACCCACACACCGACAAGGGGGTCGCGCTATGAGTTCACTGATCCTCCGAAACGCGATGGGGCTGATCTTCCCGCTCACGATGGTGTTCGCGATCTACATGGCGCTGAAAGGTCACAACGCCCCGGGCGGCGGGTTCATCGGCGGGCTGATCGCCGCCGTCGCGATGGTCATGGTCCGCCTCTCGCACGGCAAGGACGCAATGGCGCGGCTGATGCCCTTTCACCCCCGCCTGCTGATCGCCGGAGGTCTTGCGCTGGCCGGCCTCACCGGCGTGGTCCCGATGCTCTTCGACCTGCCGATGCTGACCACACGTGCCCCCTACCTCAGCAACCCCTTCGGCGAGCCGATCCATATGCCCACGGCGCTGTTCTTTGACCTCGGCGTCTTGCTGGTCGTCGTCGGCGTCGCGGCCGGGATGATCTTTCGCCTGGGCGAGGAGGTGGACGAGGGATGACTTTTGTTCTCGCGATCTGTGTCGCAGTCACGTTCGGCGTGAGCATCTACCTGATGCTCGGGCGCGAGCTCAAGGGCATCGCGATGGGCGTGTTCCTGATGGGCCACGCCGCGAACCTCTCCATCATCGCGATGAGCGGCTCACCCGTGCAGCCCCCGGAGCAGGTGCACGTCGCTGACGCGAGCGCCGCCGACTTCATGCCCGCCGCGGTGAAGAAGCCGCCGGTGCTTGAGAGCCATACCCCGCTCGCCGATCCGCTGGCACAGATCGCCGACCCGCTGCCCCAGGCGCTGATCCTCACTGCGATCGTCATCAGTTTCGCGGTCATGGCTTTCTTGCTGACACTCATCGTCGTGACCAACCGCACCGCGCAGACCATCGAGATCGACGACCTGGCTCAAGAGCCCGGCAAGCCCGCCCCCCCCGGAGAAAGCACACAAGGATGAACGCCAACCTCATCATCCTGCTCTGCGTGATCCCGCTCGTCGCGGGCGTGCTCAACGTGTTCCTGATCAACCGCAGGACCGCATCCCGCATCGTCGGCGTCGCGAGCTACGTCGCGGTCCTCGGGCTCGCCTTGCGCTTCCTGCTCTACACCGCGCCGCTCGAAGGCGCGGCCTCGATCCTCGTCTCGCAGATGGGCGACTGGAAAGCGCCCTTCGGCATCACGATTGTCTTCGACTCGTTGTCGGGCCTGCTCATCGCCGCCGCCGCGATGGTCGCCCTGTGCAGCTACATCCATAGCTTCTCCTCGCTCGACCCGGCCGTCGAACGCCGCTACTACCACCCGCTCATGCAGATGCTGCTGTTCGGCGTGAACATGAGCTTCCTCACCGGCGACCTGTTCAACCTCTTCGTCGCCTTCGAGGTCATGCTCATGTCCAGCTACGCCCTGCTGGTCATCGGCACAGGGCTCAAGCAGATGCGGCAGGCGTACAAGTACATCCTGCTCAATGTCCTGGCCTCGACGATCTTCCTCATGGCCGCGGGCATGGTCTACGGCATGTTCGGCACGCTCAACATCGCCGACCTCGCACGCATCGTCGCGGAGATCGAGGCCGACCCCAACCGCGCACTGCCCACCGGGTTCACGCCCCTGGCTGTCATGTTCCTGCTGGTCTTCGGGCTCAAGGGCGCGTTCTTCCCGCTGTGGTTCTGGCTGCCCGACACGTACTACACCATCCCGATCGCCGTCGCGGGCCTCTTCGGCGGGCTGCTCACCAAGGTCGGCGTCTACACCGTCGCAAGGCTGTTCCCTTTGATCTTCGCCTCCAACGGCGCGGGCTCAATGGTTGACGGCGTCTACACCGGCGGCATGTCGCAGCCGATCCAGGTGATCCTTATCGTCGCCGCGGCGTTCACGATGTTCCTCGCGGTGCTCGGCGCCGTCTCGCAGCACGAAGTCCGCCGCATCCTCTCGGTCCACGTCATCAGCCAGGTCGGGTACATGGTGTTCGGCATCGCCGTCATGTCCGGCAACGCCTTAGCCGGCTGCGCGTTCTACATGATCCAGCACATGGTCGTGAAGTGCGCCCTGTTCCTCTGCTGCGGCGTCATGGAAAAACACGCGGGCACCGACGACCTGGACAAGCTCGGCGGGCTGCTCAAACGCGACTGGAAGCTCGGCGTCCTGTTCTTCATCGCCGCGATGTCACTCGTCGGGCTCCCGCCGCTGTCGGGCTTCTTTGGCAAGATGGTCATCATCCGCGAGGGGTTTGTCGAAGGCCAGTGGTACCTCGCCGTCGTCGGGCTCGTCACCGGCGCACTCACGCTGCTCTCCATGCTCAAGATCTGGAGCTACGGCTACTGGAACCCGTCACCCCCAAACGGCTACCCCGCCAAGACCGAACCCGCGGCAGTCCGTACCGGCAACCGCGCCGCCTACTTCGCGATTGCGATGCTCGTCGCAACGGCGTTGTTCCTGGGCTTTGGCGCAGAACAGATCTACACCGTCGCGTTCAAGGCCGGGCGCCAGCTACAGAACCCCGAGGCCTACATCACCGCGGTGCTCGGCGAAGACGCCTACGACCAGGCCGAGCACCTGATCCTCGTGCATCATGAAGGTACGCATCTGTCCGACGCTGCCGCAGCCCCAAGCCTCGACCGCTCCGAGCCGACACAACCGGCGGAGGCTTCCGAGAACGCGGACACGGTCGGCCGTATCGCCCATGCGGCCCCAGAGGAGATGACGCAATGATCGTAAGGCTGCTGCTCAACTGCGCGATGGCGCTGGTCTGGATGCTGCTCACCCAGAGCGTGTCGTTCCTCAACGGCCTGCTGGGCTTCGTCGTCAGCGCGCTGGTCATCGGCCTCTCGGCCCGTGTCCTCACCGGTGAGTCGCGAAGGGCCGACCACGTCACACAACGCCCGGCCCAACGGACAAACTACCTGCTGCGTCTGGTCAATGTGATCCGGTTTGCGGTGTACTTCCTCTACATCCTGATCCGCGCGAACCTCGATGTCGCGTGGGAGATCATTACCCCGGGCTTTCGCATGAAGCCCCGCATGATCCGCTACGACGTCGCCGGGCTCACCCCCGTGCAGGTCACAACACTCGCCAATGCGATCACGCTGACCCCGGGCACGCTGAGCGCGGATGTCGACGACGCCGGCCAGTCGCTTTACATCCATGCGATGTATGCTGAGCACCGTCAGGACGCCGTCGACCAGCTCGACGAACTGCGCCGCCGGCTGATGTGGCTGGTGTTTGGGCTGCGGCCAGACGCTACCGAACCTCAGATGGACTCCACGACGACCCCGACGCTATGAGCACGCCCTTTGCCCCCATCCTGATCGCCGCCGCCGACGCGTCACATAGCTCGGCCCAGGCCGCTGCGCCCAGCGCCGCCCAGCCCTGGCTCATGATGCTGGTGCAGGTCGGCGTGGGGGTACTTGTGCTGGCGATCCTGCTGTGCCTCTGGCGGATGATCCGTGGCCCGCACCTGGCGGACCGCGTCCTCGCCGCCGACGCGATGGCGATGCTCGTCGCCGGGCTGGTCGTCGTCCTGGCCATCAAGCTCGACAGCGCGATGTTCTATGACGCCGCGATCGTCGTGGCGGTCCTCGGCTTTGCTAGCACCGTCGCCTTCGCTCAGTACATCGGCGCGAAGTACAAGACCAGCGATGCGGAATCCGCCCAAGCCGAGCCGCTGCACAACCGGCCCGGGCTCCTGCGTCAGGTCGGCCAAGGCACCGGCAAAGGGGGGACGCGCTGATGCAACTCGCCCTCGATATCGCCGCGATCGTCGCGCTCGCCATCGGGCTGTTCTTCATGCTCGTCGGCGCGGTCGGCATCGTCCGCCTGCCCGACGCCTACCACCGCCTGCACGCCGCGAGTAAGTGCTCAACACTGGGCCTACTCGGCCTCGTCTGCGCGGCGATGCTGCATGTCGGCACCCTCGCCGTCGTCACCAAATCCATCGCCGTGATCGCCTTCGCGTTCGTGGCGGTGCCCGTGGGCTCACACCTGCTCGCCAAGGCCGCCCACCGCGACAAGGCCCCGCAGTGGAAGGGCACGCTCAGCGACGAACTGGCCGACTGCGAAGAGGACGGCGCCTGCAACACGGACATAGGCAGTGATGCGCCCGCCGAACGCGCCTCAAAAAAAAAGTGTAGACATCCGGCGGCGTGAGTAGCTACAAGGCAAAAGCTAGGCATCATTCTGCAACAGACTGTGCTGCCTGAGCCCGCACTCCGGACACACCACGACCGCATCCTTCGGCGAGGTGCCGCGCAGGTCGTATCCACATCGCTGACAAAGCCCCTGCCGCCGCCTGCGGAGCCGGGTGTTATCGCGTCGGCTTCGCAGGCCGATGTAACCGGCAATCACACCCGCAGCGGCCAGGATCGTGAGTAGGTCCCACGGCCAGTCACCCCAAGTCACGAGAAGGACTTGCACCGCGACGCAGCAGCCCGCGAGCAACGCCGCCGTCCATAGCAGCTCTTGCCACCATCGCTTCGATTTCAATCTACGCGGCCAGGCAGACTTCGGAGCCATAGCCTCCCCCTACGCCGAGTCGCGCTCGATCACGCGGTAGTCTTCGCGTTCGCCTCGGCCCTTGACGGGGTAGTCCTTACGCAGCGGGTGGGCCGGGTATTTTTCCCACGTCAGGATACGGCGGTGGTCGGGGTGGCGGTCGAAGTGGATGCCGAACATGTCGTAGACCTCGCGCTCCATCCACTCGGCCCCCTCCCACAGGTCCGTTACCGACCGGATGTGGAGCGCGGGGTCGTCCTCAATCCCGTCGGTCGGCTGGGTCGGGTCGAGCATCGCCTTGATGAAGATGCGCTTGCTCTCTGGGCCGTTGTGGCCCGTCCCCAGCAGGTTGTAGACGACACCGAAACGCCCAGTCGGCACACCTTCGGGCTGATTGCGCGGCGCGGGGTAGTTGAGGTAGTCCACAGCCGTGATGTCGCTCAAAAAGTCGTAGCAGCATGCCTCGTTGAGCTTGAGGAAGGCGAGGATGTCGTACGCGTCGTCTTTGCCGACAAGGACGGTCGTCTCGCCACGGAACTCGGTCGCGAAGAGCTTGCGGTCGGAGAACGCGGCCTTGATCAGCGGGATCGTGGGGTGGTCGAGGTTCATAGTTGATAGAGGATGGATGAAGGATGAATGCGGAGGACAACAAGCCAGTCAAGCGTCGCCGGGCTCTTCAATGTGTTGCACCAGTGCGCCCAGCGCGGCGTCCCAACGCTGCGTTGTTTCGGGCCATTCGTAGGCGAGGGCATCGGCAAGAGCGACGTGGTCGTTGGATTCGATTGTGTTTTTAAGCTCAACCAGCCGCGCGAGCAGCTCGTGGGTGCGGGCGGCGACGGTCTCGTCCTCAACCTGGATCGCGGTGAGATCGAGCCCGAGCAGTTGGGCGACGGCGGTCACGGCCTGCTGCGCCTGGATCCAGCCCTGGATCGATTCCCCCACCTGCGTGAGCGCCTCCGCGGTCTGGTCCTTTTGTAGAAGCTCGGCCGCCTGCTCCTGCTGCCCGCTCGCGTCCTCGATCATCGCACGGGCCTGCTCGAGCGCCCCGACCGCCAACTCGGCGGGCTTCGCGGAATAGACCTGGACATCGGTTTGGCTAAAGTCTGTCGGCGCCTCACTCTCGAGCGCCTCATCGACGACCATCTCGCCATCGACCTGGACCTGCACCACCATGCGGCCAGACGGCGCGAGGTGGTCGCGCGCAGCGGCGAGGAGAGAACGCAGCGAGTTCGCCTCAAGGGCAACCGGTTTGTCGTCTATTCGGACAGCCATGCAGGCATGATACGCGAAGCCGGGGGATGGGACGTAGAGCACCCACGGATGAAGCTCGTCGGCTTCGGGGGAACTGCTGAATGCTAGGATATCCCTACCGATCGGCTGAAATCAGACCCCATGCAAGACCTCACTGGATACAACTCGATCCTGATCTTCGGCGGCAGCTTCGACCCACCGCACGTCGCGCATACGCTGCTGCCCCGCTGGGTGGCGCACGAGCTGGACATCGAGGCAGTCGCGTTCATCCCCGCCGGGCGAGCGCCCCACAAGCTGGACCGGGACCAGACCGACCCGCAGCATCGGCTGGCGATGCTGCGTCTGGCCCTTGCGGACGAGTCGGACGCCGTCGCGGGGCTGCCCGAGGCGGTCGTGCTGACCGATGAGATCGACCGCACCCCCGGCGAGCCCAGCTACACCGTCGATACCTTGGCCCGGCTGCACGAACGCATCGGAGAAGGTGTTTCGCTCCGCCTGCTGTTCGGCGGGGATCAACTGCGCATCTTCGACCAGTGGCGCGAGCCCGATCGCGTCGTCGCGCTGGCCGAGCCGGTGGTGATGGTCCGGCCGCCGGAGACGAGCGCGTCGCTGCTGGGCGCGCTGCCGGACGACGCGGCCCGTGCCACGTGGGAGCCCCGGCTGATCGAGGTGCCACGCATCGACCTGAGCTCGACCGACATCCGCGAACGCATCGCGCAGGGCAAAGACACCGAAGGCCTGGTCGCCCCGGCCGTCGCGGCGTACATCCAAGAGCATGGGTTGTATCGAACTGGCCCACAGGGTGGCGGGGGGGGGGGGGCGCGGGCCCCAGCGACACACAAACACCCCCCACCCCCCGGGGGGGGGGGCGCCCCCCCCCCCCCCCCC
>JBCCWH010000062.1:0-19025 GCA_039193915.1 Planctomycetota bacterium
CGCGCAGCCCGCACCCTCGCCGCAGCCCGGCGGGGCGACACCCTTAGCCGCGAGGACGAAGAAGAGGTAGCCCGAGATCACGAGCCCAGTGAGCGCGGCGACGCGGATCACCCAGAGTGGGGCGGTGCTGTTGCGCGGGGTGTCGGTGTCGGAGGACATCGACGAATCGTAGGGTGGGTGGAGCGAGTCCGCGAGCGCAACCCACCGCGGGGTATCAGAACGGTTGGCAGCGCATGGTGGGTTGCGCTGCGCTCCACCCACCCTACGAGAAGCATCACACCGGCAGCCTGTGGAACGTCGTCGTGAACCCCTCGGCATCAAGCCGCGCTTTGAGCGCATCGATGTGCTGCTGGTCGCGGGTCTCGACCTTGCACTCGACGCTGACGGACGCGATCTCGTCGCCGCCGAAGACCCGGTCGTGGGCGATGTCGATGACGCTGACGCCCTCCTCGGCCAGCAGGCGTGCAAACCCCGCGAGCCCGCCGGGGCGGTCGGAGATGTGTGCGCTGAACCGGCACAATCGGCCGTCGGCGGCGAGGCCGCGCTGGATGATTCGGCCGAGCATCGTTGTGTCGATGTTGCCCCCGCAGAGGATCGTGCCGACCTTCTTGCCCTTGAGGTCGTCGAGCTTCCCGGCCAGGACCGCTGCGACGCCCGCCGCGCCCGCGCCTTCGACCACGGCCTTCTCCATCTCGACGAGCCGGAGGATCGCCAACGCGATGTCATGCTCGTTGATCGATACCGTCCGGTCGACATGCTGCTGCGCGATCGCGAACGCATTGCTGCCGACGACCGGCACGGCCAGCCCGTCTGCCAGGGTCGGCTGCATGTCGCCCTTCACGGGCCCGCCCGCGTCGAGCGCGGGCCCATAGCTCGCCGCACGCTGGGGCTCGACGCCGATGACCTCGACCTCTGGCTTGATGGAGTTGGCCGCCAGCGCGACGCCCGCGATCAGCCCCGCGCCGCCGACGGGCACGACGACCGCATCAAGGTCGGGCACCTGCTCGAGCATCTCGAGCCCGATGGTACCGGCCCCGGCGATGATGTCCGGGTGGTCGTAGCCGTTGATGTAGGTCAGCCCGCGCGACTCGACGAGGGTCATCGCGTGGTCTTTGGCGTCGCCGATGTGGTCGCCGTGCAGGAGGATGTTGGCGCCAAAGCCTTCGCAGTTGGCGACCTTGATCATCGGCGCGAAGGTGGGCATGACGACGGTGACGGGGATGCCGAGCTGCTGGCCGTGGTACGCGAGCGCGAGCGCGTGGTTGCCGGCCGACGCGGCGATGACGCCTTGCTGCTTTTGCTCGGGCGAGAGGCGCAGCAGCGCGTTGCGTGCCCCGCGTTCCTTGAACGACCCGGTCTGTTGGCGGTACTCGCGTTTGAGGTAGAGGTCGAACCCCGCCAGCTTCGACAAGCCCGCCGAGTGCCTGCAGGTCGTGTGCACAACCCCGCCCTTGATCCGGTGTGCCGCGGCGAGGATGTCGTCGGTCGAGACGGGCAGGGCGGGGGTGGTGTCTGGTTTCGGTGGCATGGGCGTATCGTAGCGGAGCACGTCGGGATGCCGTACCCCGTTAGCCGCCGCCGGCACGGCGGCGCGCCCGCCACCTTAATGACGCCCAACGCGCCGCCTTGCAGGCGGCGGCTAACGGGCGATGGATTCAGTGCAGCGCTGGGTCTGTCATCCCCAGTGATTTGAACGCCTCGATACGCAGGTGACACGCGTCGCAGTGCTCGCAGGGCTTGCCGTCTTCGGCGGGGTCGTAGCAGGTGTGGGTGATGGCGTAGTCGACGCCGAGGTCCAGGCCGCGCTGGATGATCTGGGGCTTAGTCATGTCCATGAGGGGGGCGTGGACGGTGAGGGTTTCACCCTCGACGCCGGCCTTGGTGGCGACATTGGCGAGCTTCGTGAAGGCCTCGATAAACGCGGGCCGGCAGTCGGGGTAGCCGGAGTAGTCCACGGCGTTGACGCCGATGAAGATGTCGTGGCTGTGGAGTACTTCGGCGAGCCCGAGGCCGTAGCTGAGGAAGACGGTGTTGCGTGCGGGGACGTAGGTGATGGGGATGCCGTGGGCGATCTGGTCGTCGCTGCGGTCTTTGGGGACGTCGAGCGTATCATCGGTGAGCGCGCTGCCGCCGAACGCGGCGAGGTCGACGGTGACGGTGCGGTGCGAGGCGACGCCGAGGTGTTGGGCGACGTTGCGAGCGGCGTCGAGCTCGACGCGCTGCTTTTGGCCGTAGTCGAAGCTGATTGCGTGGCAGGCGTAGCCCTGGGCCTTGGCGATGGCGAGGGTGGTGGCGGAGTCGAGCCCGCCGGAGAGCAGGACGACGGCGGGGGGGTGGGGGGCGGATGGCATGGCGGGATCATAACGTACGGCAGTGTTTCGCCACGCACGCTGGAATGGCAGAGTCGCGTGCCCCAATTGCCCCGGCTGCGATACACTCCCCGCATGGCTTCAGATTTTCAGCGGGGTTTCGCTACACCCTTCCGCGGGTTTTCTTACCTGCGAAAGCACCAGCACCTTTGGCCATTTGTCCTGCCCGCGGCGTTGGTGAACGTGTTCATCACCGGGGCCGCGTTGGCGGTCTTGGTGGTCGTCGCCATCATCCTGGTTGCCTGGGTCCATCCGATGTTTGGTGATGGCTTCTGGGCGGTAGTGCTGGAGGTGGTGGTGATCGCCGCGGTCGTGGTGGTGGTATTGGGGCTGACGCTTTTGTGTTGGATGCTGATGCAGAACATCATCGCCGGGCACCTGATGTCGAAGCTGGCCGAGCGGGTGGAGCGGGACCTGGGGGTGGATGCGGACACGATCGCGTCGGTCCCGTTTGCCCGGCAGGTGACCGACGGCGTCTTGGACACCGGCTTGCTCCTGGCGATCAATACCACGGGCCTGCTGATCCAGTTCATCCCGGGGGTGGGTGCGGTGATCGGGGTACCGCTGGTGTTCATCGGCGACGCGTGGGTGCTGGGCAGCGACTTCCTGGCGCATCCGCTGAACCTGCGCGGCCGAACGTTTAGCGATCGGCAGCGGTTCCTGCGTCGGCACTGGCGCGAGACGGTGGGTGTTGGCTCGGCGGTTGCGCCGCTTGGGCTGATCCCGGTCCTTGGCGGTTTGGTTGCGGCGTGTACGGTTGTCGGGGCGGTGTTGCTGTACCGGGAATTGGAGGCGGAGGACGCGGAGGAGGTGGAGGCGGCGGCGGACGCCGGGGAAGCGTCGGGTTGACACGCGTTACAATCGCGGGATGTCGATGCCCGAACCCGAGCCGGTGGTGATGATTCATGGGATCGCGATGCGCCGCGCCGAGAAGGTCGCGGGCTACGCGGAGGCGATGCAGCGTCGGCTGGGGGAGGGGTATCGGCTGATCCCCGTGTACTGGGGCGACCTCGGCGCGGACGACACGTACCTGCACAAGGTGATCGCGCGGTACGAGCAGCGGAGCACGAACTTCGGCACGATGGTGCGCGACGCGATCGCGCGGCCGATGCGGCGCGGCGCGACCAAGGCCCGGGCATGGGTCGAGAGCCAACGCGGCGACCTCCGCCGCTCCAGCATCCTGCGCGAGCAGTCGCGGCGGCAGAGCACGAATACCCGCGCCAACGTCCACGGCTACCTCGGCGACAAGTTCCAGGAGGCCCGCCTCTGGCTGACGCAGCAGTCGCTGCCGTTCATCGCGGATGTGATCGTTTATCAGAGCCATACCTATCGGCGGAAGATCCACGAGCGGGTGCGGGCCGTGATCGACCAAGAACTCGGCGAGGACGCGGGCCGGGCGGGCCAACCGATCAAGGTGGTCGCGCACTCGCTGGGCGGGGTGGTGTCGTTCGACATGGCGGTCCGGCCCGACGACCCGCTGCACATCGAGGCGTTTGTGACACTGGGCAGCCAGCCCGCGTTTTTCCATCTGCTCGACCCGCGTGAAGGGCTTGCGCCGTTCGAGGGCGAAGAGCCCGTGACGCTGCCGACGACGATCGGGCGTTGGACCAATGTGTGGGACGAGTACGACCTGTTGGCGTTCGGCACGGGCGAGGTGTTTCGGCTGCATGACGGCAAGTCGCCGATCGACACGGCTGTGCGCTGCACGCGCTCGCGCATCAAGGGCGCGGCGTTCATGAAGTCGCACCTGGGGTACTTCGAGAACGACCGTGCTGCGCAGGCGACGCGGGCGGCGTTGGAAGGCACCATCGCTCCATAGCGAACTGACTTGTTTAGCCGCCGCCCAGCGGGCGGCGCGTCGGGGGACAGGAAGCACCCACGCCGCCCGCTGGGCGGCGGCTAACACGACAGATTTTGATTCTGCTCAAATGTATTGGAGATCGATCTCATGCCCCAGAAGTTCTACGGCTACAAGAAGTGCTCTACCTGCCGCGACGCGATGAAGTGGCTCGATGCCCATGGCGTGGACTACACGTTCATCCCCGTGATCGAAAAGACCCCGACCCAGGCCGAGTTCAAGACGGCGCTGGCCGCGGGCTTCACGATCCGCAACCTGTTCAACACCTCGGGCATCCAGTACCGCCAGGAGGGCATGAAGGCGAAGCTCGACGCGATGTCGGACGCCGAGGCGCTCAAAGCGCTGGTCGGCAACGGGTACTTCGTGAAGCGGCCGTTCGCGATCGACGGCAAGCGCGTGACGGTGGGGTTCAAGCCCGACAAGTACGCCGAGGCGTGGGGCTAAGGGCATGCGTGGCAGCCGGGTTACCATCACTTCTCACCCCATCGCCGCGTCGCTACGCGACGCCGGGGCGAACCTGTTTTGCAATTCCCGCGTCCCCCGGCACCGCGTAGCGGTGCGGCTTGTAACGTGACAGGTCTACGAATTGCCACAACCCTAGGGTCGCCCCGCATTGGCCGTCGGCTTGCGGTATCATCCCGTGTCATGAGTTCAGCCGTCGATGCCAGCCCGCCCGATGCCGCCGCGACCCCGAGAACGGGTCTGCCGCGATTGACCGCTGGGCGTTTTGGCACGGTGCTGCTCCTGCTGATCGCGCTGCCGTGTTTCCTGACAATCCCGTGGACGCTGGGCAGCCCGAGCTACACCGACGCGGGCAAGGGCACGCGGTTTAACGACCAGCGCCTGGCCGAGTCGGCCCAGACGCAGGGCCCGGGCACGATCACCTACCAGCCCGAGGAGGGCGGCGAGACCTACCGCTTCTTCGAGCCGCTGGGGACCGACCAGTTCGGCCGATCGCTGCTGGTACGCTGCCTCCTGGGTGGGGCGATCTCGCTGGGGATCGGCATCTGCGCCGCGCTCATCTCCGTCTTCATCGGCGTCAGTTGGGGCGCAGCGTCGGGCTACCTCGGCGGACGCACCGACGCCTTCATGATGCGCGTCGTCGATATCTTCTACGGGCTCCCGTACCTGCTGCTCGTCGTGATGCTCTCCGTCGCGGTCGAAGGGATCGTCGATAACCTCAAGGACGGCGTCGTGAACCTGCCCGGCTGGGCGATCTGGCTCTGGGAGATAACCCCTGCGCTGTACATCGTTGTCGCGTTAGCCGGGGTCGCCTTGCTCGGCGGCCTTGCCTGGCTGTTGATCAAAGCCACTGGGCCTAAAGGCCTCGCGCTGCCGGACCTGCTCCGCTTTGTCGTCCGCCTGTTTACCGCGCTGATGCTGATTGGGACTGTCATCGCGGCGCTCTGGCTGATCGTCATGATTCCGCTGTTGGTGGGCATGAACGCCGACGGCCAAGGCGTCCTCCCCGAGGGACTTGTCGCGCTCCTCGAGTGGCAGCCCTACGGCATCAAGCCCATCAACCTCGTCACGCTCGTCGCCGCGATCGGCGGGGTGAGCTGGCTGACGATGGCCCGCGTCATCCGTGGCCAGGTCCTCTCGCTCCGCAGCCAGCCGTTTATCGAGGCCGCCCGGGCGCAGGGCATGGGCACGATGCGCATCATCCGCGTGCACCTGTTACCGAACCTGATCGGCCCGATCGTCGTGTATACGACCCTGGCCGTGCCCCAGGCGATCCTGCAGGAGAGCTTCCTGAGCTTCCTGGGGATCGGCGTCGAGGCCCCGATGCCGAGCTGGGGCCAACTCGCGTCCAAGGGCGTGGGCGAGCTGCCTTCGATCGCGATGCCCGAGCTGCCGTTTAACTGGTGGCTGCTGGTGTTCCCGAGCGTGCTGCTCGGGCTGACCTTGATGAGCCTGAACTTCATGGGCGATGCGCTCCGCGAACGCTTCGACCCACGGACGGACAAGAACTGATCCCCTGAACCCTGCCCCCGGAATCTCCGCCTTTTTTCGGGGCCGAGTACCGACGTAGAAAGAGGAAGCCCTCATGGACAACCGATTTGGGATGAAAGAGTTTGTGCTGGCGGTCCTGATCATCGTCGCCATCGTCTCGATCTGGATCAGCGCGGTCGGCAGCAGCCGCAACTGGGACCGGATGGACGGGCTCATGGCCGCGATGGAGAAGCAGCAAAACGCGATCTCCAGCTACGACAAGACCGTCCGCGACCTGCGTGAGGAAAACAACGCGCTCAAGGGCGGTGTCGAACGGCTGATCGAGGTCCTCCAGGAAAACGCGGCCCAGGGCAACAGCGGGGTCTCGCTGGGCGAAAACCCGGGTATCTCGCTGGACGCCGCGGCCGACGCACTGCCCAACGGGTTCGAGCAGCGACGCCTGGCCAACCACAGCAACCCCGACTACGCAGAAGGCGACTGGTACGTCACGGCGGTGAACAGTGTCATCCCCAAGCTCACCCCGTACATCCCCGGCGATACCGTGGGCAGCTATATCCAGTGGCAGGTGCTGGAGACCCTGGCGAAGCGGGACTGGGACGACATCGAGGTCTGGCGTCCATGCCTCGCCGAGTCGTGGGAAGTCAGCGACGACGGCATGACGATTACCTTTCAACTGCGAAAGGATGTGCGGTTCTCGGGCGGTGAGCCGCTCACCTCCGCCGACGTTGTTTTCACTTACAACTGGGTGATGAACCCCGACATCGCCGCGCCCCGAGCGCGGACCGCTTTGGACCGCATCGAGAGTGTGGTTGCCAACGGCCCCTACGAGGTGGTGTTTACCTTGAAAGACACCTACTTCCTGGGCTTCGAGACTTGTGCGCAGATGGAGATACTCTCCGAGGAGTACTACAGCCAATTCACGCCCGACGAGTTCAACACACTGCCGGGTCTGCTTTATGGCTCCGGCCCCTACCGGCTGCAGGAAGACCCCACCCAGTGGCGGCCCGGGACGGACGCGACAGTGTTGGTCCGCAATGAGAACTACTGGAGCGTTAAGCCGGCGCTGTCCCGGATGGTCTTCAAGATTTTCACGACCCGCCCGGCACTGGTGACGGCGTTCCGCAACGGCGAGTTCGACAACCTGCGGGTGCAGCCCGATGAGTACCTCAACTTCCGCGACGATGAGAACCTCCGCGAGGGGCGCCGCTGGATGGAGTACTCGATCGTCAACGGCGGCTACCGGTATCTTGGCTGGAACACGGCCAAGCCCCTGTTCGCCGACCGAAGGGTGCGTCAGGCCTTGACGATGCTCACCAACCGGCAGCAGATGACCGAGCGGTTGATGAACGGCACGGCACGTGTCGCCAACGGCCCGTTCCACCCGCTGGGTAATCAGGACGACCCCAACATCGAGCCCTGGCCCTACGACCCCGAGCGTGCGCTGGCGCTGCTGAAGGAGGCGGGCTGGGAAGACCGCGACGGTGACGATGTTTTGGAGAACGAAGCGGGCGAGCAGTTCCGCTTCGAGATCACCTACCCCGCAGTATCCGAAAGCTACCGGATGATGTCGGTCGCGATCCAGCAGACCATGAACGAGGCGGGGATCGTCGTGGAGCTCAACGGGCAGGAATGGAACTCGATGCTTGAGAAGATGGATGCGCGTGACTTCGACGCGATCACGCTGGGCTGGGGGGCCGGGGGGCCTGAGGGCGATGTCTATCAGATGTTCCACTCCGACAGCATCGCCGACGGCGGGGACAACTACGGCTCGTTCCGCAGCGACGAGCTTGACGCGGCGCTCGAGGCGGCCCGCTTCGAGCTGGACAAGGAAAAGCGGTATCAGCTTTGGCACGAGGTCCACCGGATCCTGCATGAAGAGCAGCCCTATACCTTCCTCTTCAACTCGCGCAATATCCGCCTCGTCGACGACCGTTTCCGCAACGCCGAGGAAACAACGCTCTACGACTTTGTGAACTGGGACGAGTTCTATGTCCCGGGCAATGAGCAGCTTCCCCGCCAGTAGCCGTGGGGCGTGATGGTCTGGCTGGCTTTCTGGATACCCCCGTCTACCGCCGAGCGACTCGATGCTGAGCTATATCCTCCGACGACTGCTGCTGATGGTGCCGACCCTGCTCGGCGTCACGCTGGTCGTGTTCTTCGTGATGGCGATGGCGCCGGGCGGGTTCGGCGCGGCGCTGGAGCAGACCGGGGACCAGACCGTCGGTGAGGAGGCCAAGCAGCAGAAGGCCTACATGATGCGGCGCTACGGGCTGGACCGCCCACTGGTGGTCCAGTACGGCCGCTGGCTCAACCAGGTCTCGCCCCTTGGGTTCCGCACCTCCAGCGAGGCAATTGATCCCGAGGACAAGGAGGCGCATGACGCGGCCAACGCGGAAGCGGCGGAGCCGGTCGCCGAGGCGCACGCCTGGCTCAACGAGGGGCAGCGCGGTCAGATCGGTGCCGCGATCCGTTCTATCGCGTCGTACGAGCAGCGCCCGGTCGCTGACGTCGCGGACGAGGTGAGTGAAGCGCTGGCAGACCCCAAGGGGGCCGGGGTCAGCTTGTTCGATCGGATCTCGCGGACTGAAGAAGACCGCGATCTTGCGACGAAGTCTATGGTTGAGGCCGAGACTGTCGAGGAGGCACGCATCGAACTGGTCAGGAGTCTGCGCTACGAGGCCGGTGGGCTGGACCGCATCCTGTTTACCCGGCCCGCGGCGTGGCCATTGAAGTCGCCCGACCTGGGGCGGACGATCCGCGAAGAGAAGGTCAGCGACAAGATCATGCAGGCCTTGCCGATCACGCTGCTCTTGAACCTCATCACGTTCCCGCTGATCTACATCGTCGCGATCCTCATCGGCATCTACGCCGCGCGGCACCGGGGCGGTGCGTTCGATATCGCCTCGGGTTCTGTGCTCCTGGGCTTCTGGTCTTTCCCCCGCATCGGCGCGGGCGTGCTGCTCATCGCGATGCTCGCGAGTAACCAACGGCTCAACTGGTTCCCCACCGGCGGGCTCAACAAGCTCGAAGCCGACGCCATGCCCTTCCTCCCCACGATGGCTGGCTTCTCCCACAGCGCGGGCTTCGCGGCCCATGTCCTGATCTGCGCACTCATCCCGCTCGGCGTCCTCCTGCTCATCGGCCTGCTGATCGGCTACGGCCCCAAGCTCCTGCAAGGCAAACGCCCGCCCAAAGGCACCGGGCTCGTCACGCTCGGCATCATCGGGCTGATCCTGATCGGCTGGCTTGAATTCCGCTTCAAACTCTTTCCCGACTACATGCCCGAGTCGCGCGGCTGGCTCTTGGACCGCATCTGGCACCTCGTGCTCCCCGTGCTCTGCCTGATCTACACCGGCTTTGCGCTGCTCTCCAAGCTCATGCGTGGTTCGGTGCTCGACAACCTCTCCTCCGACTTCGTCCGCACCGCACGGGCCAAGGGCGTGAGCGACCGCGACGTGCTGTTCCGCCACGTGTTCCGCAACTCGCTGCTGCCGCTGATCACGGTCGCGGCCGCGATTATCCCCGCGATGATCGTCGGCTCGGTTGTGGTCGAACGCATCTTCACGATCCAGGGCATGGGCTTCCTCGCCGTCGAGGCGGCGTTCCAGAAAGACCGCGAATTGATTCTCGCGACGACGCTGTTTGCCGGGCTGCTGGGGCTCGCCAGTGAGTTGATCCGTGACATCTGCTACGCCGTAGCCGACCCGCGTGTGAGCTTCGAGTAGTCCGTCCCGGCCGTCCCGCTTCGCTGTTCCACCGATCCGACAGACCCGCGTATGACACAGACCCCCGACAAGACGCCGCCCCCGATCGACGCGCCCGCCGCGCTGAACGTGCTGCGCCCGCGACGCAGCTACCTGGGCACGGTCGGGCTCAAGTTGCTCGGGGCGTGGGGCGCTCGGCTGGGCATCGTGTGGGTCGGGCTTGTCGGCCTGCTTGCGGTGTTCGCGCCGATCCTGGCGAACACGCACCCCGTCTTGATGAAGACGACCGACGCCGCCCCAGGCGGGGCCACGCTGACCAGCCCGATGTACCGGGCGTTCACGGCGATGGACGTCGTCCTCCTCGTCGGCTTCTTCCTCGCGCTCGCGCTGGTCTTGTTCAGACGCGGGCCCAAGGGCAAGGTCTGGGTCTGGCTGGGCGTCGTCTGTGCGACGTACATCGCGGCGTCGATCTTCGCGGCGGTCCGCGAGCTCCATGCGCTCTCGGCAGCGCTGAGTGGGGCGGCGGACATGTACTCCACGATCCTTGAAAATGCTGACGCCGCCGATGCCGACGTAAAGGCCAAGCTCACCGCCTACAAGAGCGCGATCGGCGATGTCTGGAAGTTCTGGATCACCCATATCCTGCTTTATGCGGTGCTGCTGGGCGGCTGGGTACTGAGCGTCTACAACCTCAAGCGAGTGCAGCTCTGGCTGTTGACGCTGTTCGGGCTGACGCTTGTGATTGGCGGGGTGCTGTCGATTCCGATGATGCGGATCAGCCCGCCGGAGACGACGAGCTACGCGAAGTACCGGACGATGCAGGCCGAGGGTCAGATCGATTGGGCGCTTTATGCGTTGATCCCGTATTCGCCGGGCGACACGCTGGCGGACCTGCCGATCGACCAGCGTTTTGCAACGCCGGGCTACCACCCGACGGAGGAAGAGATCGCTCGGGACATGCGGACCAAGGCGCTGACCCGCTTCGACCTGTTCGACGACCAGGTGCAGACGGGCACCACGATTGAAGACGCCTACGCCACGGTGGCTGGCTACCGGGCCGAGTACGAAGCGAAGCCCAGCGCGTCGCCGCCGGTGGTGCGTAAGGCGATGGACGAGATCGACGCGCTCGCCCAGACGCCGCAGCGGACCCGGCTGTTCCTGATGGGCACGACCGCGGAGGGCCAGGACCTGGCCAGCCGGATGATCCACGCGGCGCGGATCGCGCTGGCGATCGGGTTTGTCGCGACCGGCATCGCCGTGACCATCGGTGTCTTCGTCGGCGGGCTCATGGGCTACTTCTCGGGCTGGGTCGACCTGATCGGTATGCGGCTGGTCGAGGTCTTCAGCGCCATCCCCGTGATCTTCCTGCTCATCGCGATCGTCGCGTTCTGGGGGCGCGACCTGGTGTTGATGATGACGGTGCTCGGGCTCACCGGCTGGGTGGGCTACGCGCTGTTTACCCGGGCCGAGTTCCTGAAGCTGCGGAAGATGGACTACGTCATGGCCGCGCGGGCCTCGGGCACTGGGCTCTTCCCGCTGCTGTTCAAGCACATGCTGCCCAATGGCGTGACGCCCGTGCTGGTCTCGGCCAGCTTCGGCATCGCGGGGATGATCCTCACCGAGGCGACGCTGAGCTTCATCGGGCTGGGGCTTGAGAACGAGCCGAGCTGGGGCCAGATGCTCTCCAACGCACAGGGCGTGGGTGGCAAGTTCTACTGGTGGCTGGCGATGTACCCGATCATCGCGATCTTCCTCACCGTCTTCGCCTACAACATGGTCGGCGAGGCGATGCGCGACGCGCTCGACCCCCGCGCCCACAAGACCACCGACTAAACACAGACACCCCGACGCACGCGGACGACACCATGCCAGACGAAACCCCCGTCCTCAACATCAACCAGCTCTCGGTCAGCTTCCCCGGCGGGCCCAAAGGCCGACGGGTTCAGGCCGCCGACCGCGTGTCGATGTCGATCTACCCGGCCCAGACCCTGGCCGTCGTCGGCGAGTCGGGCTCGGGCAAGTCCGTCTCCGCGTTGTCGGTGCTGCAACTCATCCCCCACCCCCCGGGCCGAACCGACGGCGGGGAGATCTGGTGGACCGACGACCCCAAAGAGACGCCCAAGAACCTCCTGCTCAACGACGACCGCGCGATGCGCGAAGTCCGCGGCAACGAGATCGCGATGATCTTCCAGGAGCCCATGACCTCGCTCAACCCGGTCTACACGATCGGCGAGCAGATCCTCGAGGCGATCTTGCTGCACCAGCAGGTGAGCAAGTCCGACGCCGTGGCGATCGCGACGAAGGCGCTGGACGATGTCGGGATCGCCGACGCCGCGGCGCGTTTGAAGGAGTACCCCCACCAGCTCTCGGGCGGGATGCGTCAGCGTGTGATGATCGCGATGGCGCTGGCGTGCCAGCCCGCGTTGCTGCTGGCCGACGAGCCGACGACAGCGCTGGATGTGACGATCCAGGCGCAGATCCTCGAGCTGCTGCGCAAGCTCCAGCACGACAAGCAGATGGCCATCATGCTGATCACGCACGACCTCGGCGTGGTCGCGGAGAACGCGGACGTCGTCGCCGTGATGTACTCGGGCCGGATCGTTGAGTATGCGAGTGTCTACGACATCTTCAACAACCCGATCCACCCATACACCAAGGGTCTCTTGAAGTCGATGCCCGTTCTGGGCCATCGTGTTGATCGTCTACCGACGGTGATGGACGGCGCGATCATCGGCGACGACTTCCCGGCTGGGTACACCTGCGCCCCGCACATCGACCAGCAGAACCCCGAGGGCGGCTACGGCGGCCCGGACGCCCGGCTCCACGAGATCGCCGACAAGCACTGGGTCCTCTGCACCAAGCAGGGCGGTGGGGCAGACCCGGCGCCGCCCAAGCTGGCGTTCCGTCGCGACGACGTCGCGGCGAAGGTGTAGCTCAGCTTATGCATTATCAGACACGGGCTGCCTGAGGCCCCGCTGGCTCGACTCGATCGGCCGCGGTGCACGCCTGTCTGCGTGGGAGTCGGCGTGTTGCGAGATGCCAGGGTTCGCCTGTTACTGAGAGCGATAACGCCAGCGTGGCCCCCGGTGTCACACGCAGCCCCCTCCGTAATCGTTACAGACGCTACAGCTTGTAGCGTGAGCAGAAATATGGCGAGCCCGCGTGCTATTGGCTTGACACGAAGCGGCCGAAGTTAGTTTCAGCCCGGGGCGTTTGCCAGGGGGGCGTAGGCCGTGTGGTCTACCACACCGTCTTTGGACCAGGAACTTGGAGGCAGAATCCCGTGAAACAGAAGACCAACCGTCGTCGCAATGGCTTTTCGCTGATCGAGATCATGATCGTTGTGGTCGTGATGGGGATCTTGGCGGCGCTGATCGTGCCGCAGTTCTCGAAAGCTGCGGATAAGGCCAAGGCCGCGCGGATCGTCGCGACCGCCGATGCGCTCAAGTCGGCTTGCACCCGCTACTACACCGACACGGGTACGCTCGCGCTCGAGTACGGCAGCGACAGCTACGCCACCGCGACGCACCACCGGCTTTCGATGGACCAGAGCACGAGCGGCTGGAACGGCCCGTATCTGGACGACCCCATGACCAAGGCCGAGAACCCCTTCGGCACCTACGCCTACCTCTACGCGACGATCCACTCGTCGGCGGGCGGCGGCTTCGACCTGACCGGCTCGGGGACCGACACCCACACGACCGGCAACTCGCTGCTCCTGAACAACGTCCCTGAGGAAGCGGCCGAGCAGGTCGACGCCATGATCGACGGCGGCGGGGTCGGCGGCGGCGACTGGAAAACCACCGGCCGGGTCGAGTGGACCAGCAGCGGCCAACTCGTGATCCTGATCTTCTCGCCGTAACGCGGCGGGCAATCACAACGCACGACACCACGACAGCAGCCGCCCGAAAGGACGGCTGCTGTTCTTTTCAGTAAAGGTGAACGCCGGGTCAGCCAAACCGCCCGCGGATGTAGTCTTCGGTCTGCTTCTCCCGGGGCTGGTGGAAGACCTGCTCGGTTCGGCCGTGCTCGATGAGTTTGCCCTGGAACATGAAGGCGGTTTCGTCGGAGACACGGGCGGCCTGGTGCATGTTGTGGGTGACCATGAGGATGGTGTAGCTCCCACGCAGCTCGTCGACGAGTTCCTCGATCCGCGCAGTAGACTTGGGGTCCAGTGCGGAGCAGGGTTCGTCCATCAGGATCACCGTCGGCTCGACCGCCATCGTCCGTGCGATGCACAGCCGCTGCTGCTGCCCGCCCGAGAGCCCCAGCGCCGATTCCTTGAGCCGATCCTTGACCTCGTCCCACAGCCCCGCCCGGGTGAGCGAGTGTTCGACGATGCCGTCGACCTCGGACCGGCTCAGCTTGTAGTGCAGCCGTGGCCCGAACGCGACGTTGTCGTAGATCGACTTGGGGAAGGGGTTGGGCTTCTGGAAGACCATGCCGACCTTGAGGCGGAGCTCGACGAGATCGACACCCTTGCCGAGGATCTCCTGGCCGTCGATCGTGATGCTGCCCTGGGCGCGGGCGCTGGGGATCTCGTCGTTCATACGGTTGATCCAGCGGAGCAGGGTGCTCTTGCCGCAGCCGCTGGGCCCGATGAGCGCGGTGACCTGGTTCTCGGCGATGTCCATCGTCTGGTTGAAGATCGCCTGCGTACTGCCGTAGAAGCAGTCGAACCCGCTGATGCGGATCATCGGCTTGGTCGCGACGGGCTCGGGCTGGAGCGGCGGCCGATCGATCAGATCGCCGGGGAACGAAGCGTCGGCGGAAGCGGTCATGTCGAGTCCTCGGTCGTTGGAGATCAGGGTCATCGTGTGGCTCCTGTTGGCGTTTCTGTCGTGGTAGTGCGGTTGGATACGGCTTCAGCCCATGCGCTGGGCACGTTGGCGGATCAAGACGGCAGTGCCGTTGAACAGCAGCAGCACGGCGAGCAGGACAACGATCCCCGTCGCCGCGACCTGGTGGAACTCCTCCTGCGGCTTGCCAACCCAGCTATAAATCTGCAGCGGCATCACCGTGAACTTGTCCATCAGGTTGCGCGGGGCGAACGTCAGGAACACCGCCCCCGAGATCATCAGCACCGGTGCCGCCTCCCCGATCGCCCGGCTCATCGCGAGGATCGAACCCGTCGCGATGCCCGGCAGCGCCTTGGGTAGCACGACCCGGCGGATGGTCTGCCAACGCGTCGCCCCCAACGCCAGCGACGCCTGCTTGAGCGAAGACGGCACCGCGCGGATCGCCTCGCTCGCCGCCGTGATAATCACCGGCATGATCACCAACGCCAGCGTCAGCCCGCCCGCCAGTACGCTGCGGCCCATCGGGAGCTGGAGGTAGAACCAGCCGCTGGGTGAGCCGATCGAGAGCGACCACGCGTCCGGCCCCGAGGCGGTCGCCGCGGTCTGAAACACGTAGACAAAGACCGTCAGCCCAAGCACGCCGTAGACGATCGACGGCACGCCCGCGAGGTTCGTGATGTTGAGTTGGAGGACATCCATCAGCCACCGCCCGAGGCTGTTCTTGGGCCGATACTCCTCCAGCAGCACCGCGGTCGCGACGCCGATCGGGATCGCAGTCAACGCACAGATCAGGCAAGCCCACAGCGTGCCCATCAACGCGGGCATGACACCCGCCTTCTCGGGGTGCCGCGAAGGCAAACCGGTCAGGAAGCCAAAGTCGAGGTACTTGACCCCCATCCACGCGACCGAGGCGAGCAGCGTCAGCAGCACGCCGAACGTGACCACCAGCGCGACCAGGCAAACGGCCTTGAACGCCTGCTCGGTGCGCTGTCGGCCGAGGTTGGAGCGCCGCGGCGCATTCTTTAGTGAGGGTGCAGCAGTTTTCATTCGTAGGCCTGACGGTATCGCTTGCGGACCAGGTGCCCGGCAAAAGTCATCGTGAGGGTCATCAGGAACAGCAACGCCCCCACGGCGTAGCTCGAGTAGTACTCCACACCGAAGTTGCTCACATCGCCCAGGAACATCGACACCATGTGACCCGTGATCGTCTGGACCTGGCTCGACGGGTCGGCGGTAAACACCGCCATCGACCCCGCCGCGATCGCGACGATCATCGTCTCGCCCACCGCACGCGCCATCGCCAGCAGAAACGCCGACACGATCCCCGACAGCGCCGCGGGGATCAGCACCCGGACCGCTGTCTCGAACCGGCTCGCGCCCAGCCCCAACGAGCCCTGACGCAGCGCGTCCGGCACCATCCGAAGCGCATCCTCACAAAGCGAGCACACCGTCGGCAGGCACAAAAACCCCACCGCAAGCCCCGCCGACATCGCGCTGAACGCATCAAACTCGATAAAACCCGTCCAGTTGAACGCCCCCTGAAGCACCGGCGTGATCACCATCAACGCGAAAAAACCAAGCACCACCGTCGGGATCCCCGCCAGCAGCTCCAGCGTCGGCTTCACGATCGCCCGCGCCCGAGGCGAGGCATACTCGCTCAGCCAGATCGCCGCCAGGAGCCCCAAGGGCAGCGCGACACACATCGCGATCACCGCCACCAGCAGCGTCCCCATCACCAGCGGCAGCACACCAAACTTGGGCGGTGTGGCCAGCAGCGGGGCCCACTCGGTCCCGGTGAAGAATTTCCACGGCGAGACATCCGCGATGCCGAAAAACTTGAGCCCGTTGCTTGCGAGGACGTAGATGATCAGCGTCGTACACACGACCGTCATCGCGCCGCACGCCGTCAGCGCGACACGGATCACAAGCTCGCTCAAGTCGCGCTTCACGACAGAGCGGCGACGCTCGGGGATCAGGATGCGGCCGGCTTGGAGCTGGGTCATGGCGTCAGGTCGCGTTGGGTGGAACGGGAATCGACAAGCCGACCGCTGGGCCGACCTGTCGAGGGCTTCTCCCCTCACGGGGCAGGGTTAGTTGTAGATATCCGTCAGCGGGCCGTGGACCTTTTCGCCGTTCTCATCGAGGAAGAGTGTGCCAGTGGTGCGGGCCTCCCAACGGGCACGGATCGCGCTCTGGATCGGGGCGGGGAGTTGGACGTAGCCGACTTCCTGCGCCAGCGCCGGGCCGTTATCGAGGTAGAACTCGACGAACGCCTGTACGTGCTCCTCCTCGGCCGACGCTTTGCTCACGTAGATGAACAGCGGGCGGCTGAACGGGGCGTAGGTGCCGTTTTCGATCGTCTCCGCCGTCGGGCCGACACCGTTGATCGTCACCGCACGCAGTTTGTCGGTGTTCTCGAAGTAGTACGCACAGCCGAAGAAGCCGATCGCACCCTCGTCGCCTGCGATCCCGTTGACCAGCACGTTGTCGTCCTCCGAGGCCGTCACGTCGCTGCGGATCGAACCTTCCTTGCCCGCGACAACTTCCTTGAAGTAGTCGAACGTGCCCGAGTCCGTGCCCGGGATGAACAGCTTGATCGGTGTCTCGGGCCAGCCCTCGCGCACATCCGCCCAGGTCTCGACCGTCGAACCCTCGAGGAAGATCTTCTGCAGGTCTTCGACCGTCAGGTCGTCGGCCCAGGTGTTCGCCGGGTTCACGACGATCGAGAGCCCGTCGTACGCCACGGGGATCTCGATGAATTCGACGTTGTTCTCGGCACATGCGTCGATCTCTTTCTGCTTGATCGGGCGCGACGCGTCGGAGATGTCGATCTCGCCAGCCGCGAAACGCTTGAAGCCGCCGCCCGTGCCCGACACACCGACCGTCACCCGCGTGCCGCCGTGGTCTTCGCGGAACTCCTCGGCGACCGCTTCCGTAATCGGGAAGACCGTCGACGAGCCGTCGATGTCGACGTCGAGCCCGGCCTTGTCGCAGCCGCCGATCCCCAGGGAAGTCGCGGTCGCAGCCGCCAGCCCGAGCACTTTGAATCCTGTCTTGCTAAACACTGTGGTGTCTCCATTGCCGATCGGGACGGGACCGCACGGCCCGAACACCCTCTCGATGCGCGGAAAGATAAACCCGTCGTGTTAGCGAATGATGAGCAATGTGTTAGGAATCAGCGCGGCCTGAAAACCCGAAAAAACAGGCGGAAAACGCATAAAAAACCCAGGCCGGTATCGGCCTGGGCGCGCTGTTGTTTCTCGTCGCGGGGTGCTGAGCGGGGCGGCCCCGCTTACTCCGCTGGCCGTGCGAACACGATCTTCGGCGGCTCGGCCCGGCCTTCCTCGGCCTCTTGCTGGAGCGTCAACACGTCCTCCTCAACCGTATACACATACGTCACCGGCGCCGGATCGCCCAGCCCCTCGCCCGGCTCAATCGTCAGCTTGCCGTCCGACACGCTGTACGCAAGTTCCCACGACGCCGACGTGCCCGACGACTCGATCGTGACTTGGACTGTCGACTCGCCAAACGCGTACACGACACGCTGACCGTCCTCAGGCTCGTTGTCACCAAACTGCGATAGTTCCCACGCCCCCGCGAGCGCCTCATCCGCCGCCGCAGTCCCGCAGAGCAGCAGGCAAACCAGCAGGGTGGGCAGCAGAATCAGTAGTTTCGATCCATGTCGCATCGATCTTTTCCTTGTTTTTTCAGGCGACATTCGCGCCTTGTCCGTTCGAAAAAAGCGGTGGGGGTGGGATTCGAACCCACGGTACCCGTGAGGGCACGACGGTTTTCAAAACCGTTCCATTCGTCCGCTCTGGCACCCCACCTGTCCACCGGATTCCCCGGCAAACGGTTTGTTTGTGCAGCATGCGGCGGCGGGGCGGGATTGTACCGCACCCATACCGTGCAGGCGATGTGACGCAAAACGCAGTAGCGCAAAATCTCGCGATGCAGGATGTCGCGATTGTCGAGCGCCTTGAGGTGAAAGGCCCGGTTCTGGATGTCGGGGCAGAGTGTGGGGCGAGAGGTCGATGCTGCCTGGGCGGCTGTGATTCTGGAGGTTCTCAAAGACTTGGCGAGTCCTTCACATCGGCATGTTGTGTCCGCCAGGCGGCCAGCCACCCCCCGCGCGCCCCCGCCTCCACACCCGCCATCGCCCCGGAGCAGGGCGGTAGGGCGGGGGGCGGGATAAAGTTTTTCCACACCCGGGCGGCACGCTTGACAACGCCGTTCACCTCGGTAAACTTTTCCTTCTCGCCTGACTTCGGGCGGGAAACCAAGGAACCGGCTCTGACCACCACGAACCGCATCCTGTGACCCCCTGAGGACCGCCGCCGGC